>NZ_FNJW01000009.1 GCF_900102725.1 Carnobacterium viridans | reverse complement strand
GATGAAATGTTGATTATGGATTTTTAAGTTTTCCATCCTTAAAGTTATTAGAAGGTCACCTTAAATATATTATGAAAGATAAAGTCAATTCAATTAAAGGATGGAAACTTTAGTATGTTTATAAAAGATCCTTTAGAAAGACAAAAATATATCTTACATCCTGAATATGATTCATATTTTACAGCGAAACAAAAAAATGGCAGTCAATAATGCTTATACTGTTTTAACAATATTCATAGACATTCTATTTTCCATTGGGGAAATATAGATAGTCCCATTAAAGGCAGAGATACCACCATTGTACATGACAGACCTGATACAGCTCATGGTATTATAAACAATGCTTTAGACATTGTAAATTCCTACTATATGTAGTTAATAGTAGGAATTTACAATTAAAAATGTTTAACATATTGTTTAGTTTAAGTTTAAGGAGGAAGTAGCTATGAAAATGTACAAGATAATTAAACCAACTACACGTATAGATAATTATCAATGTATTGTAATGGCCACCTCTTACACTGATCCTTTAGAACAGATGGACTTAATTAGAAATCTTGAAAATGATCTTAGAGACTTAAAAATTTCCAAAGGTACAGTTGTTTTTGATTTATTAACTTGTATCGGTGATAATTTTGAACGATTCTCAACATTGTGTTTTGATGGTTATAAATTTAATTTAAATTCTTATGAAATTATAAATGTTCCTAAAAAAAGTATTCTCCGTAAAAATATGACTATTTTTTTCAATAAATTAGATAAACAATTAGAAAGTACCGTTTTAAATTCTACTCAGATTAAATTAATCCGTCATGGATTAACTATTTAATTTCAGAATAATTTTGAACGAAAAATAAACAGCAGGCCGAAATGAACCCATTTCAGGTCTGTTTTTTTGTTTAAGTAAACATTTAGAAAATATAAATTTTATTTTTATATTAGATATCGTATATTTTATTTGAACGAAGACACGCTGGGATACTTTTTTGACAAAAAAATCCTAATGAAGGACGTTTACAAACAGTAAATCGATCATTCATTTAAGACACTTATTTTCACCAAAATACTATTCGAAAAACGGTTGGTTCGCATAGTATTTTTAGAGGGGAGATCTGGCAAAAAACAGTCAGATCTATTGAGGAGCAAAGTTGAAAAACGGTGCTCTTTTTTGTCCGTTTGCGAGCAGCGAATCGGACAAAAAAAAACACATTGTTACCTGTCAAAAGACAGATAACAATGTGCTCCTTTGGGGTCTTAGGGGGAGCAGCGCATCCACCTAACAGGGAGTATTTGGGTACCAAATACGTAGCCTGTTGTATTTGGTGTTGTTGTATTTCTTGTTTTATGACCGAATAGGGAGTAACATAAGAAATACAACAACACCTTTTTTTGAAACGTTTTGACAAGGTGACCGAATAGGGAACGTTGGCAAATAAGTGGAGAAAAAAAGCACTGGTCTTAGGTCTGAAAGGCGACTGAATAAGGAGCGTTTTAGACCTAAGACCAGTTAGTCATGCAGCGAGAAATGGAGACCGAATAGGGAGCCATTTAGAGAGGAGAGACTACGTCCGTGAGCGAACAAAAAAAAGAGAACCGACGTGAAGAACGTCAAGTGAAATTTCGCGTGAACGAAGCCGAATATGAGAAGCTCAGCTACCTAGCGGAGCAACAAGGTATGAGCGTACCCAACTTTGTTAAAAGCAAGGCGAAAGGGACTCGCATGCGAAACCCGAAAATCGAGATTGAAGGAGCCAAAGAAATCGCTCGTCAGCTGCGGTATTACAATTCCAATTTGAATCAGTTAGTCAAATGGATTAACACGAATAAAGCTCTTTATGAACCCAACGAACTAAAAGCGATGGAACAGCAGCTATCCGGTATTCAGGAAGGAGTGAAAGGCCTTTGGGAGCAATTATCAAGATAGCGAGTGCCACTAAAAATGGTTCAGCGACGGTCAACTACATTGCGAGACAAGGAAAAATTGACGTCAATTTAACCAGTGCACACCTCACTCCATTAAATTATCAAGCAGCGAGAGAACAAATGCGCCAAACGCGAGACTTAATGGGCAAGACAAAAGGGCGTCAAGGCTATCACTTGGTCCAGTCTTTTGACGCGACCGATCAGTTAACGCCTGTAAAAGCCCATCAGTTCGGACAAGAATTCATGTCCGAATTAAGCAAAATGTATCCCGATCATGAAATTTATATGGCCACACATACCGATACCGACCATCCACACAACCATTTTATGATCAATGCGGTCAATAGTGAAACGGGAGCTAAAATGGCCATTAATCCTCCTGATATCTATGAAATGCATGAAATTAATAATGACATTTCAAAAAAGCATGACTTGGTAGAATTGACTAAAGCTAAAAACAAGGTCTATCCGACTGAAATAGCGGCTTATACTCAAACTGGGAAGCAATATGAACGGGATTTAGTCAAAGAAAAAATTTATCACGCGAGAGATCAAGCCCATTCCTATCCGGAATTTGAACACTTACTATCTGAATCAGATGTAACCCTTACTTCTGAGATTGGAAAAAGGGGCCAAACGATCCGACAAAAGTATGTGACTCACGATTCAGAAGGAAAACAATGGACGTTTACCGCCTCAAGATTAGGCGAAGACTTTAAAAAGGAGCCGATTACCCATGCCATCATGGAACACCAACGAAAACGAGACAAACAACAATCTGACAGAGAACAACTTGAGCGCAGCAACACCGAAAGATTACGAGGACTTACTGCTAGCGTACGAGAAGTTGCGGACGAAGTACGAGCAGAGCGCAGAACACATGAGTCTGCTCGTCAGCCACCTCAAAACTCTCCAAACGTCAATCGAGACTTCGGACCAGAACGGTAAAGAGCAACTGGCGTATCATCGGAGACAAGAACAAAAAAGAGTGGAGCAATTTCAAGCTTTACTGACTGAAAATGAGCATTGGAAACAACAAACAGCCGTTGATTTAAAAGATTATTCCCCTGAAAAAATGGAACAAAAGTTAGATAAAATCGTCCACCAACATTTAGGCAACTACCAAGAAAAATTAGATGCGGTCTTGCAGCAAGCGGACCAACAAGCAAAAAAAGAACGTCGGACCGATTGGATCGAACGAATCAGTATTTTAGGCATTGGGGCCGTTACCCTTTTAGCTATTTACGGGATGTTTTCGTTCTTTATGGGGATGTAGCTGATGGGATTATTTTTTATGAAACTCATGTGGCGTATTTTGCCCGTTTTAAGCGTTTTGGTCGTGTTGGGGTGTTCTTATCTGATTTGGAGAGTAAAACTTCACCAGTGGTGGAATTCTGGCCATTTAAAGCGCGTTAGCCTTGTATCTCTTACTTCTTTAGTGCTTTGTTTCAGTGTGCTGCTGTTATTAGGGTATTCAACTCAATCAAAACTGCCGTTTGGATCAAAAATTCAAGAAATCTCTGCTCAACAACAAACAGTAAAAGAACAAAAACAAGCAATTGAAGCGGAAAAAGTAGCAACTGAAGAAAAAGATGATCAAATTGAAGAAAAACTAGAAGCTGCTTTAGATGTGGCGGATAAAGAACGAATCTATCTTACTAATAAAAATGAATCAACTATCATTACAGAGGATTGGTTTTTAGAAAACAAACAATTAATTGATCAGTTATCAGAAGATACCGATCGTGAAGAGTATACGAACCGATTTAAGTCCGTTAGAGACGTTTTCTTGAACTAAAGGTCCTTTTTATCTGGGGTACCATTCAAACGTTGAATAGCGCTGTTTTTTGAAGTGTGGGGTATGCAATGGTTCGAACCGTCGAGCGTAAGTCGAGACACAAGACATTGAAGATGGGCTTAGTCTTTTGTCTGTTGTAACAATCGTACCTTTTTTTATACGTATAAAGTAACTATAAATAATTTAGTAAATTACTAATTTGTACCTTGGTTATGACTAAGTATTTTAGATGAATTATAACGAGGTTATTTTATATTTATCTTAAATACTTTGTCTTTTAAACCTTTTGGGACGAAAAAAAAGCCTTTATATCAGTACTTACAGCTATTAAACAACGAGGAAAAACTGTGCATTGAACGAGGAAAAACTGTGCATTGAACGAGGAAAAACTGTTTAAAAGACGAATTTTTTTTATTTTTTTCGTCTTTTGTTGTATGATAAATACTATAGATAATTTTTATTCTTTGAATTGGATTTTTTTTTATCAAAGAACAGGAGGATTGAATTATGCAAATTTCAGATCGCAATAAGTCTCAAAAGGTGATACATATGGAAGATTTATATCTTCAAAAAACAGTAGAACATAATGATTTGGTGACTAGTGTAGCTAAAATGGATAAAGTTCCTTTGAAATTTTTTGAGTTGGCAGTATCTTGTTTGAATACTGAAAATACTCCTGAAAATAATACGGTTTTTTTGTCGAAAAAAACTCTTTTTTCTTTTTTTAAAGCAGAAGATAATGATAAACATGCTCGGTTCAAAAAAGCTTTAACTACTCTTCATAGACAATCTATTTTTGAGGTTCAAGAAGTAAATACAAAAGGAAAATTAAATTTTAAAATTATTTCTCCTATTTCCAGTAGCGAATGGAATGATTATAATGATGTTGTAGCAATTAAATTTACAGAAGATATTATGCCCTATCTGATTGATTTAAAACGTAATTTTACCCAATATCTGATTACCGATATTATGGAATTAAATAGTAAATATAGTATTATTTTATATAAATGGTTTTCTATGAATTATAATCAATATGATACTTACAAAGATACAAGTAAACGTACGAAAAATCAGATTAATCAAATGAAAAATCCTTATATTGATATTCAAGAATTACGTAAAATGACAAATACTGTAAGCGAATATGATAGAATATTTGATTTTGAAAAAAATATTCTAAAAACAGCTTTAGAAGAAATAAATAAGCATACACATTTTTCTATTACTTATGACAAAATAAAAACAGGACGTTCGATTTCAGGAATTCAATTTTATATAGATAAAAAAGTTGCAAAAAATTCCTTACCTTATAAAGAGAATGATTCGGAATATATTAAAGATAAAGTACAACAAGAACAAGAACAGCAGGAGCTTTTTAATAAGGCTGTACAAAATAAATATACGACTATATTAGGAGAAAATTTATTGATTGGATTTCGAGATATGCAAGATGTTACTAAAATGGCTAATCTACAAAAGCAAGTCTATCCTCTTTATGACGAATTAAAAAAATTACGCGGGATGAACGGAGTTAAAGATCACGTTAGTTACGTAGCTAACCATAAAAATGGGGCGGAATCTCAATTGCAAAACATAGTGAAATATTTGAAACGTTCAATTGAGCAATATTTACAAATAGTAAAAATTCAAAATATAGATTAAAATAAAAAAGTTGGAATTATTAATAAGTAGTTTCAACTTTTTTCTGTGCTATCATATGAGATAGTATAGAGATATCATAAATATATCAGAAAGCGGTGAATGTTTTTGTCAGATAACCGTGTTCAAATCATTGTTAGAGCTACAAAAGAAGAAAAAGAAAAACTTAAAGAAATTGCAAAATCAAAAAAAAAGTCTATGAATCAATTAATCCTAGATAGCGTGATTAATATCGATAATGATAGCACGGATGATAGCGCGGAAAATATCAAAGATAGCTCCGTTGATAGCACGATTATCAATGTTTTTAAAGATCAATTAGAGAGTAAAGATAAGCAAATTGATAAATTACAAAATCTACTTGATCAACAACAACAATTATCCCTTCAAACGAATAAACATATTGAACAATTACAGTTTCAATTATCTAATGAAACTACAGAGCATTCGACTAATAATCCTCTAATTAATGATAATTTTGAGAACACTTCCGAAGATTTTCAAAAAAAAGGTTTTTTAGGTCGCTTTTTCAAAAAATGACTTAGTTTAAAATCAAATAACTAAAATTGACATATTGTACAAAATGTTGTACAATTGTGATATAGATAATAAAGGAGGTCAATATAATGGAAGCTGTTGCTTACTCAAATTTTCGTCAAAATTTACGTAGCTATATGAAACAAGTAAATGAAGATGCGGATACATTGATTGTAACGAACAAAAATGTTGAAGATACTGTTGTAGTCTTATCAAAAAGAGATTATGACTCTATGCAAGAGACATTACGAGTGTTATCCAATGATTATGTCATGGGTAAACTACGACGTGGGGATCAACAATTTTCTGAAGGCAATTTTAAAACTCATGAGTTAATTGAGGTTAGCTTAGATGATTAAAGCATGGTCAGATGATGCATGGAATGACTATATTTATTGGCATGAACAAGGAAATAAATACAATGTAAAAAAGATCAATAAACTGATCAAAGACATTGACCGAGATCCTTTTACAGGTATAGGAAAGCCTGAACCATTAAAGTATGATTTATCCGGTAAATGGTCACGAAGAATTACGGACGAGCATCGTTTGATTTATAGTGTAATGAACGAGACAATCTATTTGTATTCAGCAAAAGATCATTACAAATAGAGCTATTGCTGTCTTTAGTTTAACATGTCAATTTAAAGCTCCTAACTATTCAAAGTAAAAAACAAGACCCTCTTCAATAAAATAAAGAGGGTCTTGTTTTTTACTTCGTATAATTGGGTTTTATGTAAACTAATGCTTTTATTAATTAATATACTGGTGAATCTAATATATTCCATTTATCAAGAATCCAGCCTTTATCTATAAAGGTTCCTTTTTGGATATATTCTTTTGCTTTTAATACTAAAAGAGAAGAATTGTCCTCAGTTAATTCTTCCAGAGGTAACCATATGGAACCTACAGAGTCTTGACCAAGAAATTGATCTACCTTTTCAAAATTTTCTCCTATAAAAGAATCAATCTCATAAAATGTAGCTATATGATTATTCATATTAGTATTTTCATATCTCCATGGATACAGAAAATTAACTACACCTAACTGTTGAAAAGCTTTCACTGTTAAATTAGTTTCTTCTTTGATTTCTCTAACTAAAGTATCTTCTAATCTTTCTCCAAATTCTTGACTACCTCCAGGTAAATCAAATCTATTAATATAGGGACCACTTGTTTTTTTGATAACTAAAAGTTTATTTTTTCTATAAAGTATTCCATAAACTCCAAATGCCCTATGGTATCTATCCATACTCATATTCCCCTTTTACTTTATGTAATTGTAGTTAGGTATGTTACCTGATTAAATAACTATTAGGAATAATGTTTGTTTAAATAATCTAGAATGCTATTGCGTATTTCATCGTGCTGTTTAGGATTATAAGCCGTTTCCTTTTTTTGCCAGTTAGAACTATCATACAACCACACAGGCATACGTCTTCGTTCTTCTTTTTCCCATTTAAAACGTGGAAAAACATGAGCATGTAAATAGTTATCAGTATTTCCTAAAATGTCATAATTCACTCTGATAGGATTGCAACTATGTATAATAGCATCTCCCAAAATACTCATGTCAGAAAGAAACTGTTCACGTTCCTCTAAAGGTAAGTCATTTAAAGAATTCACTTCTCTTTTTGGTAATAAAACACAATATCCGGGTAAAAACTGTACATCTCCAAAAACAGCATACCCACCTTTTAATTCTTTTATCAACATTGGATTAGTTCCATTTTTTGAAGATAAAATTCGGTTCTCGTACCATTCCATACAACCACTCCTTTTCTACTTGAATAATGATTATTATAGCAAAATATCCAATAAGCTTATTGAATAGATAAATAATTGTTTAGTTATTGTTTTTAAAAATCACTTTAATAACAACGAATGTTATACTTATTTAGTAGAAATCATTTATGTACTTTGCATTTTAAAGGGGGGTGTATTTTGAAAGTACTTACTAATAACCAATTCAAATACGCTATTTTTAAACCCAATAATAATAAAAATACTGAAAAAACAATCTTTATTTACCCTGGTTAGGGCGGTAGCATTGACCATTATTTTAATTTAGCTGAAAAGTTAGCTTAGGAAATTTAAACTTTATTTAAGAATAAAAACAATAACTAATTCAATTATTTTTTTATAAGTGCTAAATTTTATTTATTAATTATTTTTGTTTTATTGTTAGTGACTAGTATAGCTTGATCATTGTTTAATCTATTGAGTGGCTGATTAAAAACTTTCTCAAATTGCAAAAGTTTTTTTGTGATCTCTTTATCTCGTGTAATCATTTCTTTATAATGTGGGAATATTCTTACGGTAGTGAGATTTAGAGCAGTCAAATTTTTAACGTTAAACAAGTTATCTTCAGGGTAAAGATAGTCCATTAAACTTAAATCAGGTCCCATAACAATAGAACCCGCACTCAACCCAATAATAGGAGTGCCGTTAGCTGCCATCTTTTTTATTATTTTATCAGCTCCACTCTTATTTAAATGATAGAGTAGGAAAAAAGGGTAACCTCCATTCAAAAATATTAATTGATAATTCTTCAATAAGTGAGCATTTTGAAACTCGACATCTAAAAAATCTACCTTATCAACTCCTAGTGCTAATAATTCACTCTTCACTTGTTGCATTTGAGGGTGCTTTTCTTTTTCTATAGGCCAAGAGGTTGAAATTATACAAGCGTTGCATGAGTTAAAATTTCCATCAACTAAATCTAACGCAGCGTTCTTAATAGAATCGGTTGAAAAACCATAGGCAGTTAATAATAGTTTTTTCATATATTTCTCCTTTTTATTTATTATATTCAATTGAACAACGGGTAAATTTAAAATCCCAATCTAAAATTCAATAAAGTTTCGCTGATTTCATCTTCATTGATCCCGATATAGCGCTTGGTTATTTTCTCACTGCTATGACCAAAGATTTCCATCAGTGTAGCCACGTCTTTAGTTTTCTTGTAATAGTGGTAGCCGAACGTCTTCCGCAACGTGTGCGTCCCAATATCGTCTCTTCCTAACAGCTTAGCGACCTTTTGAAACATCTGATAGACCGTATTGACTTCCACATGGCCACCTTTGGTGCTAGGAAACAAATAATCCTCTGGTGCTAAGTCTTTCGTGTACTCTAAAATCAAGTCCTGCAGACTACTCAAATACAAAATACGGGTTTTCCCTGTTTTTTTCTCAACGATTCGGGGATTTTTTGAAGAAATCAGGTCTTGTTTCTTCAATTTGACAATATCAGACATGCGCAAACCGCTATTAATGCCGATCAAAAATAGAAAAACATCGCGATCTGCGTTTTTATTGCGCCTTAAACAGAATAAAAAGTCGTTTATTTCTTGTTGGGTTCTTAATGGTTGGACATTGTAACTCATTTAAAAGCCCTCTCCTCTCATAAAAGTGATACATGATTTTGTTTAGTATACCACAAAATCATGTATTGGAGGACGTTATAAAAAAAGAACCCTATTAAAATAGGATTCGTGATACACGTTTTTATACAATTTCGTGTATCAGAATAATGGAATAACTTGCAACTGGCAAGGTGAGTTTGTCACAATAAGAACTAAATAAAACTCAACATTATTAGTGTAAGGATAATAAATAGTAAAATGTTAATTTGCGTTGCTTATAGCAACAAGTAATTAATTATATAATAGCAGTAGAAAAGAGGTTATCACTAATGCTAGGGGAAAATATTAAAGCAATTCGAAAATCGATAGGGCTTTCGCAAGAAGAACTTGCGATCAAACTAAATGTAGTGCGACAAACAATATCTAAATGGGAAAAAGGTTTGTCGGTTCCTGATTCTGATATGCTTATTTCTATATCGGAAGTGTTTGAAACATCCGTAAGCACTTTGCTTGGGGAAACTATAATTGAGTCGAAGGTTGATGACGTAAAAGTGATTTCTGAAAAACTTGAGGTCATCAACTTGCAACTCGCACAAAGGAAAGCAACAAGGAGCAAAACGTTTCACTGGCTTCTTATTTTACTGTTCGTGGTTATAGCTGCTATTTTCACCGTTTTAATAGTGTCAAATAGTCCTTACTTGGGTTGGGATTATAGTGACCCTGAAATCGCAGTTGTCGGAGTGGTTTTACACGGATTTGAGTGGTTGTTCATGAGAATAGCTCCAATTGCCCTTATTGGAGTTATCTTTGGGATTTTTTTGACACGGAAGAAAGTATAAAACTGCTCTACTTTTTTTTTAAGGTCTAATTTAAGGAATTAATCACATAATTGAAAAAATTAAAAAGGAGTGTTTCATATGGGTTTTTGGTACTTTCTAACATTATTTATAGGTATTTATCTTTTAATCCGATCGATATCTGCTTATAGAAACAATCAAGACAGCAAAGTAACCATTTTTATAAGTATTTTGCTTATTTTATTCTCCTTATTTATGTTTACTCCTTGGAGTGTTCAACTAATTGACTTAATATTTTCATGAATGAGTTTGTCTTAAAGGTAATTAAGACAAACTCAGAAAAAGTGCTAGAAGGACTGACAAGATTAAGATAGAGTAGATTTTATGCTCTATCTTTTTTCTTTTTAAGATGAAAAATAACCTTGATTACACAAGGTTTGGAACACATGATTTTATCTAATTTCATGTATTATTTTCTTTATTTATTAATTTATTTGTAATAGTTGAGCGATTATATCTGAACTACCTGGCAATAACATAATTAACGAAATGACAACAAATAAAACTCCGATAATAAGCAAACAAAAAAAGGACTAGAAATCAGTCCTTTTTCATTTATTATTTAATTTTTAGGCATTTTATTATCATCGAAGTAACTATAAAACTGAGATTTATCACCGTAGTTAGCTTTATATAAACCATTCAAACCAGCTCTTTGACCAATAACCCCAAGATCAGCAATTAAATTATTTTCATCCTTAGGAAAATAAAGTTTCCCTTTAAGACCAGTGCTATATATATAATTAACCAAACGTTGAACAAGCGCTTCTGGGTTACTTACAGTATCGATTTTTAGATACACTTGGTATAAAACGTCAATGATATCTAGTAATTCAGGACTGGAATTAGTGCGTTTTGATAGTTTATTATATAAATCATGAATAAGCTCTTTACTTTTTTCTGAATCACTCATATTTAACCACTCACACTTCCAAAAAGATTATCTCCCCAACGTTTAGTTCCTTCAGTCAAAGCCTGCCCCCAATTGACAGAACATTTTGTTTTAGTACATGAAACACCATTCCCATTCATAAAAATAACCTCCTTAACAAATTTAAAACAATTATATGTTATCAAATATTATACCATTTCTCTTTATATTCTATATCAATATAATTTACATAAAATAAAAACACAAAAGCCCATTTTTTAAAGGTTCTGTATACACTATTATAAGCAATTTCATGTATTGATACTTATTTTATTTTTATAGTATACATAGGAGGTTTTCAAATGAAAAATAAAAAGAAATTAATTATTTTTTTAATAGGATGTGTAGTAGGAGGCATTATTTACATACTACTATCTTAATTACCTATTTTAAACCTGAACAATTCATACTTTTCGTTGAAACATGTGCCAACTGCCTAACGGCAGCTTAAATTTACTTTTTCATTTTCACCTGTTAAGTGATGAAGAAAGAACCCCATTCTGATATGGTAAAGGTGTCTAAACCAACCATAAGAAAGGAGTTCTCTTCATGATTAGCTTACACAAAAACCAGGTAAAATTCAATTCAAACATCATCATTTCGCATACAGGTGGTCGTTTATCGAGTGATTCGGGTTTAGTCTTAGTTAAAGAAGTAATGGATACCTTCAAGTTTTCTGATTTGGCAAAATCACTTCTGGACATTAAAGATAACCGTGCTTACTACACGCATGATAATTTAGCGATATTAGAACAGCTCATTATGCAACTGATTGCTGGTTATTCGGCAGACTCGTCAGCTAATCTGTTACGACATGATCCAGTCTTTCAAATGGTGTTAGGCAGAAAACAATTAGCCTCACAATCGTCAATTTCACGGTTTCTGGATCGTTTCACCACGGAAAATGTGGGTCAATTACAATCATTAAATCAGTCGCTCATTGATAAAGCGCGTTTGATTCGCAATGACACCGAGTTAATCATTGATCTCGATTCCACTCATTCAGATACCTTTGGCCATCAAGAACAAACAGATTATAATGCCCATTATCAAACCTACGGCTACCACCCATTAGTTGCCTTTGACGGACTGACTGGAGATTTCTTAAAAGCTGAACTGCGTTCAGGTAATCAGTACACATCTAAAGGGGTGAAAGCCTTTATCAACCCATTGTTACACCACTACAATGAATCCATACCGAATACTGACATATTGGTTCGTGGAGACAGCGGCTTCGCAACACCAAAGGTGTATGAGTCTTGTGAAGAAAATGAAAGTCAGTATGTGATCCGATTAAAGAACAATCGGAGGTTAAGTCAATTAGCTGAGCAATCCGTACTTTACGGGGATAACCAAAAATGGGAAGATCGGGAAGTTCAGTATTTTTCAATGCCTTATCAAGCACAATCATGGTCGAAACCCCGTCGAGTCTGTATACGTTCCGTTCGTGAAGCAGGAGAATTGCTCTTTCACCACGCATTCATTGTGACTAATCTATCCGATAATGTCTCACCTGAAGTCATATTCTCTCTTTACGGCAAACGGGGTACAATGGAGAATTTCATCAAAGAAGCGAAATCAGGCTTTTATTTTGACAAAACAGATAGCCCACTCTTCCTGGAAAATCACGTTAGAATGATGATCAGTGTCCTGGCTTACAACCTCGTCAATTTTTTAAAGACCATTGGATTTGAACAAGTGAATCGGGGGATGACGATTCATTCTATACGATTGACATTGCTCAAAGTTGCCGGAAAACTCATTAAAACAGGTAGACAAGTCTATCTCAAACTGTCGAGTTATCATGTGTATCAAACTGAATTTTATAAGGTTTTTGAACGCTTACGGCGATCTAGGCAATGGATTTAGGCTAGTTATCGTAAAAATTTTTAACCTATTTTTCCAAGGGGTCAGTCTGCCCTTAAATAGACAAATAATTTTTATTATAGCCTTCTTCCGTAGATATCCTGTTCGAAAAACACATTATTTTGGAAGAATGTATCTGCCTAATTCAAATATAGGCACTTTGTTCAAAAAAATAGCTTAAATTTAGAGCTATGAATTATTCAGGTATTTATCAAGTTTTTTTTAATTCTAATTTTATTAATACACTATTATAAGCAATTTCATGTATCAAAGTTTTTAGTTCCCAAAAGTATATTAGTCGTTATAAAACAAAGAATCCTCTCTACCGAAAATGTAGAGAGGATTCTTTGTTTTATCTTTGAGTTATGAGGGTTCCCCATACATGAAACTAGTCAATTAATTTTTTTGGATAAAAGATGACTACTCGCTATAAACCATTTTCTTGTTATATTTTACATATTTTTTAAAAAAATCCACTAAGGTTTGAGTAGTCTTTTTAGCTAACGGATAAAGAACGAGCCCAGCGAGACATAAAAGGATACTTGCGAACGATTGGAAAAGGGAAAAACTTTGTGCTCCTATTACATTAGCTCCTAAAAGGATGATTGGCGATACAATAAAGGTTCCTGTAATTAACCAAAGAGCAAAAACGAGTAAGATAGTGGTTAAAGCTACGACTGAAACTAATAGTAAATTGAACAAGACTACCCCAACTAACGCAAACCAATTGAATTTTTTCATAGAGATTTCCTCCTCTTTCTTTTGGATAGATTTTTTTGTTTCAGAAATCAGTTCGTCAATCGACAATCCATAGAGGCTGCTTAATTCTTGTAAAACAAAAATATTGGGCAGTGTTTTATTTTGTTCCCACCTCGAAACGGTTTGTCGAGTAACATACAATTTTTTTGCAATATCTTCTTGCGTGAGATCCATTGCTGCTCGTGCTTCTTTTAGCGATTGACCTAGTGACATTTGGCTTAGCTCCTTTATAGTGAGTAGCTTACTTAATTTTAGAAGAAAATAAAAGCAACAAACGTGTTACACTGTTGGTATAATAGCCTTTTTAGTACAAATTCATAAAAATTCCGCTTACTTATATAAGGATATCGTTAAAAAGATATTTGGTATAAAAAAAAAAATAACCTCATAAACATGGGGTTATCTTTACACGACTTTATCTAATTTAATGATATTATAATTTGTAGCCATTTTCCTGTAACTGTTTGTAATGTCTTTTTATATTTAAAACTCTTATTCTATAAAAATTATCTTGTTTTGTACTATACTCATTATTAATTATATGAGCCAGCCTATTAATAAATGAACATAAGGGAGTTATAACAGCTAACATATTAGTTTCTTTTGAGATAGAAAAGTAACCAAATCCATCTTCTAATTTTGTGATCTTTAACTGTCTCATTGCTCCTATACCATGTACTTCCATAGAACCTAAAACATAAATAAACTCATGAGTTTGTATATTAAATACATTATCTTTAATTTCTTCTACTAACTTTCTCATATTTGGTGTTTTTCCATCTAAATTATACCATTGCTCGTAAAATTTATTGTCATTTTTTTTAAAAATTTTTACTTTTGATTTTTGTTCAAATCTTTGCTTATAAATCTTAATATAATTATCTATTGATATGTTTTCAGATGATTCTAGTAATGGATCTTCGTCCATCTTTTTTTTTAATATATTTTCCAAATCTATTCCCAATGAACTTCCTAATTTTTTCATTTTTTTCATCTCTTGTATATTAAAAGAATCCATTAATGCACTAGCTCTATTTTCTGTATCCTTATTAAGAATTGCACAAATATAGACTGACTGCTCAAAAATAGTTCTTAAAATAATTTCTATTGATTCGGTTCTTTCATTTTTTAGTAATAAGTTTATATCCTTAGCTTTGTCACTTATTGAATAACCTAAGGTAACAATTGCTGAATCTTTATATCCAAACTCCTCATGGGTGTCTTGCTTTTCTTTAGCAATATGATCTAGACATTCTTCAAAATTTTTTATAATATAATCAATACTATTTTCCATAAAACTTCCTCCTAGTTTTAAATCCTTGTCATAATAATAACTTTTATATTTAAAAATACATGTTATTATTAAATATATATCAACTTCAAGAAAAAAGGAAAAGGAAGGAACATGAGATATATTCAAAAAATCTTTCCAGAATTTGAATAGTTTGATACAATTAGAAAATTTTTTTAAACATCTCATAATATTTTGTTGCAAGCCCGGTAATTTTTTTTGCTGATAATACTTATTAAAGTTGTTTATAAAATTAGGTATAAATAACAGAAAATATAAAAATAGATTGTCAAAATTATTCTCTTTTTATATCCGATTTATAAAAGTTATATTACGATATAAAAAAAGATACTATATCATTAGGATGTGCTTATATGGGCAAATTTTACGCCGTAAGAACAGGTAGAAAAACAGGCATTTTTGAAACTTGGCATGCCTGTGAGTTACAAGTAAAAGGTTATCCAGGTTCACAGTATAAATCCTTTCAAAATAGACTAGAAGCTGAGGAATATTTAGATAACTCTACAATTGAAAAGACTGAATCACCAGGAACAGCACTACATATTTACGTTGATGGGAGCTATTCTAAAGCTCAAAACAGAGCTGGATTTGGATGTGTATTCGTAAAAAACGATACTATTTTAAAAGAAGTATCATTAGAAACTCCAATTATTTCTAATGATAACCTATGGAATGTATCTGCTGAAATAGCAGGCGTTTTATATGCTGTTGAATGGTGTGTCAAAAAAGAAGTGCCTAGCGTTACTATTTTTTACGATTACGAAGGATTAAGTTCTTGGTATGATGGTTCTTGGAAGGCTAATAAACAAACAACAAAAAATTATGTAAAAAAGATGAATGAATTAAAAAAACATATAAATATTAGCTTCAGCAAAGTGAAGGCACATTCAGGAGATTTTTTTAATGAAAAGGCTGATTTCTTAGCAAAAAAAGCTATCAATAATGTAAAAGAATCCATCAAATTTAATAGTAATCTCATTACAAATGAAAATATCGATATATATTTAAACTTAGAACTTTTTAATAAAATAGTAGGGGTTTTAAACACAGAAGAAGAAAAAACAATAATCATATGTAAAGGTTTTCATTTAAATGATCGTATAATTAATAAACTTGCAAAATACTTTTGGAAAAAAGATAAAAAAATGCTGAAAGACTTAGCAAATATAAAAATAACTTTTGACGTTAAATCTATGATTTTAAATATAGAATATAGTCAAAAAAAAATAGATGGTAAAATTATAAAACTAATACAGTTAGAGGGTAAATAATTCATGGCAAAAAAACCACTTTATGGTAAATTAAATATTGTACAGGATCAAATTGAAGTAGCAATAGTAGCCTTTTTTTCAGAAAAAACTGGAGAATATAGTATCGAAAATTTAAACCCAATTACCGAATCTAGAAATAGAATAGAATTTACTTATTTAGACGAATTATATAAAGTAGATTTTCATTTCAATAACGATGGAACTACCACTATTGACTTATCACCTGGTGGTCCAGATCCCATAAAAACAGAATTAGCTAACTATATTAAGACTTCTTCTATTTGTACTATTGATAAAATAAGTAATTTTGATAATCCTTGGTTTGTTTTTGAAGATTTTAATTATGATGATTTTATAGCAGTGATTTCTTTAATAAAAGAACAAGATAATGTCAAGGAATCTGAGTATAAAAAAACTGATATTGCTGAAATTTGGTCTCTCAAGTCTACACCAGGGGAAAAAGTAAATGTTAGTTTTTTCAAAAAAAATAAAAAAGCTGTAATACAAGGTAAACCATTAACACTATTTTCTGACATATATACTTCATTAATATCTTTAATGGATATTGAAAATGTCCCAGCCATTATGAATCAACAAACGTACGTTGCAGAAAAGGTTACAAAAAAATCAATAGAGGCAGAATTGGAGAACTATTTACCAAATTGTTCTGATAAAATTAGTAGCAAAGTACGTATCCTATGTTACCAATCAATATTTAATTTAAAAATACATGATGAAATGTTTGATTATGGATTTTTAAGTTTTCCATCCTTAAAGTTATTAGAAGGTCACCTTAAATATATTATGAAAGATAAGTCAATTCAATTAAAGGATGGAAACTTTAGTATGTTTATAAAAGATCCTTTAGAAAGACAAAAATATATCTTACATCCTGAATATGATTCATATTTTACAGCGAAACAAAAAAATGCAGTCAATAATGCTTATACTTTTTACAATATTCATAGACATTCTATTTTCCATTGGGGAAATATAGATAGTCCCATTAAAGGCAGAGATACCACCATTGTACATGACAGACCTGATACAGCTCATGGTATTATAAACAATGCTTTAGACATTGTAAATTCCTACTATATGTAGTTAATAGTAGGAATTTACAATTAAAAATGTTAACATATTGTTTAGTTTAAGTTTAAGGAGGAAGTAGCTATGAAAATGTACAAGATAATTAAACCAACTACACGTATAGATAATTATCAATGTATTGTAATGGCCACCTCTTACACTGATCCTTTAGAACAGATGGACTTAATTAGAAATCTTGAAAATGATCTTAGAGACTTAAAAATTTCCAAAGGTACAGTTGTTTTTGATTTATTAACTTGTATCGGTGATAATTTTGAACGATTCTCAACATTGTGTTTTGATGGTTATAAATTTAATTTAAATTCTTATGAAATTATAAATGTTCCTAAAAAAAGTATTCTCCGTAAAAATATGACTATTTTTTTCAATAAATTAGATAAACAATTAGAAAGTACCGTTTTAAATTCTACTCAGATTAAATTAATCCGTCATGGATTAACTATTTAATTTCAGAATAATTTTGAACGAAAAATAAACAGCAGGCCGAAATGAACCCATTTCAGGTCTGTTTTTTTGTTTAAGTAAACATTTAGAAAATATAAATTTTATTTTTATATTAGATATCGTATATTTTATTTGAACGAAGACACGCTGGGATACTTTTTTGACAAAAAAATCCTAATGAAGGACGTTTACAAACAGTAAATCGATCATTCATTTAAGACACTTATTTTCACCAAAATACTATTCGAAAAACGGTTGGTTCGCATAGTATTTTTAGAGGGGAGATCTGGCAAAAAACAGTCAGATCTATTGAGGAGCAAAGTTGAAAAACGGTGCTCTTTTTTGTCCGTTTGCGAGCAGCGAATCGGACAAAAAAAACACATTGTTACCTGTCAAAAGACAGATAACAATGTGCTCCTTTGGGGGTCTTAGGGGGAGCAGCGCATCCACCTAACAGGGAGTATTTGGGTACCAAATACGTAGCCTGTTGTATTTGGTGTTGTTGTATTTCTTGTTTTATGACCGAATAGGGAGTAACATAAGAAATACAACAACACCTTTTTTTGAAACGTTTTGACAAGGTGACCGAATAGGGAACGTTGGCAAATAAGTGGAGAAAAAAAGCACTGGTCTTAGGTCTGAAAGGCGACTGAATAAGGAGCGTTTTAGACCTAAGACCAGTTAGTCATGCAGCGAGAAATGGAGACCGAATAGGGAGCCATTTAGAGAGGAGAGACTACGTCCGTGAGCGAACAAAAAAAAGAGAACCGACGTGAAGAACGTCAAGTGAAATTTCGCGTGAACGAAGCCGAATATGAGAAGCTCAGCTACCTAGCGGAGCAACAAGGTATGAGCGTACCCAACTTTGTTAAAAGCAAGGCGAAAGGGACTCGCATGCGAAACCCGAAAATCGAGATTGAAGGAGCCAAAGAAATCGCTCGTCAGCTGCGGTATTACAATTCCAATTTGAATCAGTTAGTCAAATGGATTAACACGAATAAAGCTCTTTATGAACCCAACGAACTAAAAGCGATGGAACAGCAGCTATCCGGTATTCAGGAAGGAGTGAAAGGCCTTTGGGAGCAATTATCAAGATAGCGAGTGCCACTAAAAATGGTTCAGCGACGGTCAACTACATTGCGAGACAAGGAAAAATTGACGTCAATTTAACCAGTGCACACCTCACTCCATTAAATTATCAAGCAGCGAGAGAACAAATGCGCCAAACGCGAGACTTAATGGGCAAGACAAAAGGGCGTCAAGGCTATCACTTGGTCCAGTCTTTTGACGCGACCGATCAGTTAACGCCTGTAAAAGCCCATCAGTTCGGACAAGAATTCATGTCCGAATTAAGCAAAATGTATCCCGATCATGAAATTTATATGGCCACACATACCGATACCGACCATCCACACAACCATTTTATGATCAATGCGGTCAATAGTGAAACGGGAGCTAAAATGGCCATTAATCCTCCTGATATCTATGAAATGCATGAAATTAATAATGACATTTCAAAAAAGCATGACTTGGTAGAATTGACTAAAGCTAAAAACAAGGTCTATCCGACTGAAATAGCGGCTTATACTCAAACTGGGAAGCAATATGAACGGGATTTAGTCAAAGAAAAAATTTATCACGCGAGAGATCAAGCCCATTCCTATCCGGAATTTGAACACTTACTATCTGAATCAGATGTAACCCTTACTTCTGAGATTGGAAAAAGGGGCCAAACGATCCGACAAAAGTATGTGACTCACGATTCAGAAGGAAAACAATGGACGTTTACCGCCTCAAGATTAGGCGAAGACTTTAAAAAGGAGCCGATTACCCATGCCATCATGGAACACCAACGAAAACGAGACAAACAACAATCTGACAGAGAACAACTTGAGCGCAGCAACACCGAAAGATTACGAGGACTTACTGCTAGCGTACGAGAAGTTGCGGACGAAGTACGAGCAGAGCGCAGAACACATGAGTCTGCTCGTCAGCCACCTCAAAACTCTCCAAACGTCAATCGAGACTTCGGACCAGAACGGTAAAGAGCAACTGGCGTATCATCGGAGACAAGAACAAAAAAGAGTGGAGCAATTTCAAGCTTTACTGACTGAAAATGAGCATTGGAAACAACAAACAGCCGTTGATTTAAAAGATTATTCCCCTGAAAAAATGGAACAAAAGTTAGATAAAATCGTCCACCAACATTTAGGCAACTACCAAGAAAAATTAGATGCGGTCTTGCAGCAAGCGGACCAACAAGCAAAAAAAGAACGTCGGACCGATTGGATCGAACGAATCAGTATTTTAGGCATTGGGGCCGTTACCCTTTTAGCTATTTACGGGATGTTTTCGTTCTTTATGGGGATGTAGCTGATGGGATTATTTTTTATGAAACTCATGTGGCGTATTTTGCCCGTTTTAAGCGTTTTGGTCGTGTTGGGGTGTTCTTATCTGATTTGGAGAGTAAAACTTCACCAGTGGTGGAATTCTGGCCATTTAAAGCGCGTTAGCCTTGTATCTCTTACTTCTTTAGTGCTTTGTTTCAGTGTGCTGCTGTTATTAGGGTATTCAACTCAATCAAAACTGCCGTTTGGATCAAAAATTCAAGAAATCTCTGCTCAACAACAAACAGTAAAAGAACAAAAACAAGCAATTGAAGCGGAAAAAGTAGCAACTGAAGAAAAAGATGATCAAATTGAAGAAAAACTAGAAGCTGCTTTAGATGTGGCGGATAAAGAACGAATCTATCTTACTAATAAAAATGAATCAACTATCATTACAGAGGATTGGTTTTTAGAAAACAAACAATTAATTGATCAGTTATCAGAAGATACCGATCGTGAAGAGTATACGAACCGATTTAAGTCCGTTAGAGACGTTTTCTTGAACTAAAGGTCCTTTTTATCTGGGGTACCATTCAAACGTTGAATAGCGCTGTTTTTTGAAGTGTGGGGTATGCAATGGTTCGAACCGTCGAGCGTAAGTCGAGACACAAGACATTGAAGATGGGCTTAGTCTTTTGTCTGTTGTAACAATCGTACCTTTTTTTATACGTATAAAGTAACTATAAATAATTTAGTAAATTACTAATTTGTACCTTGGTTATGACTAAGTATTTTAGATGAATTATAACGAGGTTATTTTATATTTATCTTAAATACTTTGTCTTTTAAACCTTTTGGGACGAAAAAAAAGCCTTTATATCAGTACTTACAGCTATTAAACAACGAGGAAAAACTGTGCATTGAACGAGGAAAAACTGTGCATTGAACGAGGAAAAACTGTTTAAAAGACGAATTTTTTTTATTTTTTTCGTCTTTTGTTGTATGATAAATACTATAGATAATTTTTATTCTTTGAATTGGATTTTTTTTTATCAAAGAACAGGAGGATTGAATTATGCAAATTTCAGATCGCAATAAGTCTCAAAAGGTGATACATATGGAAGATTTATATCTTCAAAAAACAGTAGAACATAATGATTTGGTGACTAGTGTAGCTAAAATGGATAAAGTTCCTTTGAAATTTTTTGAGTTGGCAGTATCTTGTTTGAATACTGAAAATACTCCTGAAAATAATACGGTTTTTTTGTCGAAAAAAACTCTTTTTTCTTTTTTTAAAGCAGAAGATAATGATAAACATGCTCGGTTCAAAAAAGCTTTAACTACTCTTCATAGACAATCTATTTTTGAGGTTCAAGAAGTAAATACAAAAGGAAAATTAAATTTTAAAATTATTTCTCCTATTTCCAGTAGCGAATGGAATGATTATAATGATGTTGTAGCAATTAAATTTACAGAAGATATTATGCCCTATCTGATTGATTTAAAACGTAATTTTACCCAATATCTGATTACCGATATTATGGAATTAAATAGTAAATATAGTATTATTTTATATAAATGGTTTTCTATGAATTATAATCAATATGATACTTACAAAGATACAAGTAAACGTACGAAAAATCAGATTAATCAAATGAAAAATCCTTATATTGATATTCAAGAATTACGTAAAATGACAAATACTGTAAGCGAATATGATAGAATATTTGATTTTGAAAAAAATATTCTAAAAACAGCTTTAGAAGAAATAAATAAGCATACACATTTTTCTATTACTTATGACAAAATAAAAACAGGACGTTCGATTTCAGGAATTCAATTTTATATAGATAAAAAAGTTGCAAAAAATTCCTTACCTTATAAAGAGAATGATTCGGAATATATTAAAGATAAAGTACAACAAGAACAAGAACAGCAGGAGCTTTTTAATAAGGCTGTACAAAATAAATATACGACTATATTAGGAGAAAATTTATTGATTGGATTTCGAGATATGCAAGATGTTACTAAAATGGCTAATCTACAAAAGCAAGTCTATCCTCTTTATGACGAATTAAAAAAATTACGCGGGATGAACGGAGTTAAAGATCACGTTAGTTACGTAGCTAACCATAAAAATGGGGCGGAATCTCAATTGCAAAACATAGTGAAATATTTGAAACGTTCAATTGAGCAATATTTACAAATAGTAAAAATTCAAAATATAGATTAAAATAAAAAAGTTGGAATTATTAATAAGTAGTTTCAACTTTTTTCTGTGCTATCATATGAGATAGTATAGAGATATCATAAATATATCAGAAAGCGGTGAATGTTTTTGTCAGATAACCGTGTTCAAATCATTGTTAGAGCTACAAAAGAAGAAAAAGAAAAACTTAAAGAAATTGCAAAATCAAAAAAAAAGTCTATGAATCAATTAATCCTAGATAGCGTGATTAATATCGATAATGATAGCACGGATGATAGCGCGGAAAATATCAAAGATAGCTCCGTTGATAGCACGATTATCAATGTTTTTAAAGATCAATTAGAGAGTAAAGATAAGCAAATTGATAAATTACAAAATCTACTTGATCAACAACAACAATTATCCCTTCAAACGAATAAACATATTGAACAATTACAGTTTCAATTATCTAATGAAACTACAGAGCATTCGACTAATAATCCTCTAATTAATGATAATTTTGAGAACACTTCCGAAGATTTTCAAAAAAAAGGTTTTTTAGGTCGCTTTTTCAAAAAATGACTTAGTTTAAAATCAAATAACTAAAATTGACATATTGTACAAAATGTTGTACAATTGTGATATAGATAATAAAGGAGGTCAATATAATGGAAGCTGTTGCTTACTCAAATTTTCGTCAAAATTTACGTAGCTATATGAAACAAGTAAATGAAGATGCGGATACATTGATTGTAACGAACAAAAATGTTGAAGATACTGTTGTAGTCTTATCAAAAAGAGATTATGACTCTATGCAAGAGACATTACGAGTGTTATCCAATGATTATGTCATGGGTAAACTACGACGTGGGGATCAACAATTTTCTGAAGGCAATTTTAAAACTCATGAGTTAATTGAGGTTAGCTTAGATGATTAAAGCATGGTCAGATGATGCATGGAATGACTATATTTATTGGCATGAACAAGGAAATAAATACAATGTAAAAAAGATCAATAAACTGATCAAAGACATTGACCGAGATCCTTTTACAGGTATAGGAAAGCCTGAACCATTAAAGTATGATTTATCCGGTAAATGGTCACGAAGAATTACGGACGAGCATCGTTTGATTTATAGTGTAATGAACGAGACAATCTATTTGTATTCAGCAAAAGATCATTACAAATAGAGCTATTGCTGTCTTTAGTTTAACATGTCAATTTAAAGCTCCTAACTATTCAAAGTAAAAAACAAGACCCTCTTCAATAAAATAAAGAGGGTCTTGTTTTTTACTTCGTATAATTGGGTTTTATGTAAACTAATGCTTTTATTAATTAATATACTGGTGAATCTAATATATTCCATTTATCAAGAATCCAGCCTTTATCTATAAAGGTTCCTTTTTGGATATATTCTTTTGCTTTTAATACTAAAAGAGAAGAATTGTCCTCAGTTAATTCTTCCAGAGGTAACCATATGGAACCTACAGAGTCTTGACCAAGAAATTGATCTACCTTTTCAAAATTTTCTCCTATAAAAGAATCAATCTCATAAAATGTAGCTATATGATTATTCATATTAGTATTTTCATATCTCCATGGATACAGAAAATTAACTACACCTAACTGTTGAAAAGCTTTCACTGTTAAATTAGTTTCTTCTTTGATTTCTCTAACTAAAGTATCTTCTAATCTTTCTCCAAATTCTTGACTACCTCCAGGTAAATCAAATCTATTAATATAGGGACCACTTGTTTTTTTGATAACTAAAAGTTTATTTTTTCTATAAAGTATTCCATAAACTCCAAATGCCCTATGGTATCTATCCATACTCATATTCCCCTTTTACTTTATGTAATTGTAGTTAGGTATGTTACCTGATTAAATAACTATTAGGAATAATGTTTGTTTAAATAATCTAGAATGCTATTGCGTATTTCATCGTGCTGTTTAGGATTATAAGCCGTTTCCTTTTTTTGCCAGTTAGAACTATCATACAACCACACAGGCATACGTCTTCGTTCTTCTTTTTCCCATTTAAAACGTGGAAAAACATGAGCATGTAAATAGTTATCAGTATTTCCTAAAATGTCATAATTCACTCTGATAGGATTGCAACTATGTATAATAGCATCTCCCAAAATACTCATGTCAGAAAGAAACTGTTCACGTTCCTCTAAAGGTAAGTCATTTAAAGAATTCACTTCTCTTTTTGGTAATAAAACACAATATCCGGGTAAAAACTGTACATCTCCAAAAACAGCATACCCACCTTTTAATTCTTTTATCAACATTGGATTAGTTCCATTTTTTGAAGATAAAATTCGGTTCTCGTACCATTCCATACAACCACTCCTTTTCTACTTGAATAATGATTATTATAGCAAAATATCCAATAAGCTTATTGAATAGATAAATAATTGTTTAGTTATTGTTTTTAAAAATCACTTTAATAACAACGAATGTTATACTTATTTAGTAGAAATCATTTATGTACTTTGCATTTTAAAGGGGGGTGTATTTTGAAAGTACTTACTAATAACCAATTCAAATACGCTATTTTTAAACCCAATAATAATAAAAATACTGAAAAAACAATCTTTATTTACCCTGGTTAGGGCGGTAGCATTGACCATTATTTTAATTTAGCTGAAAAGTTAGCTTAGGAAATTTAAACTTTATTTAAGAATAAAAACAATAACTAATTCAATTATTTTTTTATAAGTGCTAAATTTTATTTATTAATTATTTTTGTTTTATTGTTAGTGACTAGTATAGCTTGATCATTGTTTAATCTATTGAGTGGCTGATTAAAAACTTTCTCAAATTGCAAAAGTTTTTTTGTGATCTCTTTATCTCGTGTAATCATTTCTTTATAATGTGGGAATATTCTTACGGTAGTGAGATTTAGAGCAGTCAAATTTTTAACGTTAAACAAGTTATCTTCAGGGTAAAGATAGTCCATTAAACTTAAATCAGGTCCCATAACAATAGAACCCGCACTCAACCCAATAATAGGAGTGCCGTTAGCTGCCATCTTTTTTATTATTTTATCAGCTCCACTCTTATTTAAATGATAGAGTAGGAAAAAAGGGTAACCTCCATTCAAAAATATTAATTGATAATTCTTCAATAAGTGAGCATTTTGAAACTCGACATCTAAAAAATCTACCTTATCAACTCCTAGTGCTAATAATTCACTCTTCACTTGTTGCATTTGAGGGTGCTTTTCTTTTTCTATAGGCCAAGAGGTTGAAATTATACAAGCGTTGCATGAGTTAAAATTTCCATCAACTAAATCTAACGCAGCGTTCTTAATAGAATCGGTTGAAAAACCATAGGCAGTTAATAATAGTTTTTTCATATATTTCTCCTTTTTATTTATTATATTCAATTGAACAACGGGTAAATTTAAAATCCCAATCTAAAATTCAATAAAGTTTCGCTGATTTCATCTTCATTGATCCCGATATAGCGCTTGGTTATTTTCTCACTGCTATGACCAAAGATTTCCATCAGTGTAGCCACGTCTTTAGTTTTCTTGTAATAGTGGTAGCCGAACGTCTTCCGCAACGTGTGCGTCCCAATATCGTCTCTTCCTAACAGCTTAGCGACCTTTTGAAACATCTGATAGACCGTATTGACTTCCACATGGCCACCTTTGGTGCTAGGAAACAAATAATCCTCTGGTGCTAAGTCTTTCGTGTACTCTAAAATCAAGTCCTGCAGACTACTCAAATACAAAATACGGGTTTTCCCTGTTTTTTTCTCAACGATTCGGGGATTTTTTGAAGAAATCAGGTCTTGTTTCTTCAATTTGACAATATCAGACATGCGCAAACCGCTATTAATGCCGATCAAAAATAGAAAAACATCGCGATCTGCGTTTTTATTGCGCCTTAAACAGAATAAAAAGTCGTTTATTTCTTGTTGGGTTCTTAATGGTTGGACATTGTAACTCATTTAAAAGCCCTCTCCTCTCATAAAAGTGATACATGATTTTGTTTAGTATACCACAAAATCATGTATTGGAGGACGTTATAAAAAAAGAACCCTATTAAAATAGGATTCGTGATACACGTTTTTATACAATTTCGTGTATCAGAATAATGGAATAACTTGCAACTGGCAAGGTGAGTTTGTCACAATAAGAACTAAATAAAACTCAACATTATTAGTGTAAGGATAATAAATAGTAAAATGTTAATTTGCGTTGCTTATAGCAACAAGTAATTAATTATATAATAGCAGTAGAAAAGAGGTTATCACTAATGCTAGGGGAAAATATTAAAGCAATTCGAAAATCGATAGGGCTTTCGCAAGAAGAACTTGCGATCAAACTAAATGTAGTGCGACAAACAATATCTAAATGGGAAAAAGGTTTGTCGGTTCCTGATTCTGATATGCTTATTTCTATATCGGAAGTGTTTGAAACATCCGTAAGCACTTTGCTTGGGGAAACTATAATTGAGTCGAAGGTTGATGACGTAAAAGTGATTTCTGAAAAACTTGAGGTCATCAACTTGCAACTCGCACAAAGGAAAGCAACAAGGAGCAAAACGTTTCACTGGCTTCTTATTTTACTGTTCGTGGTTATAGCTGCTATTTTCACCGTTTTAATAGTGTCAAATAGTCCTTACTTGGGTTGGGATTATAGTGACCCTGAAATCGCAGTTGTCGGAGTGGTTTTACACGGATTTGAGTGGTTGTTCATGAGAATAGCTCCAATTGCCCTTATTGGAGTTATCTTTGGGATTTTTTTGACACGGAAGAAAGTATAAAACTGCTCTACTTTTTTTTTAAGGTCTAATTTAAGGAATTAATCACATAATTGAAAAAATTAAAAAGGAGTGTTTCATATGGGTTTTTGGTACTTTCTAACATTATTTATAGGTATTTATCTTTTAATCCGATCGATATCTGCTTATAGAAACAATCAAGACAGCAAAGTAACCATTTTTATAAGTATTTTGCTTATTTTATTCTCCTTATTTATGTTTACTCCTTGGAGTGTTCAACTAATTGACTTAATATTTTCATGAATGAGTTTGTCTTAAAGGTAATTAAGACAAACTCAGAAAAAGTGCTAGAAGGACTGACAAGATTAAGATAGAGTAGATTTTATGCTCTATCTTTTTTCTTTTTAAGATGAAAAATAACCTTGATTACACAAGGTTTGGAACACATGATTTTATCTAATTTCATGTATTATTTTCTTTATTTATTAATTTATTTGTAATAGTTGAGCGATTATATCTGAACTACCTGGCAATAACATAATTAACGAAATGACAACAAATAAAACTCCGATAATAAGCAAACAAAAAAAGGACTAGAAATCAGTCCTTTTTCATTTATTATTTAATTTTTAGGCATTTTATTATCATCGAAGTAACTATAAAACTGAGATTTATCACCGTAGTTAGCTTTATATAAACCATTCAAACCAGCTCTTTGACCAATAACCCCAAGATCAGCAATTAAATTATTTTCATCCTTAGGAAAATAAAGTTTCCCTTTAAGACCAGTGCTATATATATAATTAACCAAACGTTGAACAAGCGCTTCTGGGTTACTTACAGTATCGATTTTTAGATACACTTGGTATAAAACGTCAATGATATCTAGTAATTCAGGACTGGAATTAGTGCGTTTTGATAGTTTATTATATAAATCATGAATAAGCTCTTTACTTTTTTCTGAATCACTCATATTTAACCACTCACACTTCCAAAAAGATTATCTCCCCAACGTTTAGTTCCTTCAGTCAAAGCCTGCCCCCAATTGACAGAACATTTTGTTTTAGTACATGAAACACCATTCCCATTCATAAAAATAACCTCCTTAACAAATTTAAAACAATTATATGTTATCAAATATTATACCATTTCTCTTTATATTCTATATCAATATAATTTACATAAAATAAAAACACAAAAGCCCATTTTTTAAAGGTTCTGTATACACTATTATAAGCAATTTCATGTATTGATACTTATTTTATTTTTATAGTATACATAGGAGGTTTTCAAATGAAAAATAAAAAGAAATTAATTATTTTTTTAATAGGATGTGTAGTAGGAGGCATTATTTACATACTACTATCTTAATTACCTATTTTAAACCTGAACAATTCATACTTTTCGTTGAAACATGTGCCAACTGCCTAACGGCAGCTTAAATTTACTTTTTCATTTTCACCTGTTAAGTGATGAAGAAAGAACCCCATTCTGATATGGTAAAGGTGTCTAAACCAACCATAAGAAAGGAGTTCTCTTCATGATTAGCTTACACAAAAACCAGGTAAAATTCAATTCAAACATCATCATTTCGCATACAGGTGGTCGTTTATCGAGTGATTCGGGTTTAGTCTTAGTTAAAGAAGTAATGGATACCTTCAAGTTTTCTGATTTGGCAAAATCACTTCTGGACATTAAAGATAACCGTGCTTACTACACGCATGATAATTTAGCGATATTAGAACAGCTCATTATGCAACTGATTGCTGGTTATTCGGCAGACTCGTCAGCTAATCTGTTACGACATGATCCAGTCTTTCAAATGGTGTTAGGCAGAAAACAATTAGCCTCACAATCGTCAATTTCACGGTTTCTGGATCGTTTCACCACGGAAAATGTGGGTCAATTACAATCATTAAATCAGTCGCTCATTGATAAAGCGCGTTTGATTCGCAATGACACCGAGTTAATCATTGATCTCGATTCCACTCATTCAGATACCTTTGGCCATCAAGAACAAACAGATTATAATGCCCATTATCAAACCTACGGCTACCACCCATTAGTTGCCTTTGACGGACTGACTGGAGATTTCTTAAAAGCTGAACTGCGTTCAGGTAATCAGTACACATCTAAAGGGGTGAAAGCCTTTATCAACCCATTGTTACACCACTACAATGAATCCATACCGAATACTGACATATTGGTTCGTGGAGACAGCGGCTTCGCAACACCAAAGGTGTATGAGTCTTGTGAAGAAAATGAAAGTCAGTATGTGATCCGATTAAAGAACAATCGGAGGTTAAGTCAATTAGCTGAGCAATCCGTACTTTACGGGGATAACCAAAAATGGGAAGATCGGGAAGTTCAGTATTTTTCAATGCCTTATCAAGCACAATCATGGTCGAAACCCCGTCGAGTCTGTATACGTTCCGTTCGTGAAGCAGGAGAATTGCTCTTTCACCACGCATTCATTGTGACTAATCTATCCGATAATGTCTCACCTGAAGTCATATTCTCTCTTTACGGCAAACGGGGTACAATGGAGAATTTCATCAAAGAAGCGAAATCAGGCTTTTATTTTGACAAAACAGATAGCCCACTCTTCCTGGAAAATCACGTTAGAATGATGATCAGTGTCCTGGCTTACAACCTCGTCAATTTTTTAAAGACCATTGGATTTGAACAAGTGAATCGGGGATGACGATTCATTCTATACGATTGACATTGCTCAAAGTTGCCGGAAAACTCATTAAAACAGGTAGACAAGTCTATCTCAAACTGTCGAGTTATCATGTGTATCAAACTGAATTTTATAAGGTTTTTGAACGCTTACGGCGATCTAGGCAATGGATTTAGGCTAGTTATCGTAAAAATTTTTAACCTATTTTTCCAAGGGGTCAGTCTGCCCTTAAATAGACAAATAATTTTTATTATAGCCTTCTTCCGTAGATATCCTGTTCGAAAAAACACATTATTTTGGAAGAATGTATCTGCCTAATTCAAATATAGGCACTTTGTTCAAAAAAATAGCTTAAATTTAGAGCTATGAATTATTCAGGTATTTATCAAGTTTTTTTTAATTCTAATTTTATTAATACACTATTATAAGCAATTTCATGTATCAAAGTTTTTAGTTCCCAAAAGTATATTAGTCGTTATAAAACAAAGAATCCTCTCTACCGAAAATGTAGAGAGGATTCTTTGTTTTATCTTTGAGTTATGAGGGTTCCCCATACATGAAACTAGTCAATTAATTTTTTTGGATAAAAGATGACTACTCGCTATAAACCATTTTCTTGTTATATTTTACATATTTTTTTAAAAAAATCCACTAAGGTTTGAGTAGTCTTTTTAGCTAACGGATAAAGAACGAGCCCGCGAGACATAAAAGGATAC
>NZ_FNJW01000008.1:2382500-2460345 GCF_900102725.1 Carnobacterium viridans | reverse complement strand
TTTTTTCCGTTCGCTTGTAGTTGCTTAATAATTTCGGCTGTTACAAAACTTTTTCCTGTTCTGCTCCACCAATTAATACAGATGTTTGATTTGATAAACATTTCTGCAAGGCGTTAAGTTGTTCTTTTGACGACGATATTTGTTTAGATAAACGATGTTCATATACGACGTTATGCGTCTTTTGTGACTTCGGCATATGGTTGATGATGTCATGAAGCTTGATTGTTTCGACTGTTGTTAAAAAGAAGGGTTCTTTGTAAATAACTACGCCTGTTCCTTCTAAATTTTCTTGATACATCGGTACGATATCACTTCTATCCTTTTGCATACGTTCAGTTACTTCATGATAAATGCGAGCTTGTTTCTTCTTGTTTTGGTGTATAAGGTATTTCGTGAGTTAAAATGATTTGTTTAGCGCGTTTAAAAGCTACTCGATCCAAATCCATCAGTATTTGAAAAGGATTTTTTTGCACTAACATTCTTTTTGAAGAAAGACAGAGAATCGTATCCCTCTGCCCGGCCTTCATAGTTGTACTTGTTTTTTGCATGAGAATAGGTAAATGTTTGTTTGATATTTGATTCTAAAGATTGCGTAAAAGGTTTCATCGGTAAATCGCCTCCACTTCTTTTCAGGTAGTCCGTCTGCCGATGCCTGCGAACGAGTTGCATTGATTAGTTCGGAAGCTTCTGTATGCCATTGTTCTAATTCTGGATTACTTAGTGTGTCACGTAAGAACATGTAAGCTTGACGATATTTTTCGTTACGCTCACCTTCTCGTAAACCACATTCATTATTTCGTGTACGATTCTAGCTTGATCATGATTGAAATCCATTAGTGATTTATTGCTTTTTCGGCTTAATGTCATACACATTTGCATATTTTTGAGCCAATGGTTTTTCTTTAGCAAATTGAGAAACATTTACAAAACCACCAATTACAGTTGATACGTGGGATTGAACTAGTGGATAACCCATTAATTGAGAAAGCTTTTTGCTAGCATTGTCTATTTCTAAATCCAAAAGTGCTGCTACACCTTCAACTGTGTTTTTTGTAATTCTTCTTTAGACATTTCTGTATCTGCAATAAGGATGATTCTCCATCTTTTAGAATTGTCAAAGTAATATTTAGCTGTTGGGTAAATGATTCCAAAGAAGTCTTGTAGTTCTAGTTTCTTCTCGATTTCTTCCCTTGTATATTCGCCATCATCCACATCTATTGAAATAAGTCTTTTACACCTTGATAATTGGAGTCTTTTCGGTCATCGTTTCGATAAGAACCATCTAAGAAATAAGCAAGGTTGTGTTTTTTTATGTGTTTGTATTCTTCTTCGGTTGTTGCTCCTAAAAGAAGTTCTACTCCATGTACCTTTTGTTCTTCTATTTCGTCAACGTCTGCCAAGAACGATTTAAGGCTCTCAGAAGGACTGTTGTTCATTTGGCTTGTAACGTAACCAGTTTGGATGTTGAATGGCATAGTTGTTGATAAAACGTCTTGTAGTAGGAGTTTCTTGTTCTTTCTCATGTTTAGACTCTGCATCTTCTTCATTTTTTTAGTTCTTCTGCAAATAAATCTTCTTCATCCATGTAATTGAATCCATTAAAGAAGAATGCAGATTCAGGTATTACAATCCATCGCGCGTTTTCTTTACCTATCTTTTTGTTTTTGTTTAATTGATAAATGCCGATTTCTGTCGTTTCTTTTAAGGTAGTTGCGAGGTCTTGCGAACCGACAACTTGTTTGTATTGTGTAGGCTTCATATACCAGTTTGTTTCGATTTTTATTTGAACTGAACCACTCAAACGTGCCAAAGCTTCTACCATTTCTGTTTCTGTTGATACGTTTTGTTGGTACAAAGCAAACATCATACGATCAGCAGCTTCAACTTGTTCTATTTCAGCTACTATTAATTTGGGGTCTGCGTTCGGGTTACGAGTTTGGACGAAACCTATTTCATTTTGATAACGAAACCTATGCCCTTCGTATTGAAGGTTAAGAGAAGGGTCGTCCAATATAACAATAGCTGGCTTCTGCCAAGTTAGGCGATTAGTTATTTTTTTGCCCAAGTGTTCTTTCAGCATTTTTATAAATAAGCATACTTTCTTCAAAACCATCCGCTACGTTCAAATCTAGTTTCTTTAAAGTAAAAGACGTATTTTTGTTTATGCTGGTTGTATAGTTTATTTTTTGAATAAGGATCAGTTTTTTTTCGTGTGTTTCCATTAAGAAATTTTGTGTTAGGTTTTAAGTTTGAAAATGTAGCGATATCATCTTTTTCTAAAACCTAATTCGCGCATTAATTCATAAGTTCGGTTATAGCCGCCCATGGCCAGAAATAGCACTTCTTCTTTTCCAACATGCTTTGCTAAACTTTTGGAACGGATGCGATCATATATTTTTTTTAGATTTTTTCTTGATTTGTCAAAAACTATTTCTCCCACTTGCATCCTGCCTTTCTATGTGTTATATTCAATTCAACAGAACACCCAATTTAAAAGATGTTGCCCTCAAAATTTTGTGAAAGTTACAAAAAAGAGGGTAACGTCTTTTTTTCTTATATATATTAATAATTTAGTTTACTAGGTGTAACTTTGTAACTTTTGCTTAGAAACTCTTTAATACCAACGGTTACGTAGGTTACAAGAATGGTTATGCCGAGGTTATTTTTACAAACATTTTGTAACTTTTTTTATTTTTTTGGTTATTTATTGCTCGACATAACTTTTTTGTAACCTCGCAAACCCTTGGTGCTATTGAAAAAGTTACAAGTCTTATTTTCTGTAACCATGTTTTTGTAACCTGTTTTTTAATCTGTCGAGAAGATGTATTCCGTTCTGTTTTTTCTTTTCCCTGAAATTATTCCGGATAAATGAACTCTGGAACATCCTAAAAACTCACTAGCTTCTCCCACGGTGTTGAAGACTTTTTCTTCACCTGTAAATTTATTTCTAACAGTGACTTCTTTCGAGCGTTTCCTTTTAATCATTTTTCATTTCTGTTTCACTTTTCACTTTAATAACTCCTTTAGAACGGTAAATCTAGTTCATCTTCATCAATTGAATCATCTAGTTCTGAAATTAATTGTTTAAAATCATAATTTCTGTAAGGAAAATCAGGATTCTTTTTGTTAGCTGCGATAGTTAAATCCATTTCAAACTGTTTTCCGATACCTTTCGATAATGCTTCGTTTGTCGCTACTTCATCAGCTAAGTCTTTATTTGTAAATTCAATGTCCAACATGCTGGCTAGTTTTAAAAGAGTACGTCCATTTTTGTTTAAAACAAACTCTGGCAAACCTTCATCGAAACTTAAATAAATGAATTCCATACGCCCTTTATCTTTTCCTGATACAACTTCCAAAGCAATTCCTAATTGTGTTCGGCTTGCTTTATCCACGCTCACTTGCGAAGATTTGAAGCGAACTGGATATTTACCCGCTGCTAGTTTTGAATTTGTTGCGATTGAGTCCGTTTCTGCGTTAAATCCTTCTTGTTTTACTTGTTTCAATGTGTCTAATAATCCCATTTTAATAATCCCCTTTTAGTTTAGTTTTTTTGTAAAGTTGGTAACAATTCTAATTGATCAATCGTTTGTAGGTTTCCAATAAGTTGATCTTTAGCCCTAGTCGATTGAGTAGGCTGGAGTACGATGACTCTTTTTCTTTTTTGTGTTTCTGGTTCTTTCATAATGACCATGCGCCCCACAATAGGAACAATTCCCATAATTGCGTCAAGGTTGCGAATATCTGGTTGAAATTGGGTATATACTCCGCCACTTTCTCGCGTGATTTCAACTTTCTTTTCGTGTGCAAAAAACAATAGATTTTTTTTAAGTTTTTTGAAGCTTGCGATGAAATCAAGTAGCACTCTATCGATTACTCCATAATCTTTTATTTCTGGCATGCCGCTTTTGGATAATGTTGCTTGTGCATTTAACCAGAACTTTTGGAACGTTGATAAGTTATCGATTACGATGTTGTCATACTCGTCTTTGTTCTTTACAACAAAGCGGTAAAAGTTACCTAATTCTTTATTTGGTTCTTGTGCGTCCATTGTTATGATGTCAACGTTCTCCAAATTGTGAAGAACTTGATACATGCCATCGATAGAAAACACAATCGTTTTACCAGTTAATGATTTAATCATGGTTGTTTTTACCTATGCCTGGTTCGGAATAAATAATGCATGACCAATTTTGATATTTTTTAATATCGGTTGCTTTCATTACTTCCAATCTTTCTCACCTCCCTTATCTAATCCGAATACTTCTAGTGCTTTGTAACTCAGCACCGTCTACTTTTACGCCATTATTCAAATCTTCTTTAAGGATCGTTTTATTCAATTGTGGCGGCTGTTCAATGAAATACTTAGATAGTTTCTTTTCATCAGTTACCACTACACTTGGCTGGTTTTTCTGGATGGCCACTTTGATTAATTTGCCTTGCACCTTGTCCAATCCAACTTTTTCCATTGACTCTTGGATGTAAAGTTTTAAGTTTTTAGCATTGTTTTCCATCGCTGACTTAGCAGCTTGCATCCGTTTAATTTCACTTGCATAAGCATCTACATTTGCACCTAATTGTTTAATCACGTAAGCAGTGTTTTCAACTTTGTCATTAATAGCTTCGTCAATTGAATCTAGTGTGTCTTTTAACGTTTCAGCATCTAATTGTTCAGCAATTTCTAGTACATTTTGATAGTTTTGTGTTAGTTTGTATAAATTCATTACTGCATAACCTCCGCTTCCCCAAATTGATTTTCAATATAATTTTCCAAGTCCTCTTTTAACACTAGGACTACTTTTCCGGTTTCTTCCATGATTGTATAAACTTCATCACCTGGATAAATTTCTGATTGATTCCAATCAAATGCGATGGGTCTGTCTTCTGGTGGATCTAATAAAAATCGTGGTAATTCTTCAAACATATTTATTTACCGCCTTTCATGTGGTAAACTATGGGTAACTTATTAACGTATCGGACTAATTGGAGTGGGATCCTTTTAGTCTTTTTTTTCGTAATTAGCAAAAACACCCGTTTTTACATTAGAGCTATAAAAGAAATCACTGCCGGCTACAGATAGTGCTTCATCTACTTTAGGAAAACTATTCGCATATTCCACAGCTTCTTTTTCGTTCTTACGATTTACGAATACGTTTATTTTTGCATCCTTTTCTCTCATCGCCCTAACCACCGCCAACTCTTCATCCGTCACCAACATTTCTGTATAATTGATTCCGTTTAGTTTGTATGTCAATTGTTTTCCTCCTTGATAACTAAAGATTTATGGATAAATTTCCAATCTTCTATTTCTTCTTCTGTAGGTTCAACAGAATTACAAAATATAGCAAATCCTTTTTCAGTTATTTTTTCAGCGCCATCCACAACACGAATATCTCCTCCGGTCAATCTACTACCACCAATTTCCACAAGTACCACGTCTATATCTTCACTGTCTTTTAAAAGCTCTTTTAATTCTCCAATTGTCATCGTTTATTCCTCCTTGTCAGTCTGTATCACGATTGCTACTAAACCTTTGTCTAGTAACGTCTTTCTGAACGCATATGCTCGGCTTATCTGAACGAACATGGCGACTGTGGGTAAATCTTTACTAATTACATAAAACACTTGTGAACCTCCTAATTATCAAAAGTAGCTATTGTATATGTTTTGTTAGCTTCTCTCATCTTTTCTGCAAATGCTTCAAGTTCGTTGAATCCATTTTCTAACACGCTTTCGAATCCTGAATCATCACCATATAAAATTCCTTCAATAACCATCGCTACGTCTTCTGAACTAATATGTTTTACACTCATTATTTTTTCCTCCTTTACAGTTCTATTAGTACGCCGTTAACTCCATCTGCTATACTTTTAACTTCAGAATAAGTTGATTCACCGTTAGCTTTAAATATTTTAGCTGTGTTTTGGCTAACTTTGTGTTTGTATGTGCCTATAAATTCATTACCTTTTCTAGTGAAACCAATCACTTCTATTTCGGTTACAAAAGAACCTCCTATTTTTATAACAAAGCGTCTAGTTGGATACATATTTTTCTCCTCTCATATAACCCACACATCAACCAACAAAACTAACATCATGAAGCAAGCGGTGATGAATCCGTAAAACCAGTAGAAACTATTCTTGTCTATCCTCTTGCTCCCAAAGAAGAACATATTCGAGGACCAGATTAACTTTTTGATTGTTTCTAGGGACATGTGATCATCTCCTTCTCCTCAAATTATTTAATTCTTTCAATAGTTCTAGCTGCATTTCAAGCGGAACAACCACTTTTGATAAATCCTTAATAACGTTTCCGTTTTTGTCATAGTCCGTTATGATAAAATTTATTTCTTTCTTTTTTGTTTTAGTTGCCACGGTACAAAACCTCCTTATTTGACCCCCAAGACTTTAACTATTGTCAGTAACATTACATTTGCTTTTGGACCTGTTTTTTTTCCGTTTAAAACTTCGCTTAAATATTGAGGATTTTCGTCTATCAACATAGCTAAGTGTCTTTGCGGAATAGTGTGTTCTTCTAAATGATTTAAAATCTTACTTCTCAAAGCTTGTGTTTCTGGCATCTCTACAACCTCCTAAAAATAAATTAAGAAAAATAAGCTAATTTGTAAGCTAATGATTGACCGTAAATAGCTTTTATGCTAATATAAACCCATAGCAAATAAGCGCAAAACGACCATAACAACAACGTTGGGGAACGTGTTAAAAAAATGTCGATAACTTATTAGCTAACAAACTAGCTTATGAACATAGTATAATAGCTTAAAAGTTATTTGTCAAACTAAAATAGCTTAAAAGTTAATATTTATTTTCGTGAGCCTTTGAAAGGTGATAACCATGGGAATAGTAGACAGAATAAAAATATTGTGCGATAGTCATAAAACGACTTTTGCGGAGGTTGAAAGACACGTAGGTTTATCTAATGGACAAATTAGAAGATGGGATACTGCTTCTCCAAAATTAGAGAATATAGAAAAAGTGGCTGATTACTTTGATGTTTCAGTTGACTACCTACGAGGAAAAGATACTAAAGTTACGTTGCCTACTGATTTAGATAAAGTTTTAGACGGCATGATGAGTTTTGACGGAAAACCTATGACTGAAAATGATAGAGAGTCAATTCGTGCTTATCTTGAAGGAAGATTTAGCGATAAGTGAGGGAAAATATATGGATAGCGTCTTTGATTTACTTGAACTAAATAACATTGAGTTAGTTTTGATAAGTATTGAGAGCAATGGATATTATGATCCTGCTCTAAATATCATTTTCATTAATCAACTATTAGATGAGGAAAAACAAAAAGAGGTCATCCTTCATGAATTAGGACATGTTCTTAATCATAAGGATTTAGCTTCTTTATATAGCAATAAATCATACCGTTCTAAAATGGAAAACGAAGCAACTAAGTTTATGATTAAATACTTGATAAATGAATGTGAAGGACAATTCAATTATTCGAGTGTTTTAGAAAAGTATAATTTAGGTATAGGTTGGGAAGGCAAAATTAAATAAAAGGTAACATTATAATTGGTACATGCGTTATAATGAAATCATTACATAAAAAGGAGCGATCAAATGAAGTTCGGAATGCGTAAACCAAGTTTAAAGAAATTGATTAGAGCTCGAACTACTAGCAGGGCTAAAAGAGCAATTAAAAAATCAGTCATTCCTTTCTATGGTAAAAAAGGTTCTGGATGGATTAAAGATCCTAAGAAAGCTGCTTATAATGCAGTTTACAAAAAGACAACATTCTCAATATTTGACTTGTTTAAAAAATAAAAAAATATCCCTGCCGGTTGCCAATCAGCAGGGGTAATAAAAAATACATATACATTGGAGGAATGAAAAATGGCGAAGAAGAAATTGTTTGACGAACACGGTAATGAAGTGAAAGGTAAATTAAAAAAACCTTTTTATAAGAAAGTTTGGTTCTGGGTTTTAGCTGTTATTGTTGTAGCTGCTATTGGTGGAGGTTTAGGCGGAGAAGAAACTACATCTGACACGACTGCTGCTGATACAAAAGAAACAACTGAATCAACTCCAGCTAAAGAAGAACCAACATTTAAAGTTGGCGATGTAGTGACCGTTGGAGATATGGAATATACAGTTAATGGATTGGAAGTTAGCAAATCAGTTGGTCCAAGCATCATGCCTACAGAAGCTAAAGGAACTTTCTTGATTGTGGATTTAACAGTTAAAAATAACGGAAACGAAGCTGTAATGGTTGATAGTTCTTTCTTCAAATTAAAAGAAGGTGATAAAAGTTTTGAAGCAGATGCTGCGGGTTCTATGTCTGCTAATCAAGGAGACGATGGACAAATTACAAACTCTTTCTTCTTAGAAAACTTAAATCCTGATATTGAAATGCAAGGAAAAATTGTATTTGATATTTCTGAAGAACAAGCAAACTCTACAAAAACACAATTAGAAGTTGCTACTGGCGCTTTTGGAACTGAAACAGAATTAATTAACTTACATTAATATAAAAAAAGAACACCACTCTCCCCGACCAAAGCGAAAGTGGTGTTCACCATAATATTATGCAAAATGCCACGCTGTCATACGGTGCTATTTGCTTTGCTTAATTTTATCATATATTGGAGGAAAAATAAATGAAATTAAGGGCTGGTATCTATTTAAGAGTTTCCACATTTGAGCAAGTTAAAGAAGGTTACTCTTTACAAGCACAAGAAGAAAGGCTAACTAACTTTGCTTTAGCAAAAGATTACAACTTAGTAGCAAAATATATAGATCCTGGACATAGTGGTGCAAAACTAGACAGACCAGGTCTCCAAAGTATGATTGAAGATATTAAAAATAACAAATTAGACATTATTCTTGTTTATAAATTAGATAGACTTTCCCGTTCTCAAAAGCATACTCTTTATTTAATTGAAGATGTGTTTCTAAAAAATAACGTTAACTTTGTTTCAATGAGCGAATCGTTCGACACTACCTCTTCTTTCGGACGTGCTATGATTGGTATTTTATCTGTGTTCGCACAACTCGAAAGAGATACGATTACAGAACGTTTAACGATGGGTCGTGTAGAGAGAGCGAAAACGGGTTTGTATCATGGAGGCGGTAATTTTACGCCACTTGGATACGATTATATAGATCATATGTTAATAGTAAATGAATTTGAAGCTATGGTGGTAAAAGAAATATATAGTCTATATCTCCAAAAGAAAGGTGTTCGTCAAATAGTTATGGAACTGCACGACAAATATCCAGAACAAGTAACTACAAGAACTAAAATTAAAGGTGTACTCTCTAACCCGCTCTATATTGGTAAAGTAACTTTTGCTGGAGAAATACACGACGGACAACACGAATCAATTGTTGATGAAGAAACTTTCAATGCTGCTCAAAAAATAAGAGATAGCAGAATACTTTATAACTACTCTGGCCACGAACAAAAGGGATTATTGAATGGTAAGTTGTATTGTGGTAAATGTGGTGCAAAATACTATAGACAAGTTACCGGCAGCAAAAAGTATCGATACATTAAATATGCTTGTTCCTCTAAAAATTGGAGTTCTCCAAAACTAATTAAAGATAGAAAATGCGATAATAATAGATATAACGTAGAACAGTTAGAAAATCGAGTTATTGAAAGATTAAAAAAACTAACTTTGAAAGATTTGACTGTTCCAGAAAAAAATGGTGATATCGAAAAAAGGTCAACGATAAAAAAAGAAATAAAATCCATTGATAATCAAATAGAAAAACTAATCGAATTATTTCAATTCGGATCAATAACACCTGAAAAAATAAACGGACGCATTGAAAAATTAAATGTGCAAAAAATTAACTTAGACTTACTTTTAAATGAAATAGATTATAAAAAGGATGAAAAAGTTATACAAGAGTCTTTAAAAAATCTAAATGATTTTAATTGGGAAGAAGAAAATACATTAGCAAAAATAAAAATAATGGACACGTTTGTTGATACTATCACTGTAAATGGCGAACAATTAGACATAGTTTGGAATTTATAGCTAAAAGGATTGCTTATACTAATTGCCAATCCATTGAGCGATAAAAAAAGAACCTACTATAGTAACTAGTAAGTTCTAAACTTTAACGAGTAGGATGATGAATAAATTATAACAAAAATAAATCATTCAAATTAATCTGCGTATATTGTAAGTATCACATTTAAAAGGAGAATCTTAAATGAAGGTATTTGTAGAATTTTTACCACCAGATTTAAGAATAGTATGTTTTAAACATGAAGGATTAAAGATAGAGGCTTTTATATCCGTTATAAAATCGCCATATGTAAATATTAGTTACGAAAAAGATTTATCTACCTATCCTTTCAGAACTATCGATGAAGCTCAATATTTTGCTGACTTAATGATTAATGAGTATTTAGAAAAAATAAAATCTGTAGAAGACTTTTTTGACGAATTTTGAGCAAAAAAATAACCCTACCTCAATTAAGAGATAGGGTTATACTTACTTTTCATAACTGGTCGATTTCGACCACTTTAGAATTTATTTAATTGTTGCTCCAGTAGATTTAGCAGCATAGATTGCTACGTTGCCAAATGCACTTGTTTTAATTTCATAAACATCAGTAGCTAATGCTTTAATGATTTCATAATTCAAACCGCCATATTGTGCTGGTGCTAAGAATCCAACTTCTTTACCAGTAGTATATGGTCCTGAAGTTTTGTAAACTCTCCACGTTTTAGCTGATTTGGGAAGATAGACACGTTTTTTATTAGTGACTGGTTTAGCTGCAGGTTTTGAGCCACCGTTGATAACTTTCATTACTGCATCATAGTTGGAACCTAATGATTTCTTGCGCGCATCTCCATTACCATGTTTACCGGCTTTGGTTTCATTGACAAGTTGTTGAATAGATTTGGTAGCTTTTGGAGTACTTGCAACAGGTGTAGGATTTGCAGTAGGCACTTTAACGTTATTTCCTAAATTTAATTTAGTGCCTACAACAATAATATCAGATTTAAGGTTGTTCCATTTCTTCAAGTCAGCAACAGTTGCATTATACTGTTTAGACAATCCCCAAAGAGTATCGCCAGATTTAACGGTATGCTGTGATTCCTTAGTGTTATTTGAAGGTAAAGGGACAGATACAGATGTAGCTCCTGTTAATTGTTTGTGGTACTTATACCACAATGTCCATTTTCCATCAGTGTTCATTCTTTGCGGGCAATTTTTACCAGAAGCATCATAATGGCGAACTACTTTTTTAGCTGGTACATTGTAATCTTTCATAAGTTTCTGAGTCAACCAAGCAGCGTTTGCTAATGTATTTGGGTGGAAAGTACCATCTTTCTCAGCACACAACTCAATACCAATAGTATTGCCGTTGTTGATACCATCGTCAGAATCATCACGGTCGTCACCAACATGCCAAGCTTTTTTACCTGGAGGGACAACTTCGTAAATAGATGTTTTATCAACAAAGTAATTAGCAGAAGCTCCACGGTTTGTCTTTTCAAAATAGTCAGCATTATTTTTAGCTGTCTGACCTAGGACGCCCGTATCGTGTTCTACGATGTATTCTACTTTAATATTTACATTGGTGAAGTTTACTTTTGTATGTTGTTTTTTGATTTCTACCATGATTAAATTCCTCCTTTAGTTTGGTCGTAAGAGTTAAATGCCCCAACGCTCGCCCAGCCTGTCAAAAATCCAGTTAGCAACGATTCAGCAAGTGGTAGGTCAAATACCAAAGCAATTGCACCGAACAGAACCACGCCTACCACGAGAGCAAATACGATTACCCAAATGCCTGATAGTTTGCTATTTTGCTTCACAACTTCTGTGATTCCGGAAACAACAATGCTTCCTCCAATTGCTGATAAAATTAATGTTGTTAAAATACTTTCCATATTAAATTTCCCCTTTTCTCCAGTCTTCTAAGACCGTGATTCTTGTTTCGTGATTGTTTAAAATCACATTGTGTTTACCCATCTGCTTATTCAACTGGATTCTATCTTTTTCGCTTTCAGCTAAATTGTGATTCAACAACTCGATTGACTTCGTTAATGGTTCAACGGTCTTTTTTAACGACTCCGAATTTTCTCTCTGAATCTTTTCGGCCATTCTTTTATCGGGATCAGATACTAGTTTTTTGTAAACCCAAATCAACGCACTACCAATTACTGTGAACGAACCGATGAGAGTTGCTATTTGTGACACATGTACACTCCATTCCAATTGCTGACCACCTTTCTTTTGCATAATAAAAAGGCAACCGATTAAGGTTACCTTTATCTAATACTGTCTTTTATAATACATTTGAAGCTATAACAAAATGAAACTGAACGGATGCTAAAGGTGAATTTGCTGCTATCTCATGACCCACAAAGGGTTGGATCATTACCTTTCCGTCTTTTTTTACAATGACGGTCATCATTTTGTTAAACGGATCTATATTGGTGACTAAAGCCATCTGTATAGATGATGCGATAGGCGCATAATCTAAAGGTATTGTAAATAAAAGAACGCCTGCAGAGGCTATAGCACCTGTACCCAATTCGTATCCGCTTATTTCGGTCAATCCGTTTCCTAAATATTTGTAGGAAGCAGATCCCGTCCAGCCGTTTTGTAGTGAAACGGTCACCCGCTTTTTATTACTGACATCAACTGACTGGTTTCCGGTTTTGCTAGTTACATATTGATTAACGTAAGTTAAGTGGTTTCCTATCTCCTTGTTCAAACCGACATCCGGTTCATTACCTGCACCGAAAATGACAGTTAAATCAACAATCATTGGTTCAATAACATCTATATCTGCGGTCCCGCTTGGGTCACCATAAAAACTAAACCCAAATCTTCCACCGTCGTCTAACACAATTCCAGAAAACGTTTCTTTCATTTTGACAATAGAGGATACATTTGTCCAAGCTTCCGCTGGAACTAATGTGGAATTTGATATGTCCGTGAAAGCAGCAGGGCTGGAAGGCACGGTTAGCATCGTACTCAAAGGCTTGCTTACTCGTAATCTAACTTTTAACAAATACACGTGTGACGGAATCCAATCTTTGTAATTGCAGTGAACGAAAAACGGTTTTGAAAGATCAACGCCTGCTGCTGTCAAAACAGTTTTTTGACCGAATGGAGTAGCTTTAGTTGTGTTTGTCAAGACACCACCGGTTTGATAAGTTACTGCTAGCGTATCCGGACTTAAGTTTTTGTAAGCAACGCCGCTAGTCATCAATTCTGTATAGTCTGAGTTTGCCTTGTCCGCCTTTTTATAGCTAGAAGAAAACGAAGTAGACTTGTCGAAAAATAAATCAGAGTGTTCTTTTCCTTCTTGGTACTCGCTGAGAGAATAGCGATTGCCTTTAAAAGTCACGGAAGTGTTTGTTTTGTTTGATCGTTTTAGTGTCATGCTTTCACGTACTACTTTTCCAAATACAACGGGCGCGTTATGAATGTATTCAAACCAGTTGGTTTCAAAAACCGTTAACTCCGATTCTGTATCTACGACGACGCCATAGTCCACATTTTCGATTGTCGTATTCGTAAAGATAGCATTACGAAAATCTTCCATCACGATTCCGTACTTAGCGTACATGGCTGTTAATTGATTAAACGTATTCACATTACTAAAAATAGGTGACGAAATTAAATCAAACGAAATGTTGCAATAGGGTGCAGCGACGTTGTCCATTTTTGCTTGAAAAAGACAATCTCCTCTAACTCCTACGCTAAAGCCTTCGGACCTTATGTTGGTAAAATCGACACAAGCGCCCCATGCGGGAACGCCCGCTATTAAGTTAGCCATTTCAATCCCTACGCCCACTCTTTCTTGATCGCCGTCGTGTGTGTTGTTTGATACGACGTTTAAGTTTCGAGCTGTGACTTTTTTAGCAGATCCGTTCGTGTCTAGGAATACCCCGTTACTTGCTAGCAGCGTCGCCCCGTTTCCTTCAAGCGTCACTTTTCGTTTTGTGTTTAGCCGTTTGCCCGCGTCTCGTACATAGTACCCGCTGCCTTGAAACTGGATAGTAGGGACGTTACTGTCAAAGGCTTTTTGAATGATCGAAAAGTTATCTATGTCGTCGCCCCAGTAGTTCGGCTTTGCACCCAATTGGTTGACGTGCACTTCTTTAACAGCTACTAATTCGGCATACAACCCACCAGCTAGCGTGTGTGAAAACGTTCCTTCATCAATCAATACGGTATCTGTTACATGATATTCGGCTGCCCCACCATCATTCGCTTCGTAATAGCCTTTGGTATAAATGACGTCTCCTTTTAGATAGTTTATGGTCTTCATAACCGCCACCGTATCCGCAAAAAAAGTTTTTTGTGCTAATTGTTTTTCTTTTGCATTCAATCTAGCGTCCAAAGTGCCGTACTTTCCAGCAGCTACAGCTAGTTCAGCACCGTTTGGACTAGTAGAACGTGCATCTTGTTGTGCCGCTGAAAAACCGTCTTGTAACCGTATTTGGTCTACCTCAATCGCTAGTTGTCGTTTTTCTATTTTAACTTCTAAATCCGCTTGTCTATTTCCTGTTTTACCAATTCCTTCTGCTATATCCGGGCGCATTTTTTTCATGTACGGTTCTGATAATATACTTGATTGTAGTTGATTGATTCTTGTGCGATACTCTTCAGTTGTTTCTACCAAATCTTATCACTCCTTATCTATACTGTAGGGTTTTCTAAAGCTATTATTCTTGCCATTACATCGTTTAAATCAATTCTACTACTAGTAACAACTAAATCCAACTTAACCTTATCGGTGGCACTTAAAAGACCACTCTGTGATTGAGTCGCTTCTCTCAAGTTATCTAACTTGATTTTATCTGCCGAGCTCATTAAACCATCACTTGAACTGGTTGCTGCGCCATAACTGACAATTTTGTCTCCAAGATTATCAATAGCTGTTTTCAGATGATTCAACGCTAAACTTGTTCCAGTATCTGCGTCAATTTCTAACGTTGTAGCTAAATTATTGTAAGATAGTTGCATAGCGTTGTAGCTTGCTGTAATTTCAGTGTTTGATTTTTTTAATGTTGCTATTGTTAGGGATTGATTCGTTACTGCTGTTCTTAATTTATCGAATTGCTTCAAACCTTTATTAGCTTCAACTTGATACTGCGTTAATGTCTTAAACTTATCACCTATCGTTGTTTTGATGTCCAACGGATTAACGATATTTAAATTCTTTTGAACGACTTGTAACGGCTCATTGATAACAAATATAGGGTTTTCAACTTGGTACCAATCTCCGCGAACGATACTTTCAGCATCTAAATCATTTAAACTTAAATCAAGCGGCGTTAATTCAAATGCATTCTTAGATGTTTTTTGACTAGCTAGGTATTGCTGTCCTCTATTTTTTACAATATTTGGCTGGTTAACATCGTCAAACGTGATGGTTTTTTCGATAATACCAAACTCAGCAATCAGTTTCACATCATCGATATAATCTAATCCACCATTGACTGTTTTGATATCTACCCTTGCTTTACTAGCGTCAGTCGAGCCTTCATCTTCACTGTCGATTTGAGCGCCTAAAGGAACCAATCGAGTGATAACTTCCGTCGGATCAATCTCTCGTGACATGCTTTTTAGGTTACGTTTTAAATTGATTGTGGTTGTGGACAGTGTTCCTACTTCTGCTAGATAATCTAAATACAAACCATCTGCTTCATGCCGAACGACTAAATAACCGCCTAATCTATCGATTAGCTTATCTTTGATTGTGTCGTAAGTGCTTTCGTAACCTAAATATCGATACACGTTATCGGTCGTATTCGTAACAGTAACATTACCTAATTTAAAGCGTTTATGAGCTTCAACTTGCGAATTGTGATTATCTAAAATAATTTGTAAGAATTGTGCTATGGTTTTGTTATGAATCTCATCATGTCTTTGAGAAGAATCCAATAAATAAGCTAAAAATGATTCACATTCATATTGAATCGTAAATAATCCACCTGCACTCATGTTTTGTTTTGGCTTTAGTATTCTACCCTCAAACTCATTTAAACCTGTTTTTATATTCATTACCTTTATCAATGTGGTTAACGGCTTAATTTTTCCCCAACCAGCGTTTCTAGGATTGATTGTAAAGTCCATTGAGTCAATCCCTTCAACAACTTGCTGAACGCTACCAGATGATACTTTTTGAGTGTTTGCATAAGTAGAATGAATAAGTGTTCCAATACCGTCGTTTGGTCCATCATAAACAATTACTCGATACATTAAATCACTTCCTTGTGCATTTCAATTTTAATGTCCGCTGCAGTTCCGCTAGCAACAACTAAATGGTTGTATCCGACATTTATTCTAAAAAGATCAGATTCTGTTACACCAGTAAATAAATTAAACACCTCATTGCCACGAATGATCGTGATTGGTCCAGTCGCTGTAACTTTAGGAATAATTGAAGCTACTCCGTTATTAAATAAATCAATTTTTTGTGCGCCATTCTGTGTTTGAACAATATCTTGTTCGATTACCCACTTATTTAAACCACTTAAATAATAAGAGTAACTACTAACAGATTGGCTTGTTGTTCTTTTATCAGTAATTGTATAAGATTGGCCTAATAATTGTTTCGCTATGCTCTCAAACCCATCATATTGAGTGGACCATGCTCCAATGGTTCCAACTTCACCGATTGGTAATGATTTAAATGTCGTTCTCCTTAATTCAAAACTAGTTTTTTGATAATAATCAGACACATCGTAATCATCCCAATACGGACTACCTTCAATTGTTTTTTTTATTTTAAACGGATAAGCATCGAACGTTAGCGTGTAAGGAGCTTTAAGTATCCCATCATCGCTTTCTAATTTAACATCTACGCACCTCGCCATATAATAATGCATATGCTCTTTGTCGTCATATAATGGCATATAACTTCCACTTAATAACCAGTTTTCTAACATTCTTTTATTAAAAGTTTTATTGCTATTGTTTAGTTCTTTACCGTTAAAAACAAAAATTAGTTCTCTATTTTCGTATAGCCGTTCGCCAAACAAAGCAATTGTAAAATCATAGTCTCCTTGCATACCGATAACAGAATCTTTAATTGGAATATCTTCAGGAGGTGGTGTAGAACGTTCAACTAATTTTAAATTTGGAAATTCTTCATTAATATGTTTTCCATTAAATATAAACCCACTCATCGGCCATACCTCCTGTTCATATTCGCTTCATTACCTAAATATTGGTTAAATGCTGGAGCTAACTTTCCAACAATCGTTCCATCTTCCAAAACAACAGTTAAGTTACCTAAATTTTTTAATAATCGAATCATTTCTGAATTGTCGTTCCCTCGATAATTACTTGAAGAAAGTTGTGCTTTAAACTGACTAGCTGATAGTCCATAAACAACATTTTTCGTTGCTTCAAACGTTGAAGGTTCTACACTAAACTGGTCAGATAATGCTCCGGCCATTCCGGAAACTGTCTTTTGCACGCTTTTAAATTTATCTTGCAAACTTGAATTCAAACCGCCCATGATAGCATCACCAGCGGGTATCAATAACTTTCTATCGTAGTCAATCGGGCCTTTGTTATCAGCAATCCAACCTGCAATACCTCCAACAAAGTCTGTAACTTTACCCCAAGTTTTTTTCAATCCACTGAAGAAACCATCCATGATTGCTGCACCTGCACCACTTATGTCGATATCTTTCAAGCTGTTAAATACATTTTTAACAGTATCTATCGTTGATTTGATTGATCCAGATACACTCGAAATAACGTTTTTCATTCCGTTAAAAGCTCCAGAAATTCCTGAACTTAGTGAAGTACCTGTACTTTTCAATCCGTTAAATACGGATTTGATACCGTTGATTACTCCGCCAACTGCTCCTCCTACCGCGGATATAACAGAACGAATGCCGTTCCAAGCGCCACTTAAAATAGCTTTAAGAACACCACCTGCTGAACCTACACCACTGAATGCTGATTTGATAACATTGATAACAGCTGAAATTCCCGAACCGGCAAGAGAGATGCCGTTTTTTATATTTGACCACGCACTAGTTAAAATAGATTTTAAAGAATTTCCTGCTCCGCCTAAATTCATGAAGAACCCAATAACTGTCCCTACCCATGTAGCTACTGTGGTTAATGCTGGAACGATTGCTTTAAAACCATTAACTAAAACTGCAATAACTGGAGTTAAGAATCCTATTACTGAAGTAATCGTGTCGAATGTGGCTGAAATACCCATTAAAACACCTTTTAATACTCCACCAATAAATGCACCTACAACTTGTAAAACTGGCATTAAAGCACTTGCTAAAACAGATATTAACGGTTGAGCCGCATTCCACATTCTAACAAATGAAGCAACAACCATATCAATGGCTGGAGCAACAATTGCCATCATCACGCTAAAAGCATTTGTTATAGCTGGAACAATAGCCGAAATTAATGTTTGGAGTCCGCTAAAATCTAGTTGAGTAAAAGCAGTAGCTATTGTGCTAATGATTGGAGAAATGGCACCAACAATTGTTTGAAACAAGAGTGGTAACTGTCCAAAAGCTGTCTTAAATGCATTGATAACTGGAGCAATGGTTGTCATAACTGTTGCAAGTAAACCGCCCATACCTCCAGTTATTCCAATACCTAAACTATTTAAAAAATCAGTTCCTGCCTGCATAAATAATGGAGCAGCTGATTGGAATAATGTAGCAATGGCTCCTGGTAATGCGGATAAAATATTCTTTACCATTGGTAAAAAGTTACCAAATAAGAACGTAGATGTGGTTGTGGCCAAAGCTTGTAATGCTGGTTTAATATCTTGACCTAGTGATAGACCACCCATTACGTTTGCAAAAGCTGCTTTCATTGAATCGAGCGACCCGCTGAATGTTGCAGCAGATTCTTCAGCTGTTGTTCCTGTGATACCCATTTCTTCTTGTACTGCATGGATAGCATCGTAAACGTCACCTAAATTGCTTATATCGTATTTGACACCTGTTAATTTCGTGGCATCAGCTAAGAGACGTTCCATTTCCGTTTTTGTCCCACCGTAACCAAGACTTAAATTGTCCAGCATCGTATAATTCTGCTTTGCAAAGCCTTTATAAGCATCTTGAATACTTTCCATCGAAGTACCCATTTTATTTGCGTTATCGGACATATCTATTAAAGCCATATTTGCAGTATCTGCCGCAGCTTCAGTATCTCCACCCATAGATTGCAAAAGACTCGCACTAAAACTTGTAACAGCTTGCATATAAGCATTAGAAGACAACCCAGCTGTTTTATAAGCTTCGTTTGCATAGGCTTTTACTTTATCGCCGCTACCTTTAAATAGGGTTTCGATACCACCTAAAGATTGTTGGAGTGCTGCACCTTCTGTCAAAGACTTTCCAATAATTGCACCTAAAGCAACACCTGTTGCTGCAACTGCCGCTACTGCTGCTATTTTTAATCCTGCACCTAACTTACTACCTGCACTTTTACCAGCAGATTCAGCTTCTGGATCAAATTGTTTTTGAATAGAGCCAGATATACCTTTAGCTGAAGGCATAATTTGTATATAAGCTTGACCTAATTCTGTTGCCAATTATTTTCCTCCTTTCGTGTTTTTTAGGAGTTCATTTCTTCTGTTTGTAAAGTCCTCGCCAGAACTAAATGCAATCACATTCTTTTCTTTTGGTTGACTATTTGTAATCACGTCTACTAATGAATCTGGTCTGTTGACACCTTTTTGACCGTCTTTGGTTTGCCACCACATCATCGTGCTTAATTTATCACTGATTCCAGCCAGTAAAAGAGTGTCTAATTCGACAGGTTGTTTGTTCATCCTCATCTTTATGCGTGAGTTATTCCTCAAACCAACAGAAAAAACAGCTACCATTTTTAGTGGCAACTGTCTGTAATCGTATATGTGATAAGTTTCTGCGAGGTCACAAATCAGCGCATCCTCGTCAGTTTTTATCATTCTAGCAAGGACTAAGAGTTTTTTGTTTCAACCATAGATTGGAACATTTCTGTGATTTCATCAGTCAACTTATCAGCTGGAACAATTCCATCTTCGGTTCTTATGTGATCTTTCAAACGATTGGTATCTTCTTTTCCTAAGAGCAGTTTTAATACTCTTGTAATGGCAGATGGATCTTCATCAATTTCGCTAACAGCTTCTAGCAATTCATAGTTGTTCAATCGATCTTTAGATAATTCAATTTCGAATCCTGATTTAGTTTTTACCATTATTCTTCACCGCCAGCTGTTGGTTTTTGAATGTATTCGTAATGCGTGTTACCTGTTGTATCTGGCATAGCTGCAATAGTTGTTTCGTATCCAATTGCATCGGCATCTGTGTAACTAATTTCGCCAATCTCTGAAACTTTACCATTAGGGATAACGATACGTTTTAAAACGCCTGCTTTAAGGACCACATCCACAACCAGGACATGTTCTTCTAGTTCTTTTGAGTTTGCTTTGATTACAATGCCTGTTTCTAAAGTTCCATTAACGTTCTCAGAACCATAGATTTCTTTCAAAACGTCAGCGTTAGTCGCTTCAATCAATGTGTAAGTGAATGTATCTTCTTTTTCTGTTTGAACAGATGCAACGATATCTCCACCCCATGCTTTGATTGTTTCGGATGAAGGTGTGTTTGAGTTCGTTAAACCGTCTTCTGAGATGTAACCTAAACTTTTAAATGTAGCTGCTAAGTCTGTAATTGCATCTGCAGGTAATGCTGTACCTAAAGGAGCTGAATAAATTGCCCCTCCTACTTTCGGTTTAGCTGTTGAAACATTTGCTGTTTGTGCCATTCGTATTCCTCCTAATAATGATTAATATCAAATACCGCTTGGTATCTGTATTCTTTTGTTGTTGTGTCTGTGAAATTATAGTCGCTGTTTAATCTAACCCCACTGATTTCATTCAATAAGATTAAATTTTCAACGACTTCTTTTAGTTCTTCATTTAATAATGCTACTTCATACATCGTTTTAGCGTAACTTTGAAATGCAAATGTTGCCGAAGGTAAATAATTGCTTTTCGAGCTGCTTGTCTTCTCGAAAACGACATACCTATCAGGCTTAGTTGCCGGTAATTCCAAAAAAGACGGTGCAGACAAATGACCGTCGAGAAATTGTTTTATGATTATCTCTATCATTTACCGCACCGCCTTTAATAAAGTATTGTTATTGTAATTATCTTTTTTAGCTTTAGTTGTTTCAGCACGAACCATTGCATTTGCACGGTTTTTACCAACATAAATATCTTGTTCGTAACCATCGCCACATCTGTTTTTGACATCAGTAGCTTTCTTTTCGAGAACGCTTTGCATTTCAGCTGATTTTAACAAGCTTGAAACACCACTACTGTTTAATTTGAATTGCATTTTACTCATAACGCTCCACCATAACTTTCTTGTTCCAATCTAGTGGGATTAAATGTTCGATTCCTTCAAGTGGAATGCCAAACGTTTTCCATCTTTGATTAAAAAACTTAACTTCTTTATTTTCCCAATTGTGCGTATCGCCTTTAGGGATTGCTAAAGTGTAAACGGCTTTCCGACCTGTTAAATCAAGTTGATTGACCACATCATCGGATGATGTAGGACTAATCAACACATTTTCAATAGGTATTTCAGCATCAGTAAAGATTGGATTACCAAAAGGATCTTCATTAGATTTAATTTTATCCACTAAAGTAATCGTTATGCCTTTTATCTTGCTCATAAAAATCAATCACCCCATAACGTTGACGGCGCAAACCTAATCTAGCTAGTTCTGTTTTTTTGATAAACAAACCGCCACCAGGCACTAAATAAGAACCTGACCAGGAGTAACCTAGTGCAGATTCAGATGCCTGTGTGATGGGTTCTTGATTAGTGGATGTCATAAGAGTACGAGCAACGACATCGACTGTAACGGATTTAACAACACTTGCATAAACAGGTGAAGCTGCAACCATTAAATCTAAATCTTTGCCCACACTATCCGCTTCAACCCGAAGGCTGTTAGAAATGACTTCTAGTAGCGATTCAGCACGTTCAATTTCTTCTACGGTCAATTCTCTCCAAAGTCGGTTAACGTCTTCTATGGTAGCGAAATCAAGCATGTAATCACTCCTTTGTTTTACGAGGTTCTTTCTTAGGCGCTGGTTTCTTATCTTCTACAGGTTTGAAATTTTCGTCTTTAATTTTATAAGGGATATCAATGATATCCCCAGTTTTAATATTTTCGTATTTCATGATTATGCACCTGCTTCAATAACGCGAGCAAAGTTGTTAGGCTCTAAAATACCCCATCCAAGATAAAGTTCAGCACGAATGTAAACTTGGTTGTAACCTTTTAAGTCTAAACCAGAATTATCAGGGTCACCAAAGCGGATAACTTCCATAGGAATTTCTTTTGCGTATCCCCATTTGAATGAACTAACGAAATCGCCAATAACTGCCAAATCAGTAGACATATCAGAAACAGTTTTGTTAACGTCCACACGAACACCGTTCAATGTAGCAGGTGCGCCGCCCCAAGCTAATTCAGGGAACATTGCGTTACCATCAGTTTTAGTCAATCCAGCTAAACCAGTGCGGAATGCAGGAGCGATTGCTAATGCACTAACTTCTCCACCAGCTTCTTGAACTTTACCAACAGCTGTTTCAATGTCTGCATTAGCATCAACTGTAGCAGTTACTGTTTGAGTTACCAATCCGTCAAAGTGGTTTGTTCCGATTACAGCAGAATTAGTTCCAGATCGTGGGTTAACACCGTGAAACGCCATTAAATCTAAACCACGAGCGACTTTTTTAGCAAATCCATCGTTAAACGCTTGTAAAATACTGATTTGTTCAGCTTCAGCAGCATATAAAAATTCATCAGAAACACGCGCACCATATTCTACTTTGATTGGCACGATTGTACGAGGCGCTAAAGAAATACCACCATGTGTTTTCTTGCCAGATTCTGCAACAACATCAATTTCTGAATCCATTGTGAATACAAATTCTTTTTGACCATTAAATGGGATTGGAGTTTGTCCAGACAATACTGCTAACGAACTCTTTCCTTGTACTTTCGATACTAAATCTGTTACTAATGTTGGTTCAAATAAACTTCCTCTTTCTAATACCATAATTTGTTACTCTCCTTCTAATTTCAAATTTTCTAACATATTTTTATACGGTGAAGTTTTATCGTTCGTTTGTTCTGTTGGTTTAAGCGGCAATGGAGCAGGTTTGCCTACGAATGAAGCGAACTTCTCAGCATCTGCTTTGATTTCTTCTTCTGTTTCACCCGATAAACGACCTGCCAAATCAAGTGGTAATCCAGCTTGACTAGCAATGCGAGTTTTTAAAGTATCTACTTCGTAACACTTAACTTGTTTTTGTAAATCGCCTAAAGTTGATTCTTGTTGCGTGTATTTATCATTCGTAGCAGTCAACGTTCCATTCAATTCTTCGATTTGTTTCTCGAGAGTTTCCTTAGCGCTTTTCAAATCGTCGTAATCGGTAGGTTTTGCTGCTTGAATAGTTTTGCCATGTTCAGCCATTACTTTATCAATCGCTTCTTTTTCTAAACCTAAACTTTCTAAAAACTTTCTATCCATAATTCATTTCTCCTCTTCGTTTTTTTGACGGTGCAACGACACCGACGGCCGTAGTTGAGGTTTAACGACATCCTACTTTGGTCGCTTCAATGCAATAAAAATAGCCACCCACGAATGAGTGACTTAATTTAATACGTTAACAGTATTTTTAAATATGTTTTTCAAATCATCTGAATATTTAAATCTTTTCTGATTAATTTCTATTGATTTATTTATATCCCCATCTTCATGTCTTTCAGTGGCAGCTTTCCAATCGCAAAACATTTCAATTACATCTAGTAAATCCATTCCTTTGATACCATTCTCATAATGTTCTGGATGGTGACTATTGACTTCATAATGATGTTTTAACGCAACTTGCATACCTTCTAAATTTTTCTTGTATTCTTCAGAACCATAAGTGCTACCAGCTAATTTAGGTGTGAATTTAACAAACGTCTCTAGTTCTGGAGATTTTAGTTTTGAATCATCATGAACTTTTGCACGTTTATCTAATTCATCTATAACACTATACAAATGTTTTCTAACTAGATTTATATGTTTCACAGTGTCTGTTTTACATCGCTCTTCTGCAAAGTCCATTATTTCAACTCCTTTTATTCTGCCATATAGCCCACAATATCCGCTTTTGCTATTTCTAACATTCCCAATGCTTCTAAAGAACTTTCCCAACTAAAACTAGTCGGCACATCGCTATTCTTCATTTTACGAACGATAACAATTGATTCTGTTTCGCTTGAATATTTCAAAGCATTTTCTAAAACATCTTTAACACTCATACCACGTTCTTTATGTTGTTTAGCTTCTGCAAAGTCCATTATTTCAACTCCTAATATAATTTAGATACGGCATATTTCAGCATTGGATCACTTCCTATTCTTCAGTTTGGTATGTTTCTGAATAGATAAGTCATCACCACCCTTAATAATTTTTATACGTTCAGTATTTAGTTTTTCCGCATTTCTTACACTTGTCAAAATGACAATAAGGATGTCCGTACAATTCATGGTATTTATAGTCGTGTTCACATGTTATTTGTTGTTTTATAAACTTATGAATGAATAAACGTAAATTACCTATCATCTAAACAACCACCCTTAATATTGAATCTTTTGTTTTTTAATTTCTTTAGCCGTCACACATGACCAGTTCGCAAGAATCATGCTTTCCATTAACGCAATATCAAAATCATCTAACTGTGATTTATATCCAAATCCTCCTTGTGTTCCGATGGTTCGTTTTTCGCTGTTTGTTACGACCTCAGAGAGAGAGGGTTGACCTGCATGCGAAATATTCTCTTGAAATAACGATTGTTCAAAAGTAGAACTCGCAACAATGTACTCTTTTACTGTGGGCAATAGTGGTTTCTTTAATTTAGCTTTCTTCATATCTTCTGCTAGGATATTTTGACCACTCGCTCCATCAATAACAACTTCTTGAACATCTGCCTTAAGTAAGAAATCAATAAGCCACTTGTTACCGGTGCGAATCGAACGACAATCAATAGCTTCAACAAACACTTTGTCGTCATCTGTCTTGACCGCGATGGATAAAGCCACATTGGTGCCATCATATCCGTATTTAATACCAGCGAATAATTTGCCTTTAAGTTTAGGCAATGCCGGCACTTGCAATCTGTCCCATTCTTCTCTGCTAATAGCTGACTTAAGATTGTATTTAATCCAAAGTCCTAAACGTTGAATATTAAAGTCTATTTCATCGCCACGTACTTCTGATTGGATATTACGCTCAGATAAACGCAAACCTAAACTTGGATTCGTTTTATACCACAATTCAACGTCACGCATTTCTGATTGCTCTTCCACACTCCACTCGGCCCAACCTGTGTCGATTGAATCGCCTTCAAAAACCATATTTCTAAGGTCATTAAAAATCGTACCGCTTGAAATTGGCGTAGGTGGCGTTCCACAATAAACAGTCTGTGGGTTCTGACTTGCAGCGATCGTATACATCAATGCCGATTCTTGGTCTGTGGTGTATTCTTGCGCTTCATCAATAACCAATAAGTCAAAACTTTCTCCCAAACCACCAGATGACGTTCGGGTCCTAAAGTCAATACGACCACCGTCGATTAATTCAATACTTTCTCGACCAGTCGCCTTAATTTTATTGAAGTGTGTTTTTTCTTCCAAACCGCTTGATTCCATAATGCCTAACAAACGATTAAATGCAGCAGCACTGGTAGTGGTTCTGTGGGCCGTGTGCAAAATTCGTTCGCTTCGTTTTAATCCTTCAAATTCACGAATGGCCACCACTTCATTTTTACCGTTTTGCCGTGGGATAGAAAAACCAAACTTTAAATGCGTCCACAATCCATCGTCATTTAAACCCATCATTGGATTAACTAGATTCTTTTGCCAATCGTAAGCTTTCCGGCCCGATTTCTCATAAGATTCAACGGCTTCATCTGCTATCGTTTCTTGATATGGCAAAAACAGCTTTTTAGTTGGCTTCTGTGAGCCAATTCGCTTTTCCATTTTATCCATTCCTTTTTTTAGCCTTTTCCTAGCCTTTAGGAACTATCGCCATTCTTTCGTCCATACGTTTTGTCGTTTGCTGTCGCTTGGATCGTATTCAACTGTGCATCTGCATCTATCGTGCCGTCTGTACACATCTTCAGGAACATCCGGGTACTTAAAAACACCAGCTACCTCTTTGCACCAACTGCATGCATTTGCTCCATCAACAGTTCTTATGATTTTCGGCGACAAACCAGATTGAGAATGAAATTCCGCATTCTCTTTTATCGAATCATCTACAATGGATTGAGTAAAATTTACAATCGGTTCTTTTAAAATCCATTTAATTTCTTCAAATACTTCTTCATTCGATACACGTTCGATTAATCCATCAATTCGATCTTGATTTAATTTAGGTGCGATTCCTTTAATCTGGAAACCGGCTTTTACATTTAATTTGCCTTGAATTTCAGATGTTGCTGCAGAAACCAATGCGTGATTTGTGTTTAATGTGTCATTTAAGATGCGTTCTGCAATGTTGTAATACATGCGCCCATCAGGCAAAGTATCGACAGTTAAAAAGCGATTGAAAGATTTAGCTAGAAGCTCACCTATCTCAATCGCATACTCATTTGCATCTGAATAACTCGCATTACCGTTTTTGATTAATTCTGAAATAGCTTTTAACCGGCTGCTTTTACGCATGTTTTTATTGAAATCTTTTTTTATGTTTTCTAGCAATTCAGGTACGATATCATTGTCCACTATTAGCACCTTCTATCCCTGTCATGTCACGCAAGTTTTCTTTATCAAAATAGCCAGGTATTGCTTGATTGACTTTGATTGCTCCATCACCTAATGAAGAAATAGTTGATGCATCTGGCTTAAATACTGGTTCCCATTTAGCAGTTGTTAGATAAAATTGATTACGTTTATAAGGAAAACCATCACGCAAACATGCCGCTAGATAACCCACATTCAATAAACCTAACGCGAAATCCCTTTGCGCTTTTTCTGCTTGCAATCTTAATGTTTCATGACTTGCCTTAATCGCTTCAGCAGACGATGGATTGTCAGTAACGAACCCTAAGTCATCCACTGTTAACCCTGTTTCTCCAGCAAACCCTGCGGCTGCGGTACGAAGTTGTTCGGTAAATGGCGTCATAGAAGGAACGGTAAATTGTCCGATTTTAGGACTATCTCCATCTTCATCTTTTGTAAATTGAAGCATTGAAGAAACAGTCGCTTTCCATGTGTCCATCGGTTCAGCATTTTGAGAGAGACCAACTACATACTTTTGCGGAAATGAATAAAATTCTGCCGTGATATCAGAACGTTCTAAGGTGCGTTTTGCATATTTTTGATAATACAATGCAGAAGGTGTAATTCGTGAACGACCAAAAGGTTTGTTTGAATCAGACCTGTGAATGATAGGCACTAATAACGGATAACCTGCATTGTGTGGGAGAGAAACGAATAAATCTCCATTCTTATAATGGTCAGTTCTATCTGGCAAGAAGTGTAATTCTTCAATTGGATTTCCAAGATCATTTCTAGCTAACACCGCATATCCTTCTGTCAGCAATCGAGTGATAGGATCTAATACGCCAGTTGCATCCGAACCTTGAATAACTTGCAAACGCGGTACTTCTTCATCGCCTTGTGAGATATAAACAAAACTACACGAGTTTACGAGGGCGGATAAAATAGCATCATCGAAAAAAACGTCCGAACTATTCATTTTAAAAATGTCGTTAATGTTGAACGTATCATTCGCAAATTCACGAAAAACCAATCTGTCAGATATGCTATCAACTGCCTTTGCACACCAACCAGACGTTGCGCGGTACTGTCGGCGAAGTTCTGGCGGGATGGTGATGCCTACTTCTGCGTCCACATCTTTCATGTCGTAAACCTTATTGCGATATAAAGCACCTCGCCTATATTGGTCGAGTTTTTTTCTTAAATAATCAAGTCCTAGCACTGTTTTCAACTCCTTTTCGTTTACAAACATAACCCTCACGAGAAAATATGTGCAGTAACAGCTGAATGACGGAAACATTTCCAAGATAGGGTACCACGCCCCCATACTTCACGCCTAAGCTATCCTGCGTTTAATTTAGTGTTGTTACCTATGACTTGTATAAAGTCCAGTCACAACTCTGTGGCAGATTTCTATTGCCTATTATTTTTGGTTCTTTTTTTTCTTTATTATTAAATAGTTTGTCTGACTTCTGTCTGTTGCAAGTCGCGTGAGTTAGTTGTAAGTTATCTATCGCACTTGGATGACCGCCTTTAGCCACTGGTACGATGTGATCAATCGTTGGAGCCAAAGGATGTGGCGGTTTAAGATTGATATCTACTGGCTTGCCACAGATACCACAGGTTGATTGAGTCTTGATGATTATCTTTCTGTTCTTATCAAACGCAACCCTGTGTGCTCCTTGCCTGTCTGCTCTTACCATGGGGTCACTTCCTTTTAGGTGGTAGGGTATATAAAAAAGCACCCACCGGAGTGAAGTGCTTTAAATAATAAGCGACATATACAGACTGTTTCCGCAATCCATAATAGGATAATGCGGAATCGAACCGCAATGTTTGAATCTCATAGCCATTTATCCTACTTACTCAAGAGAGTCGTACCGAATAATTAAATACAATAATGTGATTTCCTACGCTCTCTTGATAATACAAATATACCAGTTATTTAAGTGTCGAAACGTCCCTATATCCGCACTCTATATTGGCATACCTAACTTCTTAGCTATCTTCTCGAACACGACGTTTCGAATCTTTCTGCAATAACTTTCCGAGAAGTTGGATTCTAAAGCTACACCAGTCCATGTATACTTTCTAGGACTATCAATGTAGTAAAGATAGATAACCTTTCTTGCATCTGGTTCTAATCCTTCTAACACTTCATCCACTACATTCTTTGTACGGTTCAAGTTACTTATCAGCATATCGTCAATAATCGTTACAGCGAGCCTTTCAGTAGGATTAGAGATAGTACCTGCAGAAGAACCACCAATGTTATCATCTGGAATACTAACTGGATAAGTAATCTCTTCAACACGATTCTTTATGTGTTTATCTATTTCATTGTAATCAAGTAAGGTTTGTTCGATGAATGAATAGGTTCCTTTTCTCAAATGCGTTCCTCCTAGTCTAATGGATTAGTTCCTGCATAATGCGTTTCTATTTCCTTGTCCGTTTCGTTGACTTTTATCCGCTCATTCACTTTCAGCAAGTCGTTCATGAAATCAATTAATTCTGGATGTTCTACTTTTGTCAAATCGTATTCTTCTTCCACGCTATCAGCTCCTATTTAATTCGGTTAGTTTTCTCAAATAAAAATCAGCTTTTTGCAAATCATCTTCTGGCGTCCCTTTTTTGTCATACCTCGTTAAATACTTAATCGCATTAATCCGGTAGAACCCTTTCAATTCATCATCGCTGAACTGAGCTTCTGCAAATCCTATAACGTCTATGCCATTTGAATGATAGTGGTCTGGTTTGTTGATAATGTCATTCATTCCATACCCTCCACTTCTTCTAATCGTCTGCCTAATAAAAACTCGATTTCCATCCACGCCTTCTTATTACCTTTCGCAAATTCAATCGTCGGGATCGGTTTAAGATGGTCGATTGCTGTTTGTTGTTCATGCTGTTTTACTTTTGCGTACGATTTAACGTCTTTCAGGAATTGCTGTTCTGTTAGTTTCATTCGTCCCCACCCCATCCATTACTGCTATTAATCTGCTCTAACTGCCACTCATACCCATTCGCTAAATTCTGGCTGTCTACTAGCTCTGATTCAAGTCGATGGTTAACGACTGTTAGGCGTGTATTTTCTATCAGCATAAACGCGAATCCGATTACTAGGACAAGAAATAAAATATAAGTTAATAGATTCGATACGGTTTCTTTACTCATTTCTTACCAACTTTCTCAGCGTATTTATTTACCTTCTTATCTATCCCTTGAACGTACTTAGGCGTTCCAAATTTAACAATTGTATTCTTTTTAATTCCCGTTTGTTCTGCTATCTCATTCGCAGTACCAGTAGCTATTACTTTACCATTCTCATATAAGTCGTAAATAGAATTTGGTCTTTTTTGGCGTGGAGATTTTTTTAAGCTAGTGTATTCACCTTTTTGATCCATAGCAGTTAACTCATGGTCTGCACGCAATCTGATAGCCACCACTTGTGGATCGTTGTAATCTAATTGGTTGAAGTTTTTGATTGCGTTTAATTGGTCGTAAAATTCGGTTGATAGTTTCATAATCTCACCTTACTTTCCCACAAGATTTCTGTTTTAGTAACATTAGCCAATTTCATTGCTTCTTTTTCATTGTCAGCAATAATGGATATGATTCGTTGCTTTTTATCAGCTAACGTTAACTTCATTGTGTATTCGTACATGGTTATTCCTCCTCTTCGTCTGATTCGCAAGATATTACAAATCCACACATACCATTTACCCAAGTTTTGCTAGCCGGTTCTATCCAATTGTCATTTAATTCTAAACATACTATTTCATTGTCTGGAACATCTTTAATTAATTCTCTTAATTCTCCTACATTCATGATTTTTCCTCCTTAGTCGTTATCCTCGCGATATTTAACATGCCCCACTATGCTGTTTCCATACTTGTTTTCGAAATAACAGTCTCTTCCGTTGTTATCAAATACGAGTTTAGCAATCATTACAGTTCCATTCCAAAGCACTTGAAACAGATCTCCTTCGCTAATTTTTGAAGGAGAGTTTTCATCTAAATATCTCCAATCGTTCCCCATATCTTCTCAGCCCCTAATACTTACTCGTTTTCTTTTTATTCAATTTCGCTGGTCGTCTACCACTTTTCGGACGATTCAATACTTCTTTCTCTGTCATGAATCCTAGATAGTAGGCTCCTGCATAATTCGATACCGCCTGTGCTAGTTTGTTTGGATAGCCAACTAAACCGTTAGCGTAATCTATGAAAGAATATGGTGGAGCGTTTTTTGGGTCTGTGCAACGGTAGAAGTGGTAACGTTCATTCATTTGGCACCTCTTCCGCAAACTGAAAGTATCGTGAATCGACTGCTTTTATTTCTTGTTCTGTAAATTCAACTTGCCAACCCATACCCCATTTATTCGTCCATCGTTCTGGCATAACTGGAATATGGTCTAAAAAATTATAAAACTCGTCTGAAAATTTCGATTCAATGGACTTAGCCAAATAACAATTCTTAACATTTGGCAAAATTACATGATATTTCTTTTCTTTACTCATTTCTCTTCCTCCAATTAAATTTTGTAAACGACCATAACCAGTTCTTCACCCCGAGTGCCTGTTATTTTAATGTCCACTATTTCAACATCTCGATTTTCCCAAAGCCATTCATTTACCATTACATCAATGCCGCAATAAACTCGATAAACTTTTTCGCTCATCTATTCTTCCTCCAATTCAATAGCAATCCGTCTATTCTTTATGCCAGTTATCTGCACAAAATACTGAAACTTGATTATTTGCTTTTCGACCTTCATTCATTTGATTGCATTTCTTTTTCGCGGCATCTTTGCTTCTGTAAAATTTATTGTGTGCAGGAAACATGACAACTCCGTCTGTATAGGCAACGATATAAACTTTCATTGTTTTTCCTCCTATCTCAATTTATTCAGCACATCTTTAGATTTCTGGTCTACGTCTGACATATCAATTTCAGCCTGTTTAAGCTTGTTTGCTTCGTTGGAAGACGTTTCCTTTAACTTGTAGCTAGAGCTGTCACGCTTGCTCCAAGTAATGCGAATACTGCGATTAATGTGATAAGTGTTGCTTTTAGTAGTTTCTTCATTTGTTTTCCTCCGATTCAATTTTTAAATACTCATTTCTAATTGTTCGTTTTTAACAATATGCTCAACGTTCAACATGGTCTCTTTTGATTTTTCATAAAATTCTTTTTCGATTTCGAAGCCAAAACTATTTCTGTCTAATTCATAAGCCGCTCTTAATGTTGAACCACTTCCAGCACAAGGATCAATGACTACATCACCTTCATCTGTAAATATTTCTATCAATTGTTTAATAACATTTACTGGTTTTTGTGTTGGATGTACTCTTGGATATTCTTTTTTACTGTCACGCTTCCACTCAAACCAGTTTTTAATCATTTTGCCTTTCACATCTTCTGTTTTTCCGTTCCTGAACTTGGGTAACTTATCGCGGTAAAGCACTACAGCATGCTCAGTTGCTCCAACAATTTTCATGTTCGATTTCAACACTTGAGAACTTGTGTTTTTTATAAAGAACAAAGGATATGAATTTTTAAATCCGTACTTTCGTCCGTATTCTTCAACTATTGGCATTTGTTGGTAAGAGCAAAATACAATCATGGCAGGAGCTTGATTCTTTTCTTTAGGTTCTTTTTTTAATAATTTGCTACAAAAGTGCATGTATTCAGCAAGGTTGAAATTTTCGTCCGTTTTAAAAAAAGAAGTGTTTGCTAACTTACTTTCTCCGTTTTTATTGTCTCCACCTACGTACCATTGATTGCTTGAAGCATATGCATTGTTCCCTAAGTTATACGGTATATCTGCGATTACCAATTGTGCTTTTGGTATGTTGTACCTTTTATAATTTTGAAAGTGATCTCTGTATAATTCCATTTTAATTTTACCCATCTCTACTTATCCCCCTTATCCACTACCGTTATCCCTAAATACCCTAATTCTTTCAAAACTTCCTTCTTCTTTTCTGGTTCAATCATGTCAGCCAGATTCAACTGTGTCGTGATAAGCTTCATGATCGTAGTTTCGTAATCTTCGGTTAGCTTGACTTTTACGCGTGTCATTTGGATACCTCCAGTTGTTCTGAGTAAGCTCTAGCAAAAAGGATGGCTTCACATTCATCTTCTGTAGGATTTATGTTATAAAGTTCGCTAACCATTTGAATGGCTTCTGCTTTTAGTTCTATGCGTTTTTTTGATTTGATTCCTACACGTTTACGCCATTCAGATGATTTGACCACGTTGACAATGTAGTTTCTTTCTTCTAAACATATTTCTAGCGTACCTTGAAGTTTTGCTAGTATTTCGTATACTTTAGGATTTTTCTGAACTTGGATGCCTTCGATGAAAACAAACGTCACTTGGTGAAAGTCGCATAAGTACATACACTTCTTAATTATTTTGCGAATACGTTCATTCGTCGAACCTTCTGGAGTGATTACACCATGTTCTAAAATGGTTGACGTTTCTTGATCCATTAGACACCAACCAGTTGCAGTGGTGGATTGGTCAAATGCGATAAGTTTCAAACGAGTTGGCTCCAATCTTTGTCTTTTTTGTACTCGTTCTTTATGTCATTTCCAATGATGATAAGACGTTTTTTAGCACGAGTTACAGCAACATAAGCTAAATTCTGTGTGTCATAAGAACTTGGTTGATAAGCTACTACGTCCCATTCACTTCCTTGTGATTTGTGGATGGTTAGACCGTAAGCAAGTGAAAAGTTGTGTTCCAAGTCTTTTCTGGAACGGAATATGATAGGCACGTTTGTTTTTTGATTGACTGCACGATTTGGATGTGTAATTTTAAATAGTTGACCATTGTAGAATCGTCCAGCTTCGTTTGTTGTTGCGATGATTTTATCGCCGACTGAAAATAATGGAGAAAGTGTTTGAATACCATTCTTTATTTTTCGTTCTTCATTTATTTGTTTAACAGTGTTATTCATGAACGAAAGCACAACTTCCGCACCTTGTGCATGTGCTTCAGATATTGAAGAAACTAAAGCAATGTTTGGCATTCTCATGTTTGCGTTTTGAGGAATACCTAGTATTTCACGGCCTAATGCGATAATGTCAGCTGATTCTGATCGTTTATTTTCTTTTAATTCACTTGTTGGGAACAGTTTTTGAATACGTTCAAAAGGTCTGCCATATTCGATTGGCGGCAGTTGGTTTTTATCACCAACGAATATCAATTGTTCAGTCGTGTGATGGTTCAGCAGTTTTAAAAGTAGTGGTGTTGACAACATGCCGCTTTCATCTATCACAATTGCATCGCAATCATTTGGCTTGTGTACGAATGAATGAATAGTACGGACGGTTGAAGTCGTGCCTATCTTATCTTGTAGTGCTTCTTTCGCTTTGTGAGTTGGTGCAAGTACAGAAACATTTTTTCCGTTCGCTTGTAGTTGCTTAATAATTTCGGCTGTTACAAAACTTTTTCCTGTTCCTGCTCCACCAATTAATACAGATGTTTGATTTGATAAACATTTCTGCAAGGCGTTAAGTTGTTCTTTTGACGACGATATTTGTTTAGATAAACGATGTTCATATACGACGTTATGCGTCTTTTGTGACTTCGGCATATGGTTGATGATGTCATGAAGCTTGATTGTTTCGACTGTTGTTAAAAAGAAGGGTTCTTTGTAAATAACTACGCCTGTTCCTTCTAAATTTTCTTGATACATCGGTACGATATCACTTCTATCCTTTTGCATACGTTCAGTTACTTCATGATAAATGCGAGCTTGTTCTTCTTGTTTTGGTGTATAAGGTATTTCGTGAGTTAAAATGATTTGTTTAGCGCGTTTAAAAGCTACTCGATCCAAATCCATCAGTATTTGAAAAGGATTTTTTTGCACTAACATTCTTTTGAAGAAAGACAGAGAATCGTATCCCTCTGCCCGGCCTTCATAGTTGTACTTGTTTTTTGCATGAGAATAGGTAAATGTTTGTTTGATATTTGATTCTAAAGATTGCGTAAAAGGTTTCATCGGTAAATCGCCTCCACTTCTTTTTCAGGTAGTCCGTCTGCCGATGCCTGCGAACGAGTTGCATTGATTAGTTCGGAAGCTTCTGTATGCCATTGTTCTAATTCTGGATTACTTAGTGTGTCACGTAAGAACATGTAAGCTTGACGATATTTTTCGTTACGCTCACCTTCTCGTAAACCACCATTCATTATTTCGTGTACGATTCTAGCTTGATCATGATTGAAATCCATTAGTGATTTATTGCTTTTCGGCTTAATGTCATACACATTTGCATATTTTTGAGCCAATGGTTTTTCTTTAGCAAATTGAGAAACATTTACAAAACCACCAATTACAGTTGATACGTGGGATTGAACTAGTGGATAACCCATTAATTGAGAAAGCTTTTTGCTAGCATTGTCTATTTCTAAATCCAAAAGTGCTGCTACACCTTCAACTGTGTTTTTGTAATCTTCTTTAGACATTTCTGTATCTGCAATAAGGATGATTCTCCATCTTTTAGAATTGTCAAAGTAATATTTAGCTGTTGGGTAAATGATTCCAAAGAAGTCTTGTAGTTCTAGTTTCTTCTCGATTTCTTCCCTTGTATATTCGCCATCATCCACATCTATTGAAATAAGTCTTTTACCACCTTGATAATTGGAGTCTTTTCGGTCATCGTTTCGATAAGAACCATCTAAGAAATAAGCAAGGTTGTGTTTTTTTATGTGTTTGTATTCTTCTTCGGTTGTTGCTCCTAAAAGAAGTTCTACTCCATGTACCTTTTGTTCTTCTATTTCGTCAACGTCTGCCAAGAACGATTTAAGGCTCTCAGAAGGACTGTTGTTCATTTGGCTTGTAACGTAACCAGTTTGGATGTTGAATGGCATAGTTGTTGATAAAACGTCTTGTAGTAGGAGTTCTTGTTCTTTCTCATGTTTAGACTCTGCATCTTCTTCATTTTTTAGTTCTTCTGCAAATAAATCTTCTTCATCCATGTAATTGAATCCATTAAAGAAGAATGCAGATTCAGGTATTACAATCCATCGCGCGTTTTCTTTACCTATCTTTTTGTTTTTGTTTAATTGATAAATGCCGATTTCTGTCGTTTCTTTTAAGGTAGTTGCGAGGTCTTGCGAACCGACAACTTGTTTGTATTGTGTAGGCTTCATATACCAGTTTGTTTCGATTTTTATTTGAACTGAACCACTCAAACGTGCCAAAGCTTCTACCATTTCTGTTTCTGTTGATACGTTTTGTTGGTACAAAGCAAACATCATACGATCAGCAGCTTCAACTTGTTCTATTTCAGCTACTATTAATTTGGGGTCTGCGTTCGGGTTACGAGTTTGGACGAAACCTATTTCATTTTGATAACGAAACCTATGCCCTTCGTATTGAAGGTTAAGAGAAGGGTCGTCCAATATAACAATAGCTGGCTTCTGCCAAGTTAGGCGATTAGTTATTTTTTGCCCAAGTGTTCTTTCAGCATTTTTATAAATAAGCATACTTTCTTCAAAACCATCCGCTACGTTCAAATCTAGTTTCTTTAAAGTAAAAGACGTATTTTTGTTTATGCTGGTTGTATAGTTTATTTTTTGAATAAGGATCAGTTTTTTTTCGTGTGTTTCCATTAAGAAATTTTGTGTTAGGTTTAAGTTTGAAAATGTAGCGATATCATCTTTTTCTAAACCTAATTCGCGCATTAATTCATAAGTTCGGTTATAGCCGCCCATGGCCAGAAATAGCACTTCTTCTTTTCCAACATGCTTTGCTAAACTTTTGGAACGGATGCGATCATATATTTTTTTTAGATTTTTTCTTGATTTGTCAAAAACTATTTCTCCCACTTGCATCCTGCCTTTCTATGTGTTATATTCAATTCAACAGAACACCCAATTTAAAAGATGTTGCCCTCAAAATTTTGTGAAAGTTACAAAAAAGAGGGTAACGTCTTTTTTTCTTATATATATTAATAATTTAGTTTACTAGGTGTAACTTTGTAACTTTTGCTTAGAAACTCTTTAATACCAACGGTTACGTAGGTTACAAGAATGGTTATGCCGAGGTTATTTTTACAAACATTTTGTAACTTTTTTTATTTTTTTGGTTATTTATTGCTCGACATAACTTTTTTGTAACCTCGCAAACCCTTGGTGCTATTGAAAAAGTTACAAGTCTTATTTTCTGTAACCATGTTTTGTAACCTGTTTTTTAATCTGTCGAGAAGATGTATTCCGTTCTGTTTTTTCTTTTCCCTGAAATTATTCCGGATAAATGAACTCTGGAACATCCTAAAAACTCACTAGCTTCTCCCACGGTGTTGAAGACTTTTTCTTCACCTGTAAATTTATTTCTAACAGTGACTTCTTTCGAGCGTTTCCTTTTAATCATTTTCATTTCTGTTTCACTTTTCACTTTAATAACTCCTTTAGAACGGTAAATCTAGTTCATCTTCATCAATTGAATCATCTAGTTCTGAAATTAATTGTTTAAAATCATAATTTCTGTAAGGAAAATCAGGATTCTTTTTGTTAGCTGCGATAGTTAAATCCATTTCAAACTGTTTTCCGATACCTTTCGATAATGCTTCGTTTGTCGCTACTTCATCAGCTAAGTCTTTATTTGTAAATTCAATGTCCAACATGCTGGCTAGTTTTAAAAGAGTACGTCCATTTTTGTTTAAAACAAACTCTGGCAAACCTTCATCGAAACTTAAATAAATGAATTCCATACGCCCTTTATCTTTTCCTGATACAACTTCCAAAGCAATTCCTAATTGTGTTCGGCTTGCTTTATCCACGCTCACTTGCGAAGATTTGAAGCGAACTGGATATTTACCCGCTGCTAGTTTTGAATTTGTTGCGATTGAGTCCGTTTCTGCGTTAAATCCTTCTTGTTTTACTTGTTTCAATGTGTCTAATAATCCCATTTTAATAATCCCCTTTTAGTTTAGTTTTTTTGTAAAGTTGGTAACAATTCTAATTGATCAATCGTTTGTAGGTTTCCAATAAGTTGATCTTTAGCCCTAGTCGATTGAGTAGGCTGGAGTACGATGACTCTTTTTCTTTTTTGTGTTTCTGGTTCTTTCATAATGACCATGCGCCCCACAATAGGAACAATTCCCATAATTGCGTCAAGGTTGCGAATATCTGGTTGAAATTGGGTATATACTCCGCCACTTTCTCGCGTGATTTCAACTTTCTTTTCGTGTGCAAAAAACAATAGATTTTTTTTAAGTTTTTTGAAGCTTGCGATGAAATCAAGTAGCACTCTATCGATTACTCCATAATCTTTTATTTCTGGCATGCCGCTTTTGGATAATGTTGCTTGTGCATTTAACCAGAACTTTTGGAACGTTGATAAGTTATCGATTACGATGTTGTCATACTCGTCTTTGTTCTTTACAACAAAGCGGTAAAAGTTACCTAATTCTTTATTTGGTTCTTGTGCGTCCATTGTTATGATGTCAACGTTCTCCAAATTGTGAAGAACTTGATACATGCCATCGATAGAAAACACAATCGTTTTACCAGTTAATGATTTAATCATGGTTGTTTTACCTATGCCTGGTTCGGAATAAATAATGCATGACCAATTTTGATATTTTTTAATATCGGTTGCTTTCATTACTTCCAATCTTTCTCACCTCCCTTATCTAATCCGAATACTTCTAGTGCTTTGTAACTCAGCACCGTCTACTTTTACGCCATTATTCAAATCTTCTTTAAGGATCGTTTTATTCAATTGTGGCGGCTGTTCAATGAAATACTTAGATAGTTTCTTTTCATCAGTTACCACTACACTTGGCTGGTTTTTCTGGATGGCCACTTTGATTAATTTGCCTTGCACCTTGTCCAATCCAACTTTTTCCATTGACTCTTGGATGTAAAGTTTTAAGTTTTTAGCATTGTTTTCCATCGCTGACTTAGCAGCTTGCATCCGTTTAATTTCACTTGCATAAGCATCTACATTTGCACCTAATTGTTTAATCACGTAAGCAGTGTTTTCAACTTTGTCATTAATAGCTTCGTCAATTGAATCTAGTGTGTCTTTTAACGTTTCAGCATCTAATTGTTCAGCAATTTCTAGTACATTTTGATAGTTTTGTGTTAGTTTGTATAAATTCATTACTGCATAACCTCCGCTTCCCCAAATTGATTTTCAATATAATTTTCCAAGTCCTCTTTTAACACTAGGACTACTTTTCCGGTTTCTTCCATGATTGTATAAACTTCATCACCTGGATAAATTTCTGATTGATTCCAATCAAATGCGATGGGTCTGTCTTCTGGTGGATCTAATAAAAATCGTGGTAATTCTTCAAACATATTTATTTACCGCCTTTCATGTGGTAAACTATGGGTAACTTATTAACGTATCGGACTAATTGGAGTGGGATCCTTTTAGTCTTTTTTTTCGTAATTAGCAAAAACACCCGTTTTTACATTAGAGCTATAAAAGAAATCACTGCCGGCTACAGATAGTGCTTCATCTACTTTAGGAAAACTATTCGCATATTCCACAGCTTCTTTTTCGTTCTTACGATTTACGAATACGTTTATTTTTGCATCCTTTTCTCTCATCGCCCTAACCACCGCCAACTCTTCATCCGTCACCAACATTTCTGTATAATTGATTCCGTTTAGTTTGTATGTCAATTGTTTTCCTCCTTGATAACTAAAGATTTATGGATAAATTTCCAATCTTCTATTTCTTCTTCTGTAGGTTCAACAGAATTACAAAATATAGCAAATCCTTTTTCAGTTATTTTTTCAGCGCCATCCACAACACGAATATCTCCTCCGGTCAATCTACTACCACCAATTTCCACAAGTACCACGTCTATATCTTCACTGTCTTTTAAAAGCTCTTTTAATTCTCCAATTGTCATCGTTTATTCCTCCTTGTCAGTCTGTATCACGATTGCTACTAAACCTTTGTCTAGTAACGTCTTTCTGAACGCATATGCTCGGCTTATCTGAACGAACATGGCGACTGTGGGTAAATCTTTACTAATTACATAAAACACTTGTGAACCTCCTAATTATCAAAAGTAGCTATTGTATATGTTTTGTTAGCTTCTCTCATCTTTTCTGCAAATGCTTCAAGTTCGTTGAATCCATTTTCTAACACGCTTTCGAATCCTGAATCATCACCATATAAAATTCCTTCAATAACCATCGCTACGTCTTCTGAACTAATATGTTTTACACTCATTATTTTTTCCTCCTTTACAGTTCTATTAGTACGCCGTTAACTCCATCTGCTATACTTTTAACTTCAGAATAAGTTGATTCACCGTTAGCTTTAAATATTTTAGCTGTGTTTTGGCTAACTTTGTGTTTGTATGTGCCTATAAATTCATTACCTTTTCTAGTGAAACCAATCACTTCTATTTCGGTTACAAAAGAACCTCCTATTTTTATAACAAAGCGTCTAGTTGGATACATATTTTTCTCCTCTCATATAACCCACACATCAACCAACAAAACTAACATCATGAAGCAAGCGGTGATGAATCCGTAAAACCAGTAGAAACTATTCTTGTCTATCCTCTTGCTCCCAAAGAAGAACATATTCGAGGACCAGATTAACTTTTTGATTGTTTCTAGGGACATGTGATCATCTCCTTCTCCTCAAATTATTTAATTCTTTCAATAGTTCTAGCTGCATTTCAAGCGGAACAACCACTTTTGATAAATCCTTAATAACGTTTCCGTTTTTGTCATAGTCCGTTATGATAAAATTTATTTCTTTCTTTTTTGTTTTAGTTGCCACGGTACAAAACCTCCTTATTTGACCCCCAAGACTTTAACTATTGTCAGTAACATTACATTTGCTTTTGGACCTGTTTTTTTTCCGTTTAAAACTTCGCTTAAATATTGAGGATTTTCGTCTATCAACATAGCTAAGTGTCTTTGCGGAATAGTGTGTTCTTCTAAATGATTTAAAATCTTACTTCTCAAAGCTTGTGTTTCTGGCATCTCTACAACCTCCTAAAAATAAATTAAGAAAAATAAGCTAATTTGTAAGCTAATGATTGACCGTAAATAGCTTTTATGCTAATATAAACCCATAGCAAATAAGCGCAAAACGACCATAACAACAACGTTGGGGAACGTGTTAAAAAAATGTCGATAACTTATTAGCTAACAAACTAGCTTATGAACATAGTATAATAGCTTAAAAGTTATTTGTCAAACTAAAATAGCTTAAAAGTTAATATTTATTTTCGTGAGCCTTTGAAAGGTGATAACCATGGGAATAGTAGACAGAATAAAAATATTGTGCGATAGTCATAAAACGACTTTTGCGGAGGTTGAAAGACACGTAGGTTTATCTAATGGACAAATTAGAAGATGGGATACTGCTTCTCCAAAATTAGAGAATATAGAAAAAGTGGCTGATTACTTTGATGTTTCAGTTGACTACCTACGAGGAAAAGATACTAAAGTTACGTTGCCTACTGATTTAGATAAAGTTTTAGACGGCATGATGAGTTTTGACGGAAAACCTATGACTGAAAATGATAGAGAGTCAATTCGTGCTTATCTTGAAGGAAGATTTAGCGATAAGTGAGGGAAAATATATGGATAGCGTCTTTGATTTACTTGAACTAAATAACATTGAGTTAGTTTTGATAAGTATTGAGAGCAATGGATATTATGATCCTGCTCTAAATATCATTTTCATTAATCAACTATTAGATGAGGAAAAACAAAAAGAGGTCATCCTTCATGAATTAGGACATGTTCTTAATCATAAGGATTTAGCTTCTTTATATAGCAATAAATCATACCGTTCTAAAATGGAAAACGAAGCAACTAAGTTTATGATTAAATACTTGATAAATGAATGTGAAGGACAATTCAATTATTCGAGTGTTTTAGAAAAGTATAATTTAGGTATAGGTTGGGAAGGCAAAATTAAATAAAAGGTAACATTATAATTGGTACATGCGTTATAATGAAATCATTACATAAAAAGGAGCGATCAAATGAAGTTCGGAATGCGTAAACCAAGTTTAAAGAAATTGATTAGAGCTCGAACTACTAGCAGGGCTAAAAGAGCAATTAAAAAATCAGTCATTCCTTTCTATGGTAAAAAAGGTTCTGGATGGATTAAAGATCCTAAGAAAGCTGCTTATAATGCAGTTTACAAAAAGACAACATTCTCAATATTTGACTTGTTTAAAAAATAAAAAAATATCCCTGCCGGTTGCCAATCAGCAGGGGTAATAAAAAATACATATACATTGGAGGAATGAAAAATGGCGAAGAAGAAATTGTTTGACGAACACGGTAATGAAGTGAAAGGTAAATTAAAAAAACCTTTTTATAAGAAAGTTTGGTTCTGGGTTTTAGCTGTTATTGTTGTAGCTGCTATTGGTGGAGGTTTAGGCGGAGAAGAAACTACATCTGACACGACTGCTGCTGATACAAAAGAAACAACTGAATCAACTCCAGCTAAAGAAGAACCAACATTTAAAGTTGGCGATGTAGTGACCGTTGGAGATATGGAATATACAGTTAATGGATTGGAAGTTAGCAAATCAGTTGGTCCAAGCATCATGCCTACAGAAGCTAAAGGAACTTTCTTGATTGTGGATTTAACAGTTAAAAATAACGGAAACGAAGCTGTAATGGTTGATAGTTCTTTCTTCAAATTAAAAGAAGGTGATAAAAGTTTTGAAGCAGATGCTGCGGGTTCTATGTCTGCTAATCAAGGAGACGATGGACAAATTACAAACTCTTTCTTCTTAGAAAACTTAAATCCTGATATTGAAATGCAAGGAAAAATTGTATTTGATATTTCTGAAGAACAAGCAAACTCTACAAAAACACAATTAGAAGTTGCTACTGGCGCTTTTGGAACTGAAACAGAATTAATTAACTTACATTAATATAAAAAAAGAACACCACTCTCCCCGACCAAAGCGAAAGTGGTGTTCACCATAATATTATGCAAAATGCCACGCTGTCATACGGTGCTATTTGCTTTGCTTAATTTTATCATATATTGGAGGAAAAATAAATGAAATTAAGGGCTGGTATCTATTTAAGAGTTTCCACATTTGAGCAAGTTAAAGAAGGTTACTCTTTACAAGCACAAGAAGAAAGGCTAACTAACTTTGCTTTAGCAAAAGATTACAACTTAGTAGCAAAATATATAGATCCTGGACATAGTGGTGCAAAACTAGACAGACCAGGTCTCCAAAGTATGATTGAAGATATTAAAAATAACAAATTAGACATTATTCTTGTTTATAAATTAGATAGACTTTCCCGTTCTCAAAAGCATACTCTTTATTTAATTGAAGATGTGTTTCTAAAAAATAACGTTAACTTTGTTTCAATGAGCGAATCGTTCGACACTACCTCTTCTTTCGGACGTGCTATGATTGGTATTTTATCTGTGTTCGCACAACTCGAAAGAGATACGATTACAGAACGTTTAACGATGGGTCGTGTAGAGAGAGCGAAAACGGGTTTGTATCATGGAGGCGGTAATTTTACGCCACTTGGATACGATTATATAGATCATATGTTAATAGTAAATGAATTTGAAGCTATGGTGGTAAAAGAAATATATAGTCTATATCTCCAAAAGAAAGGTGTTCGTCAAATAGTTATGGAACTGCACGACAAATATCCAGAACAAGTAACTACAAGAACTAAAATTAAAGGTGTACTCTCTAACCCGCTCTATATTGGTAAAGTAACTTTTGCTGGAGAAATACACGACGGACAACACGAATCAATTGTTGATGAAGAAACTTTCAATGCTGCTCAAAAAATAAGAGATAGCAGAATACTTTATAACTACTCTGGCCACGAACAAAAGGGATTATTGAATGGTAAGTTGTATTGTGGTAAATGTGGTGCAAAATACTATAGACAAGTTACCGGCAGCAAAAAGTATCGATACATTAAATATGCTTGTTCCTCTAAAAATTGGAGTTCTCCAAAACTAATTAAAGATAGAAAATGCGATAATAATAGATATAACGTAGAACAGTTAGAAAATCGAGTTATTGAAAGATTAAAAAAACTAACTTTGAAAGATTTGACTGTTCCAGAAAAAAATGGTGATATCGAAAAAAGGTCAACGATAAAAAAAGAAATAAAATCCATTGATAATCAAATAGAAAAACTAATCGAATTATTTCAATTCGGATCAATAACACCTGAAAAAATAAACGGACGCATTGAAAAATTAAATGTGCAAAAAATTAACTTAGACTTACTTTTAAATGAAATAGATTATAAAAAGGATGAAAAAGTTATACAAGAGTCTTTAAAAAATCTAAATGATTTTAATTGGGAAGAAGAAAATACATTAGCAAAAATAAAAATAATGGACACGTTTGTTGATACTATCACTGTAAATGGCGAACAATTAGACATAGTTTGGAATTTATAGCTAAAAGGATTGCTTATACTAGAATTAAGTCCTCCAATAAAAATAGTTTCTTTTTTAATAATTTCATTTTTTGTATTTAAGTAAAGAACGACTAGATGTTCTTGTTGCAGACCACGCATTTCTAAAAGCAACATTTCTCCTGCTTTCGTACTAGAAGTAATTTGTCCTATTTTGATTTGAGAGGCTTGCGAAATACGAAGACCTAATTCAATTGCTGCTTTTAATTCAATTGCTTTGATTCTCCCAATCCCAGCAACTGTCATCAGCTCTTGACAAGAGGCTGTCTTCAAATAATAGAGATCTTCAAACTGATTGAGCATGGATAACGCTAACGTAACAACATTTGTTCCTTTTGTTCCTGTTCTAAGCAAGATAGCAAGCAATTCGTGGTTAGCAAGAGCTTTCTCACCATATTGCTCTAGTCTTTCTCTAGGCCTTGATTGAATGGGAACTTCTTTTATAAGATTCATACTTTTTATTGTCATAAAAATCCTCCTTTTTCACATTAATATTATCCGCGAAAAGGGAGGAGGCAATTTTTTATTTTCCTATTGATTTTGTTGTTTAATAAAGGTTTTCACTTGATTTAAATCATCTAAAATCATGAGCGTTTTTTCTTTTGCTTCATTCGTTGGCAGTATTAAATCCGGTATCATAATAACTGGGATGTTAGCATCATAACTTGCTCGAATTCCATTAAGCGAATCCTCTAAAACAAGTGTATGCTCTTTTGGAACCTGCGTTTTTAACCATGCCTTTTCATAAATTTCCGGGCTTGGTTTTGCTCGAGTTACTTCATCTCCTCCAATAATGGCATCAAAATACGAAGTGAGTTGTTCTTTTTCTAAAAATAATGAAACAACCGATTTGATACTGCTAGAAGCAACTATCTTTTTTATATTTTTACTTTCTAAATAGTCCAGTAATTCAATCAGTCCTTTTTTCTTGCGCAACCCGTTAACTTCTACATGCTCTAGCAAAGCCTGACCGCCTTCATTAATAAGTGTCTCAGCTGCTTCTGTTTCAAATGTTAAATAAAGCTCCTTATGGAATTCTTCATCGGAGACACCAATATATTTTTCGTGAAACTCCCACGTATACGCCAAATCAATCCTTTTAGCAATCGTTCGATTTGCTTCATAGTAAAGCACTTCTGTATCAAACATTAGTCCATCCATATCAAAAATAACTGCTTCAATTTTGGTCATGATTTCTCCTCCAAATTTTTATTTCTTATTTGCTACTTTAATGTATGCTCTCACTTCAGAAACAAAATACAAAGATCCTGTTACAATCACTACACCATTTTCATCCATTTCATTAAGAGACTCTACCAATGCTTCTTGCCAATGTTCGATTACTGTTCCGTTCTTTAGCATTAGTTTGTTTAAGTCATCGATTCCAGCAGCTCTAGGATAGTTGAAACTCGTCAGAATCAAACGGCAATTCGGTATAGATTGCAATTGATCTGCCATCCCCTGAATGTCTTTATCCCGCATAGCTGCCATAATGATAGAGACCTCTTGTTGAGCAAAGTTTTTTTTAATCGTTTCAACTAATGTCTTTATTGCATGTTCATTATGAGCACCATCTAAAATCAGCAGCGGTTGATCGTTTATTTTTTCCATTCTTCCAGGCCAAAAAGTATTTTTTAGACCACTTCGTATTTTTTCATGATTCACAGCTAGACCTGTTTCATGACTGTAAACTCTTAATGCTTCAATTGCTACTGCTGCATTTTCTACTTGATGCCTTCCCAACATTTCTATTTGGATAGGACTAAGTCGCATAAAATCATCTTCAAATACGAATTGCTCCCCCCAAGTAGGAAGGGTCTGCCATTTTGTAACAAAAAAATCTTTATTATATTTCATTATAAGGCTATCTTGATCAGCTGCTTTCTGTTCGATTACTTCTAAAGCTTCTTTTCCAATTTTCCCGGTTACAACAGGAATAGCTGTCTTAATAATACCTGCCTTATTCAAAGCAATCTCAGACAATGTCTCTCCAAGCAAATTCATGTGATCCATTCCTATCGTTGTAATAACTGAGACTACTGGGTTAATAACATTTGTCGAATCATACAACCCACCTATCCCCACTTCAATTAGTACTACATCTGCATGTCCTTCACCAAAATAAATCAACATCATCATTGTAATAATTTCAAATTCACTTGGTCCGCCTAGGTCTATCTTTTTTAATTCTTCTGTAAGAGGATAGACAGTATTTGCTAAACGCAAAATCTCATCATCAGACAGTGGTTCACCATTGACGCTCACTCGTTCGTTAAACATTTCAATATATGGTGAAGTGAACGTCCCAACTATTTGTCCATTTGCTTCCAACATATTCCTCAAGAAAGCCAATGTAGAGCCTTTACCATTGGTGCCTGCTATATGAATCGATTTAAATTTTTTTTCTGGATGACCTAACTTACCTAACATCCATTCCATACGCTTTAATCCTGGCTTTTCACCAAAAGTTCTTGTTGCATGAATCCAGTTCAATGCTTCTTCATACTTAGTGAACATGACTTACCTCCACTTATTTATATTCCATACCTAGTTAATTATAAACTACCCTGTTCATTTCAACCATTAAAATATCGCCATTCATTCCATCCTTTACTATAATTCCTTCTCAAAAGAACAATAAAACGAGTAAAAAGCTAAGAGCGATCCTAGTTTTTACTCGTTTTATTTATAATAGGTTACTGATTAAAGTTGATTTTTCAGTACTTTTATACGTTCATTTACTGCAGCATGTTTTTCAAGGTAATCGCCTTGTTTTGCTTTTTCAGCTTCAACTACTGCATCAGGAGCATTATCTACGAATTTTTTATTCGCTAATTTTCCTTCTACACGTTTCACTTCTTTGTTCCATTTATCCAATTCTTTTTCTAAACGAGCGATTTCTTCTTCTAAATTGATCAATCCAGCTAGAGGCAAGTAAATTTCAGCACCTGTGATTACAGCTGACATAGCTGTTTCGGGAGCTTCTACATCACTTGAGATTGTCAATGTTTCAGGATTACAGAAGCGTTCAATATAAGAAGTATTATCTTTCAAGAATTGTTCGATTGTTTGATCGTTTGTTTTGATCAATATCTCAATTTTTTTAGATAATGGTGTATTTACCTCAGAACGGATATTACGAACCGAACGAATCAATTCCATCAGTACATCCATCCCTTTAGTCGCTGCTTCATCAGAAAGTTCTGGATGAACAACTGGGTATTCTGCTACCACTAAGGATTCTCCTTCGTGAGGAATATTTTCCCAAATCTCTTCAGTAACAAATGGCATGATTGGGTGTAACAGACGTAACGTCTGATCCAATACATAAGCTAAAATACTTCTAGTCGTTTGTTTTGCTTTTTCATCTTCTCCAAATAATACTTCCTTACTCATTTCGATGTACCAGTCACAAAAATCATCCCAAATAAAGTGATACAAGTGGCGACCCGCTTCACCAAATTCAAAACGCTCGAATAAGTCGGTTACTTTTTCAATGGTTTCATTTAATTTGGTTAAGATCCAGCGGTCAGCAACTGTTTTTTCACCTATTAAATCAATTTGATCGACAGTAAAGTTTTCCATATTCATCAATGCAAAGCGGCTAGCATTCCATATCTTATTGATAAAGTTCCATGCAGCATCCATTTTGTCATAACTAAAACGAACATCTTGCCCTGGAGCAGAACCATTAGACAAGAACCAACGCAGTGCATCCGCTCCATACTTTTCAATCACATCCATAGGATCGATCCCATTGCCTAGTGATTTACTCATTTTACGGCCATCTGTATCACGGATAAGACCATGAATCAATACATTATTAAATGGTCGTTTTCCAGTAAATTCTAAACTTTGGAACATCATGCGGCTAACCCAGAAGAAAATAATGTCGTATCCTGTTACCAAAGTATTGGTAGGGAAATAACGATTGAAATCTTCAGAATCTTCATCGGGCCATCCCATTGTAGAAAACGGCCATAAAGCTGAACTAAACCACGTATCCAAAACATCTGGATCTTGTACCCAATTTTCATTATCTTCAGGTGCTTCCATTCCTACATATAACTCACCACTTGTTTTATGGTACCAAGCAGGAATACGGTGACCCCACCACAATTGGCGTGAGATTACCCAATCGTGAACATTTTCCATCCAACGCATATAGGTATTTTCGAAACGCTCTGGCACAAAATTAACTTTCTCTTCTGTTCCTTGGCTTTCGATTGCTTCTTTAGCTAGTGGTGCCATATTTACAAACCATTGCGTAGATAACCTTGGTTCTACTACAACTCCTGTGCGTTCTGAATGACCAACACTGTGAACCACTTTTTCGATTTTGATCATTCGTCCTTCAGCTTCTAAATCTTTTACCACGGCTTTACGAGCTTCAAAACGATCCATCGATTCATACTTGCCAGCCAATTCATTCATTGAACCATCATCATTCATCACATTAATTTGTGGCAAATTGTGACGTTTCCCAACTTCAAAGTCATTCGGATCATGAGCAGGAGTGATTTTCACAACACCTGTACCAAAATCCATTTCAACATAATCATCTACTATAATTGGGATTTCACGATTCATTAAAGGCAAGAGAACGGTCTTACCGATCAATTGTTGGTAGCGCTCATCGTCTGGATGAACCGCAATTGCTGTGTCTCCTAGCATCGTCTCAGGTCGCGTTGTCGCAATTTCTACTACTCCGCTACCATCTGTTAAAGGATAACTCATATGATAAAAGGCACCTTCAACATCTTGGTGAATAACCTCAATATCTGATAAAGCTGTTTTAGCTTTTGGATCCCAGTTGATGATATATTCTCCACGGTAAATTAGTTTTTTATCGTACATCGTTACAAATACTTTACGAACCGCTTCAGATAATCCGTCATCTAATGTAAAACGTTCACGGCTATAGTCAACTGAAATACCAACTTTTGCCCATTGTTCACGAATCACACTAGCGTATTCTTCTTTCCAATCCCAGACAGTATCAATAAACTTTTCACGTCCTAAATCGTAGCGTGAAATACCATTTTCAGCTAATTTAGCTTCTACTTTTGCTTGGGTTGCAATCCCTGCATGATCCATACCTGGCAACCATAAAGTGTCAAAGCCTTGCATTCTTTTTTGTCTAACAATAATATCTTGTAAGGTTGTATCCCATGCATGACCTAAATGCAATTTCCCTGTTACGTTTGGAGGAGGAATAACGACAGAGTAAGCCTCTTTTGTCTTATCTCCACTTGGCTTAAATAGCCCTTTTTCTACCCATTTTTCATAACGACCAGCTTCTACTTCATTTGGTTGGTATTTAGTAGACATTTTCAATTCATCAGTCATTCTATCTCTCCTTTACAATTTTAATTAAACGATTTATACAAACAAAAAAAGCACCCGTCCTAATAATAAATTATTATTAGGACGAATGCTGTTCACTCGCGGTACCACCTATATTGCGTACTTTTACTAATTTCAAAAGTACACCTCTTAGTTCCAATTTTAACGGATCGTTACTCCGAACAAAGTTACTGTATATTCACCTTGTCAGCTCCCAAGCTACCTTCATTTTATCACGACTAAGAACTCCCAGCATTCGTTCTTTTCTCTATCAGTCAGCAAATAAAATTACTCTTCTTGTTCATTGCCTTTTATTTTTACATAGTAGCATTAAAAAAGTTATTTTTCAATACATCTTATGGATTTCATTAACGTGCTGCTCTAGCTGCTTTGATCGCTTTATCATAGTCAGGTTCACTAGACATTTCAGGAACGATTTCTTGATACGTGATTTCACCTCTTGGGTTAACAACAAATACTGAGCGTGCTAATCGATCAAGATCTTCCATTACTAAACCATACGCGTTACCAAAACTTAATTCACTATCATGCAACATTTCCATTGAAATGTCTTTTCCAGCACACCATTCAGCTTGTTCTTCTTTGGTGTTATTTGAAATAGTGATCAATTGCACACCCTCTAATTCGCTGGCGATTTTATTGAATTCTTTTGCTTGTAAAGCACATACTCGTGTATCAATATCTGGAATGACACTGATTAAAACAACTTTTCCGGAAAATTCGTTTAATCCAACTGTTTCATCCACTAAGTTTTTAATATTAAATTCAGGCGCTTTATCTCCAACCTTTGTTTGAATACCTCTTAGTTTATGTGGTGTACCTTTTCTAGTAATTTCCATATTAAACACTCCTATTCTAAGACTTATCTTAGAACAGTATACGAATAATCATTTTTTAAAGCAATATTTCCGTACAAATAGTCAGATTCTATTGTTTTCTAACTTATCTAATTTTTTTTATTTCAATTATTTTTTTCAATTGGATTTCCAGGATATAGTGCTTCGTTTTGATAGACCATTGTAAAAATTTCACTGGAGAAATCGATATATTTCATTTGAATAGTATCCGGTACTTTTATTCTTCCAGGAGCAAAATTTAAAATAGAATTGATACCGGCATCAATTAGATCATCAACTACTTCTTGTGATACCTCACTAGGTACAGCACAAATAGCTGTCTGAATTTGTTGTTTCCTAACAAGTTCTTTCATTCTTTCCATAGGAAAAATTGGTACACCTGATATTTCTTTTCCTAAATAAGGCGATTGACTGTCAAAAGCACACTTGATCGTAATGTTTTTTTCTTTCTTGAAATTATTAGTTAAAATAGCTTTCCCTAAATTCCCCACTCCTATAAGCACTACATTAATGATATTATTCACATTTAATAACTCACGAAATACTTCAGTTACATAAACAACCTCATACCCGTATCCGCTCCTTCCTAATTCACCAAAATGAGAAAAATCTCGACGAATCGTCGCTGAAGGAATTTGTGTCAGTTGACTCAATTCTTTTGATTTTATGCGCTCTACTCCTGTTTCGTTCAATTTTTTTAATGAACGATAATAGATAGGTAACCTTTGAGCTGTTGCATTTGGAATTTGATGTATTTTAGTCGTTATCTCCACTTATCCTGCCTCCTGTCCTTTAAATTTCTTCATTATCATATCATCTTTCAATGATTAACTCAATATAATTGTGATGTTAATCACAATTATATTGAACAAAAAAAGAAGACGGATATCTCCGGCTCTATACTTTTTAGTATTGATAGCTTAGTTAAATTAATGGCACGAAACTTCTGGAGGAATAGGGTTTACTTGTAGCTTGCATTGAATTCAATGGCTCTCCACAAGCAAATCCGTCTATTCCAGAAGAAATGTTATTTACTTCTATCAACACCATTTGACGAAGAGTCTTATTTACTTTTGTCTTCTTTCTTTCTAAACTTCCTATGCATAATCGTTTATCGAAAAAACGACATTTCCACCTACAACTGTTTTCGAAACGACTAGGTCTTTCAAACTATCTTTTTCTATTAAAAAAGGATTTTGTTTTAAAATTGTAAAGTCACTGATATAACCAGGTTTTATTTTCCCTCTAGTATCCTCTTTATACCCTGCAATAGCACTCCCAGTTGTGTAAAGCGATAAAGCTTCAAATACAGAAAGCTCTTCTTCCGGAAAATAACGTTTTTTATCTTTCCCATCTTTTTTCATTCTAGTAACAGCTGCGTGTATACCAAAAAATGGATTGGGTATTTCAACTGGAGCGTCACTACCTCCTGCAATTGGAAACCCTGTATCTTTTATAGTCTTCCATGCGAAGGCTAAAGGCGGATGATTTTTACCCAAAACATCTAGCGCCCACGGAAGATCACTACTCATAAATTGCGGCTGTAAATCAAAAACCAAAGGTAAGTTTTTAGCTTTCTTTAGTAATTCAGTGTTCAACCAAGGTGTATGAATCATTCGATCAAGTTGTCCAGGCAGCGGTGGAAATTGACGTAACGTTTCAATTACTTTCTCAAATGCTTTATCTCCTAAAATATGGATAGCTACTGGAAGTTTAGCTTTACGTGCAGCTTTGATAAGGGCTATAAAAACTTCATCTGTTTGAACTTGTAGCCCATAATCAGTGGTCCCAGGATACGGGTAGCTCATTAGAGCTGTTCGAGATCCTACTGTTCCATCATAAAATATTTTCATTGCACCTAGTTCTATATAAGGATTTCCATCCAGATACATTTCATTTGACTGATTGTAGACATTTAATTCCTCATGATGAATTAAGAGATGAACTCGAAAAGCTTTTCTTTTTTCTTCAATAACCGTATGAAACGTCTTTAAGGTTCCTTGGAAGCCGTTAAAGTAATGTAGGTCCTCCGAATGCCCTCCGGTTATTCCTTTTGACCATAAATCTTCGATTGCTAAAGATAAGTATTCTTCTTGTTCTAAAGGAGTCGTCTCAGGAAAAGCATTTATAGCCAAATTCGTAGCTTCATCTTTTAAAATCCCGGTTAATTTTCCTTCTTTATCTAATTGAATTTCGCCGCCACCATCATATGTCTGACCATCTTTGAGTTGTAGCTTATTAATTAACGGTGTGTTGATCACAACATTATGGTAATCGATTCTGCGAACCAATAAGGGATGGGATGTTGAAATAGCATCCAAGTCCATTTTCGTAAGAGGAGTTGGATCGTCTTCCCATTCATTTTCATTGTACCCCTCAACAAAAAGCCATTCATCTAGATTTAGTTGCTCAACTTTTTTTCGAATTTGTTCCAAACTTGTTTTTTTACTTTTAACTTGATTTAAATTTAAGCGAGACAAACTCATTCCATACCACAGTAAATGCAAATGGCTATCTACAAACCCCGGAAATATCATTTCTCCATTTAAATCAATTTCCACGTTTATTTTATTGCCATACTTTTTTTTCAATTCCTCTTCTTCGCCTACACCCAAAATGGTTTCACCATCAGTAAGGACTGCAGAAACCGTTTCGTCTTCTTTTTCCATTGTAAAAAAAAGTCCATTTTTCCATAACTTCACTTTAACATCCTCCTATCGTATTCGCTATCTATATTATACCCACTTAAGTTTTATTTAGCAGTATTAAATTACGTAAGGAGAATGATAAAAAAAGCTAAACACATACTTTGTGCCTAACTTTTTTGGATTTGTAATTTTTAGTGCTGATAGATTAATCAAACTACTCACCAAAAATTTCTAGAGGAATAGAGTCGCTTGTAGCCTTGTATAGGATTCAATGAGAATTATAAATCGTTAGCGCTTCATTGGGAGTGTGGCTAAAAGCGTTTAGACCTGAAACTTCTAACGCATACCTTATCTCTAAGCGACTAAAGCCGCAAGAGCTAGGGCAACTGGAGCGAATAAGCGCAGTATGGTCACCGACCATCGAGCATTAAATAGAAGCACTGTAGGCTTACGCCTAAGTGTATCATGTCTGTACGTAGCTAAAGCAACTACAGCCATGACAAAGTGGACGTCAGGTTTGCTTTTTGAAACACGTTCTAAAATAGAGCAACTTCAGACGCTCCCATGGCTCCACAAGCAAATCCGTCCATTCCAGAAGAATTTTTATTTTGAAGCATCCACACCATTTGTCATACAACCTTTGTTTCAAGATTGCATTTAATTATAATAAACTTGAAAAATCAGCTTTTTGTTGTGCTTCTAATGTGTCTCCAACAGTAATTTTAGTGATCACTAAACCATTCATCGCTCTTTCAATTAGTCCTTCAACATCAAGTCGCTCTTCATATTTACGAGCTTTTTCGAGTTTTGGTTGTGTTTTAGGCGCTGGAGGAGCAAAAATTGTACAGCAATCTTCAAATGGTTGGATAGATAAATCAAATGTATCAATTTTTTGAGCAATCTCAATAATTTCATTTTTATCCATTGAAATAACTGGTCGAATGACCGGAGTTGGAGTTACGTCATTGATTGCAATCATACTATGCAATGTTTGTGAAGCTACTTGTCCTAATGACTCGCCATTAACGATTGCTAATCCTTTGCGTTCTTCTCGGATACTATCCGGTCAATCTCATCATCATTCTTCTTGTAACTGTCATTAAATAACCCTCTGGAACAATTTTCTTTATTTCTTCTTGAATTTCGGTAAAAGGAACTTCAATAAATTGAACACTGCCTGAGAAAGCAGCTAACTTAGCGGCTAAATCTTTCGCTTTTTGAAGAGCTCTTGGACTTGTGTATGGAGGACTGTGGAAATGAACAGCTTCTAAATTTACGCCGCGTTTCATGGTTAAATAACCTGCTACAGGTGAGTCGATTCCACCAGATAACATTAGCATACCTTTTCCACTTGCCCCTACAGGTAGACCACCTGCTCCCATGACAGTCTTGCTTGATAAGAAGAATCCTTCATTACGAATTTCAACTCGCAATGTAATGTCAGGTTTTTTCATTTGAACTTTTATGCCTTCGACTTTGCTGAAAATTTCTGCTCCCAACAATTGATTCATATCGTTCGTATCTAATTCATAGTCATGATCAGAACGTCTAGTCATGACTTTAAATGTTTTACCTTCTGTGTACAGCTCTTCGACCATATCAACTGCAACTTTTTTCAACAATTCAATGTCTCGTTCCAAACGTCTAACCGGAGAATAGTTTTGAATACCAAAGATAGATTCTAATCTTTTCAATACTGCATCACTATCTGCACCATTTAATTCTAAATGCATACGGTCACGCTCTCCATGTACTTTTAATTCTTCAAAATCTTGCAAAGCGAACTTTACATTTTGAGCCAGTTTGCTGATAAAAATGCGTTTGTTTTTACCTTTAGTTGATAGTTCACCATAACGGATCATTACTTCATCGTATTGCATGTATTACTAACTTCCTCTCTTTATTCCCTTTAAACTTATTTGATATCTTTAAATTGTTGGTACAGCTGGTCAAATTCGCCCATAAAAAGTTTTGCTTCTGCTAAATCATTGGTATCTGTCAAACTGATGCGCACTGCACTTGTAGCTAACTTTTCAGGGACATGCATAGCTTCCAATGTACTAGAACCCACACCACTACGGCTTGAACAAGCGCTAGTGGTTGAAATATAAATATCTTTCTTTTCAAAAGCATGAACCATGACTTCTCCACGAATCCCTTTTAAAGCAAAACATACTATATGAGGTGCTCCTTCTGTTTGAGAAAAAACTGAAACTTTTTTATACCCTTCTAATTGCTGCACCAAATATTTTTTTATCTCTCTTTGATTCTTTTGCTTCTCTTCTGACTTTTCAAGTACGAGGCGCAAAGCTTTAGCCATAGATGCTGCGCCAGCTACGTTTTCTGTACCACTGCGTTTGCCAGATTCCTGTCCACCACCATTTAAAAGAGGGGCAATTTTTTTTCCTTTTTTAATATACATAAATCCCATACCTTTAGGCCCATGAAATTTATGAGCAGAAAAAGTAGCTAAGTCAACTCTTGACTCTTTACCTAATAATAATGGTACTTTTCCAATCGCTTGTACTGCATCCACATGAAAATGAACGGTTGGGTAATCTTTTAGCATTTCCCCAATCTCTGCAATTGGCTGAATACTTCCCACTTCGTTATTTACAACCATTACCGACACTAGAATAGTATCCGATCTTAATGCTTCTTTTAAATCAGAAACGGAAACTCTTCCACTCTGATCAACAGGTAAAATAGTTACATCAAATCCCAACATTTTCAACTGACCAACAGATTCCTTGACTGCAGGGTGTTCCACCGCTGTTGTAATCACGTGTTTGCCGAATTGTCTTTTTTCAATAGCGGTTCCTTTTATAGCCCAGTTATCGCCTTCTGTTCCACCACTAGTAAAGTAAATCTCTTCAGGCAAAACGTGCATTAGATCAGCAATTTGTTTTCTAGATTGCTGAAGCAACCCATCCGCATAGTTGCCTAATAAGTGTAAACTGGAAGGATTTCCATTGATCGTTTGACTTACCTTTTCAAAAGTTTGTAAAACATTTTTATCCATTCTTGTTGTTGCGCTATTATCAAAATAAATCATTGTATTGTCACACTTTCCTTTAAATTATTCCTCAAGTGAAAATTCTTTACTATTATAACAAAAACTTTTCCGAATACAAGACGTCTCTTTTTTTTAACAAAATAAAACAGAGCAGTGCTAATCACCACTCTGTTGACTATTTCTTGATTGGTTTAGTTTTTTAATTTACTTAGCACTTTGGCTTTTTTCTTCATAATACTGATTCTCAACTTTTTTGAATGCTCCAGGTTCCACAACTTCTAGTGCTGTAGAGACAACCTCAAGCGCTTCTTTATACTGAAATTCTTTATTAAACAAATCGTTGCTTTCCAAAATGGCTTCTCCAATTTCAGGATGCTCATTTCGGTACCGATTCGCATACTGCATCATGTACTCTGTCAGTAATGCACTATCTACGATTTCTTCGGTCTTATCAATAAGCAATTCAACATCATCTTCACACAGTTCACACATTTTTTTTATCTCTGTCATATCGATTTTCAATTTGTTTAATTCTTTAGCTAATTTTTCAATCCGCTCTGTTGTGACAAAAAACAAATCTAGGTATTCTTCAGGTAACCCTGGTAAGTGTTGCTTTTCAATATATCGTTTTATACCACGCATGTTAAACTCAAAATCATCAATTTTTTCTTTTACTTCTGTTTCTTCTTTGCGTAAGTCAGCTAATTGAGTAATCAATTTTTCTTGCTCTTCTTCAATATGGGTCAATTTTTCTCCATCTGCAGCATAGGTTTCTTCAACAACAGTATAGACAGCTTGATTTTTTTCAATCCCACTTTTAAAGGTTTCAAAATCAAGTTTGATTTCATCAATTTGTTCTTGCATTTTTTTTGTTTGCTCTAAAACAGCATCGTTTAATTTATAACTTTGTGATACGCGGTCAATCTCAATCATTAGTTGTTGATTTCTCTTATTCACAAATCCAATAAATTCAGCCAAAATAGTCTGCTCTTTTTCGACTGTTGCTTTTGCAGTTAATTCTGCTTCCATAACATCATAGATCCGGTTGATTTTTTCTTCAATTATCACATTCAGCTTTTGGGCCTCTTCAGGTTCACATTGCTTAAGTAATTTTTCACCTTGTTTGATATCCTTTTCAATATCCACAATGTCAGCGGCTATTGAATCTTCTAAAAAGACGAAATGCTGCACATCTTTTAATTCATGGTATCCTTCTTTTAATTCTTGAACTTGAGCCGGAAATTCGGTACTAATTTCTTTAACTAAGCTAGGGATGGTCATAACTGCATCATTTAATTCTTTTGTTTCATGATTAAGCTTCTTCAATACTTCTTCAGCTTCAATGTGGTCCCCAGAAACCGTTAAATCAGAAAAATCAGCAAAACTTAATTCTAAGAAAGTGAGTTTCTTTTCTAGTCTATCCAGTGCTGGGCCAAAAGAAAAACTCTGTGTTAATAATTTTTTCCGAATACTTTGATACATTTCTTGGACTTTTTTTACAGCCTGAATATTTTTTTCTTCACTTTTTAATAATTCATTCAGTGCTAATTGGATTTCTTTAATGCTCTGTTTTGTACTGTTCATCAGCTCGCTGCTTTTCTGTTCAGCTTGACTAGCTTTGATTAATTGTAAACGGTCTGTTGCCTGTTCAGCATCGAACAAAAGATTTTCTATATCAGGAAATGCTGTCATCTCTAATTTTTTCCATTTTTCTTTCCATTGCTCAAAATTTTTCTTTGTCTGACCCGTCAAAGAAAGATCCTTAACACTTTGAATGGTTTCTGATATGGGTGTATCTATTAAGTCAAATTTTTCTTGTTCCAATTTGTTGATCGTTTGATAATGCTTTTTTTTCATAATATAACTGGTTATATAAGTTACCAGAGCTAATACAATGATAACCATTAAAACTGTTTCTATTTTCATTTTAAAACCTCCGATTGGATTACTGCTATGTTCATTTTGATTTCACAAAAATAGTTCTTTCATTCTATGTAGGAATGTAATGGTATGTCTAATTTTTATAAAGGATTTACTTATAAAAACACCTATTGTATATTATAACATAGAAGAAAATATTCTCACACCTCAATCTAGTAAAATAATCATTTTACTGATAGGTTGTTGAGAGACCTATAAGGAGTAGTTATATGACAAAAGAATCTGCTTATTCATTAACAAATAAACAACTTAGTGCAGTAATAGGTGATGAAACTAATTTCATTGCAAATTTAAGTAACGCAGCAGCTTTATTATTCGAGAACTTACCTACTATCAATTGGGCAGGATTTTATTTATATGAACCAACTTCTGACGAACTGGTCTTAGGGCCTTTCCAAGGTAAAGTAGCTTGCATAAGAATACAAAATGGTAAAGGCGTTTGCGGAACAGCATTTGCCAAAAGAGAGAGCATTTTCGTTGTAGATGTTAACCAATTCCCGGGACATATTGCTTGTGATGCAGCAAGCCAATCTGAAATTGTTATTCCTTTAATCAAAGATGGTCGTGTAATTGGTGTTTTAGATATCGATGCTCCTGTTACTAGCCGTTTTGACGCAATCGACCAAAAATATTTAGAAGAATTTGTTCAAATTCTATTAGTTCCTTCGATTATATAGTAGAATGGCTTGACTTACTAATGATTTATAGCGTATAATTGCGTTTGTGTAAAATAATGCAGCGTGAGAGTGGTATTCACGTCAACAGTTCATTGCCAGTAATGGTGCAATTGCGTAACCTATGGCTGCAAAGGTGAAGATTGAAAAATGGACTGCACGAAATACTGAACTTCAACTTATTATTTTACTCCAAAAAAAATATTTATTGGAGGAATTACATTATGTCACGTTATACAGGTCCAAGTTGGAAAGTTTCTCGTCGTTTAGGCATTTCACTTTCTGGCACAGGTAAAGAAATCGAACGCCGTCCTTACGCTCCAGGTCCTCATGGTCCAAACAGCCGTAAAAAATTAACAGAATACGGTCTTCAATTACAAGAAAAACAAAAATTGCGTCACATGTTTGGCATGAACGAACGTCAATTTAGCAACTTATTCTTAAAAGCTGGTAAAAACAAAGAAGGTAAACATGGTGAAAACTTCATGATCCTTTTAGAACAACGTTTAGACAATGTTGTTTACCGTTTAGGTTTAGCTACTACTCGTCGTCAAGCACGTCAATTAGTAAATCACGGCCACATCCTTGTTGATGGCAAACGCGTTGATATTCCATCATACAGCGTTTCAGTTGGACAAGTTATCTCTGTACGTGAAAAATCTAAAAACATGGATATTATTAAATCAGCTGCTGAAGCATTATTCGGCCGTCCTGAATACGTAACTTTCGATGTTGAAAAATTAGAAGGTTCATACAACCGTTTACCATTAAGAGATGAATTATCTGCTGAAATCGATGAAACAATCATCGTTGAGTACTACTCTCGTTAATAACTAATTTATTAAGAACCAACGGAATGGCTAGATTCATTCCGTTGGTTCTTTTTTTGTTCTGTTTTTTAGAAAAATTAGGTAGTTTTTCTAAATGAACAACCGTTTCCAATGGCTGATAATCAATTTTTATATGAATTTGATGAGAATTTCAAAAAAGGAGTTCAAGTATATTTTAATTTCCACATTTTTATGGTAAGCTTTGTTGATTAATAAATAGCAATTATTCTTTTTTATCCATATATATTTAATTTAAATAGTCATTTACCCCATTTCATTTAATTAAAAAGGAGTGTACAGTGTGTCTAACCATACAGTAGTTGAAGTTACTGGTCCTGCCGTCAAATTAAAGAGCAACAAGTCCAAAATAGTGATTCATTTTCAAGATGATTTTAATGCCCTTATAAACTATGAATTTATTGTCCGTAAATTTAATGAAAAAAAAGATAATGACAACAACGATAAACGCTGAGATTTTCATTCAGCGTTTTTTATTTTCTAGAAACTCTGCTGAAAAATAACTATTTTTAGTCTGAAGCTAAAAGTGGTACACTAATGAATAGGAACTTAAATAACATTAGAAGAAAATAAGGAGTGTAGTGTTGATGACAAGCAAAATGAATGTGGAAAGTTTTAACTTAGATCATACAAAAGTTAAAGCACCTTATGTTAGATTAGCCGATAAAAAAATGGGATTAAATGGAGATAAAATTTTAAAATATGATGTCCGTTTCTCACAACCAAATAAAGAACATATGGATATGATGAGTGTCCATTCACTAGAACATTTAACTGCAGAATTGATCCGTAACCATGCAGATTATATTATCGATTTTGGTCCTATGGGTTGCCAAACAGGTTTTTATCTAACCGTTATCAACCATGAGAATTATGATGAAATTTTAGAAGTTTTACAAAAAACAATGGAAGACGTTTTAATAGCTACTGAAGTTCCAGCAAGTAACGAAACTCAATGTGGTTGGGCAGCTCATCATACTTTAGAAGGTGCACAACAATTAGCAAAAGATTTCTTATCTAAACGAAATGAATGGCACATTGTATTTGCTTAATCTAAAAAAGGGTTCAACGCGATAATTATCGTGTTGAACCCTTTTTTTAACTGCTGATTTCTTATAGTTCATGTACACTGTAAGCCTGTTTATACAATGGCAATAACTGCATAAATGTTTCAAGTATATAGTTTTGGGTCTGATTTGGATTCATCAAAAGTGGATCATTGGCCAAAATCTGTCTTCCAATTAAAAATTCTCCCTTTTTGACCGTTTTCCATCGCATTAATCCACTAAGTAATTCGGCTTGATGAATTGGGATCACTTGTTCTTTTGTGTGATCCCATGAAACAACATAATCATTAGGCACATCAAATAATAAAGTTGGTTCCTCGATAATTTTCTGAGCTATTTTTTCTTCATGCAGAGGATTATCAATAAAAGCCAACCAAATAAAAATATGTGTTCCATATAAACCTAATTGAAAATGAGGGTATTTTTTGTACCCTCTTTTATTCCCACCAATCGCCATCCAAGTATCTTTTGGAGCATTCTTGGTTCTTCTTATATGTTGGGCAATATGAACAGGCAGGCTTTCTTTATTCAATTCAGCTGCTAACTCCTTTGCTAGTCCCTGTCCTAGTAGATGAAACTTTGGTTGAATTTGTTTTCGAATGGCTGACATTCTAGGTTCTAGCCCTTCAATAGTAAACACCGCAAAATCGTCTTTGGTAAACGTGACATTATCCATTCTTCCACTCCTTGAACTTGATTCTTGTCTCTATTCTACTAAATGAATAGTCAAATTAGATTGTTTTTATAGAAATCACTATTTTATGAAATCACATCTTTAACCTATCAAGGCATGATTTCATTCATATTGTTGCTTTTATAAGATTTTTTATCCATATTTTTCAACTTTTCTTTGTCAGCTTGACAAAATATAAAATATTTTTATTTCGGTGGGGTTCATGCTATACTGTTTTTTAATCTAAGAGAACATTAAAACTTTAATTCATTAACAATGACTATAAAAGGAGGGTTTTGAAATGGCTGACAGAGAGACTCAAGACTATTTATCAAAAGGTATACATGGAAATAAAAAAACAAATCCTGATGAAAGAAATAAATATTTTGGCAGTCTTAGAGAACGTGTCTATTTATCCATGACTATTGAACAACTTATTTCTGAAAACTATATTGATGCTTTAAAACAAGAAATTCAACTTCATCCAAATCAACAATTGCTCTTAAATGGACAAATCGATATGAGCAAATTAACTCCCTATATCAAGCTATGCCAAGAATATAATTGTTCTTTTCGGATCGTATCTGATGAAGGAGCTCTACGTAGTCCACTTGGATTGATTTATGTCTCATCGACTGCAGTTGATGAAACTGAAGTGGACGTAGCCGTTAAATATCCTTTAAGGACTCCTCCTAAAGAAGAGAACAAGAAACCGTCTTTTTTCAAAAAATTATTCTCATAATGAATACGGTGAAAAGCTAAATCGTTATCCTTTAGCTTTTTTTTCGTATCCTTCACTGTTTATAGATGTGATTGAATTGGATTGCCATTCATAATAAGCTACCCTGTCTCCTCCAGTAAATAAACCTTCACCTGTTTTTACAAACCCTAATTTTTTTAAAATATGTTGCGATTTCTTATGATACAAATATGTTTTAGCTTTTACACTTTTGATATTCTCAGTTAAAAGCCAATCTAAAAAAGCTTGCGCTCCTTCCGTGGCATATCCATTACCCGCATAGGCCTCTACTATGCCATAACCCAACTCTGCTTCACCCGTCAGTTCAGGATTGCCTTGTGCACTGACTTCTCCAATAATTTTTTGTTCAGTTTTAAGGATCACTAAATAGGTCCATTTTTCTTTTATTTTGTCTTGTTTTACTGTTTCAAGCACATACGGTAGATAAAAGAAAAATTCTACACCCGGCCATTCTTGTGCAACACTATAACCAGACACTTCCTGTAATTTATCATCCCCAGTTAGTGTAGCTTCAATAAAGGATAATTGATAAGGTACGAGTAGTAAACGCTCCGTTTCTATAATAGTCACCACTTAAAGCCTCTTTCCTACTAATTTTGTCTTCCACCAATGAACGAGTTTAATATGATTAGATATAATATCTCTATTTTAAAATGTTTACGCTTTTATAGCAAACCTTATTTCATTTTTTATATGTGTATTCAGAAATCTACTATTTTTATTTTCTTCCTTCTCATGATAAACTATTATGGTGTGTATAATTTAGAAAATTAAATATAAGTGAGGCTTTAATATGAAGATTATTGAAACAAGAGATGCGCAACTAATGGCAAAATTAGGATATGTCATGCAAGAAAAACATAAAGAAATGTATCCTAATTTTTTCAAACCATACGATGAAGAAGCAATCTTACATTATTTTCAAGAACGATTTAAAAATCCAAAACAACAAGTATTTCTTTGGATAGATGATCAGCAAGAACGCGAACAAATTGCGGCTTATCTTTGGTTAGAGGAAGAAGCTGTAGCAGAAACGGTTTATCGTTATGGTTACACTAGATTATACTTGCACCATATCTTAATCATGCCGGCTTACCAAGGAAAAGGCCTAAGCAAAAAACTTTTAGCATTTGCTGATAACTTTGCAAAAGAACGCGGCATTTCCCAACTGGAACTGCATTATTGGTCTGATAATGAAAGAGCAAAAAAAGTGTACCAGCAATTGGGATATGAAGTTTACACTGAAGTAGCTTACAAACAACTCTAACGTTATTCTTTGCACTTCTTACACCACTAAAAAAATGAAGAGACAAGGATATTTTCATCCTTGTCTCTTCATTTTTTTATATCAAGATAAGTTTTTTAACAGCTCCATCACCATTTCAGCAGATTTTTTACCTGCATCAATAATAAATTCATCAAAACTCATTCCTGCTTCTTCATCTGCTACATCTGACATAGCTCTTACGATAACGAAGGGTTTATCAAATTGGTAACAAACTTGTGCAATGGCTGCACCTTCCATTTCAGAAGCCAAAGCATCTGGAAAGTGGTGTTTAATTTGATCCACAATTTTTTTATCTGCAATAAAAGAATCACTTGTCAGGATCAACCCTTGAACCATTTGCAAACCTACTTTTTTAGCCGCTTTGCTGGTTTGTTCAACCAGAGAACGGTCTGCTTGATAACGAGCAGGCATTTGAGGAACTTGTCCAATAACGTAATCAAAGACTGTTGCATCAACATCATGATAAGCCATTTCAGTTGAAATAACCACATCTCCTACAGATAGTCCTTCTCCTATTCCTCCAGCAGACCCCGTATTGATAATAGCATCCACTTCGTGTTTAGACAGCAAGAGCGTTGCAGCAATGGCCGAATTAACTTTTCCAATACCGGATTGCACTAAAATAACTTCAACTTGCTCAATTTTTCCAGATACAAACGAAGCATTCGCTTCTACCCACTCTTGTTTATTGCTCATACTATTTTTCAATACGGTTACTTCTTCTTGCATAGCACCGATAATCCCAATTTTCATACTTTAAATTCCTCTCTAGACTAAATAATAAATACAATTGCCAACACAATAACTAGTAATATCGCTACCACTAAAATAATTTTATCCAGCTTACGCCCTCTGTCACGAACTTTTTCATTTTCATTCTTACGGCTCTTCGTAACGATGCCTTCCTTTTCTAATTGCTTTTGGTATTCTCGCTCAACTTTTTCGCGTTCTTTATCTCTTTTCTTTTGATCTTTTTCTTTTAATTCATTTTCTTTTCTAATTTCTGCTCTAGTTTTTGGATCCATCTAGTAAAATCACCCTTTCTATTTCGTTGTGGCTAATTTAAGTTTCCAAGCAATGAGAGCATATACTGTTTTTGCATCGTAAATCAAGTGGTTCTCATAAGCTTCCCAAGCCTCATCAAACGTTAAGTAAACTAATTCAATAAATTCATCTTCATCTTGAGCAAGAGGATTTTCAACTTTTTTAAGTCCCTTAGCAGAATAAACATAAATCAGTTCATTTGCAAATCCTGGAGAAGTATAAAAAGATGTTTCCATTTCAAATGATTCTGCTTGGAACCCGGTTTCTTCTTCTAATTCTCTTTTTCCTGTTTCCAAGGGAGTTTCATCTGTTAAATCAATTTTCCCAGCAGGAATCTCTAAAAGAACTTGCTCAATGGCTTTTCGGTATTGCTTAACAAAAATCATTTTATTGTCATCTGTGAACGCCATAATCGCTACTGCACCAGGATGTTTAACCAATTCTCTAGTAGCCGTTTCTCCATTAGGCAATTCAATAGTATCCACTACAAAATCAATCAAATTCCCCTTGTATACAGTTTCAGTAGAGAGTGTTTTCTCTTCAAATATCATTTTATTTCCTCCATAAAAAAATTTTCTTATGCCTTATCATAACTCTCCTTTTCATTTTTTTCAATTAAGTCTACATTCCTTGCTTTTCTATAAATAAATTATAGACTGTCTACAAGCTACTCCACTTCATTAGTTGTAGCAAGAAATCATTCTTAGGTCTGATAGGAGATTCACTCTTATTTATGCTAAAATAAGAGTAAGAAAATAAAACTTAAAAACAATTAAAAAAATAAATTATTGGAGTGAAAAATATGAAAAAAAATATCAAAAGTTTAGGTGACATTTTTTATTACACCTTGACCAGTTTATCAACTATTTTAATCTTCGTTATTGTCCACTTTCTATTCGGTTTTGATTTATTCTTGTCCTTGATTATCAGTATGGCTATAGGAGCCTTCTTTATCTATAAGCAATCCGTCAATGAGGATTCTAGGTCTTTAAAAAAGCTAAATCGTTTATCTCCTGAAAAAGAAGCTTTTTATAAATCTAAAGGAATGTCTAAGGAAGAAATTAAATTTTTTAGAGAAACCATGCATACAGCTAAATTAAAATTATTACGCTTAGAAAAAAACCTTCACAGTGTTTCAAAACTTGAAGCAATTGAAAAACGAAACAATACAATCCAGTTGTCTAAATCTTTATTTAAAGGTATCACTGAAGAACCCAATCGTTTACATGAAGTCGACAAATTTTTATATGTCCACCTCCCTTCTTTAACCGATTTAACAGATAAATATTTGGAAATTAGTCAACATGAAGTAAAAAATAAATCAACCTTTGATATTCTTGACGAAAGTGCCTCTACAATAGATGAAATGTGTCAATTGATTGCTGAAGATTATGTTCTGTTTAAATCTGATGATTTTGAAGATATGGCCATAGAGGTAGAGCTTGCAAAGAAAGCAATTGAACGCGATAATGGTCATACACAATCAATAGAATCAGAAGAATTATAATCTTTAAGGAGATGGTAAGATGGATAAAGAAAACGAAGTACTAAAACAATCTTCTACAGTCAAAGAAGTCGACTCTGAATTAGAAAGTTTATTAGCTAATCCTTTCGGAGATGTATCTGAAAACGCACCTGTTTTACAAAAACAAGAACAAATTGAAAAAGAAATGGTCCAAACAGAACAAGTGCCACGCTTAATTGATAGTTTGCCAAAAGAACGTCAAGAACAAGCTCGTTCATTAGCTGAACAAATTGATGTCACTAACGCTCAATCTGTTATGATGTATGGTTCAGCTGCGCAACAAAAACTTGGAGAGTTTTCTCATTCTATGTTAAATCATGTTCAAAACCAAGATACTGGAGAAATTGGTGATACCTTAAATGATTTAATGTATCGCTTAAACGAAGCTAACCCAGAAGACTTGCGTGCTGAAGATAGCAATATGTTTAAAAAAATATTTGGCCGTGTAAAAAAATCAATTTATGAAATGACTGCAAAATATCAAAAAATCGGTGCACAAATTGATAAGATTTCCGTGAAATTAGATAAGGAAAAAGCCGGTTTATTAAACGATAATTTAATGTTAGAACAGCTTTATAATAAGAACAAAGATTATTTTGATGCCTTAAATATTTACATCGCTGCTGGAGAAGTAAAAATTGACGATTTGCTTAATAACCTTATTCCAGAGGCTGTAAAAAAAGCGGAAACGAGTACCAATCAAATGGACGTACAAACGGTCAATGATTTAAATCAGTTTTTAGACCGTTTAGAAAAAAGAACCCATGATCTGAAACTTGCGCGTCAAATGACGATTCAACAAGCTCCACAGATTCGCTTGATTCAAAATACCAATCAAGCCTTAGCTGAAAAAATCCAATCTTCGATTAATATGGCCATCCCTCTTTGGAAAAACCAAATTGCGATTGCTCTTACGTTGCTTCGTCAAAAAGATGCTGTTACAGCTCAACGACAAGTATCCGAAACAACGAATGATTTAATGAAGAAGAATTCTGAAATGTTAAAAATCTCATCTATTGAAACTGCCAAAGAAAACGAACGCGGCATCATCGATATTGAGACTTTGCAAAAAACTCAAAACGATTTAATTGAAACTCTACAAGAAACATTGCAAATTCAACAAGATGGACGAGTCAAACGAAAAGAAGCTGAACGGGAATTATCCGTTATGGAAACCTCTTTACGTGATAAATTATTAGAACTGACAACTGATAAAAGTTAAATAATTGCATTTAGATAATCAATTGGCAGCCTTCGATTGATTGTCTAAATGCTTTTTTTATCCATCAGATACTACGAAGAGCATATCATTTGATATGTGAACAAAAGGTGACTATAATAATAAGAGTAATAGAGAATAACATTTTTTGAAGGAGGAAAAGAACATGGGATTTATTTGGTCATTAATTGTAGGTGGAATTTTAGGAGCTATCGCAGGTATGATAGTTGGTAAAGATGTACCAGGCGGAATTATCGGAAACATTATTGTTGGTTTTATCGGATCATGGATCGGTAGTTCATTATTAAGCGATTTCGGACCTATCATTGGCGGTTTCGCGATTATTCCAGCACTAATTGGAGCTATTATTTTAATTTTTATCTTCTCACTTATTGTTGGAAGACGCAAAGGTTAAGAATAATCATAAAAAAGCAGTTCAAGAAAGAAATTTCTTGGACTGCTTTTTTTGTGTCCAGTATTTGAGAATAACAGACCTAGACAGGATGAAATAACGCTATTTTAAGTATCTTTGTAGAGAATTACATATAAGTATCTTAGTTTGGATTTCAAGGCCTTAAAACGCCTAAATTTAACGAATAGGCGCTTGGTTTTTACTAGACACAAAAAAAGGCATGAATGAATTTCTTCATTCACACCCTATAGGTTTAGCTATTTTTAAGATTTATCATTTTACTCTTCTTCTTGATCAAATTGACTATTGTAAAGATCCGCATAAAATCCATTTTTTTGCAATAAAACATCATGGTTTCCACTTTCTACTACATCTCCATCTTTCATCACAATAATCAAATCTGCATTCTTAATAGTTGATAGACGATGTGCAATAACGAAAGACGTTCTTCCATGCATTAAGCTATCCATTGCTTTTTGAATAATCAATTCAGTACGGGTATCAACAGAACTTGTTGCTTCGTCCAAAATCAATAATGGGGCATCTGCGACCATTGCACGAGCAATCGTCATTAATTGTTTTTGCCCAGCAGATAAACTTGTTGTATCATCTAAAATTGTATCGTAACCGTGTGGTAAAGTTTGAATAAAATGATGTACTCCAACTGCTTTACAAGCGTTGACCACTTCTTCATCTTTTACACCTGTTTTACTGTAGACAATATTTTCTCTAACCGTTCCTTCAAACAACCAAGTGTCTTGTAATACCATACAGAATTGTTCGTGTAAGGCTCCTCTAGTAACACTAGAAATTGGTGTTCCATCAATGTAGATTTCTCCACTATTCACTTCATAGAAACGCATTAACAAGTTCACTAATGTCGTCTTACCTGCTCCAGTTGGACCTACGATTGCAATTTTTTGTCCAGCTTTAGCTTCTAGAGAAAAGTCCTTAATAATTGGTCTGTCAGGATTATATCCAAATTTCACATGATCGAATGTAACATTTCCTTTAACTGTCCCTAACGAAGTAGGTTTCCCAGTTTCCACTTCTAACTCGTCTTCTTCCAAGAAATTAAAGACACGCTCACTTGCAGCTGCTGCCGATTGTAAACTAGTAAAAGCTTGTGCAATTTGTGAAAGAGGTTGTGTAAAGAAACGAATATACATCATAAAGGCAACAATCACACCAAAAGTAATTTGATCATTGAATGCCAGATAAGCTCCAACTACACAAACCACTACATATCCAAAGTTCCCAATAAAGTTCATTAATGGCATCATTAGACCAGAAATATATTGAGATTTCCATGCACTATCAAATAATGTATCATTGATTTCATTAAATTCTTCAATTGCTGACTCTTCACCATTAAAGGCTTTTACAATATTATGACCTGTATATATTTCTTCGACATGACCATTTAATTCGCCTAAACTTTTTTGTTGTTGACTGAAATATTTTTGTGACTTTTTAATGATGGTGATCATTAAGCCAAAACCAATAACGGTTGATAGGATGGCAGATAAAGCCATAGGCACATTTGTATAAAACATCATAATCAATGAACCGATAAATAAACTAATAGAGGTTACCAATTGGCCTAAACTTTGGTTTAATGTTTGGCCAATTGTATCCACATCATTTGTTACACGGCTCAAAATGTCACCATGATTGTTGCTATCAAAGTATCGTAATGGTAAACGATTAATTTTTGTTGAAATATCTGTACGCAATTTTTTAGTAACGGTTTGAGTTACAGTAGCCATAATAAATCCTTGGAAATAAGATAACATTGCACCAAGAACATATAACGTAACTAAAAATAAACCAATACTTTTTATTTTTTCTAAATTTATAGCACCAGTAATGCCTGCAGTAATTATATCTGTAATTTCACTAAGACGATCCGGGCCTATTAAATTAAATACTGTACCGAAAATAGCAAATACAAATGCTACTATAATGTATATCATATAAGGTTTACAATATTTTGCTAACTTACCAATAGACTCTTTAAAATTATCAGGTTTCTTACCTACCATTGGTCCACTCATCGGTCCATTTTTTTGTTTACTCATCTGCTAATTCCTCCTTAGAAAGTTGAGAATAAGCGATGTCTTGATAGACTTCACACGTTTGCATCAATTCTTGATGTGTACCAATTCCAACAATTTTTCCTTCATCTAAAACAATAATTTTGTCTGCATCACGAATGGTACCAATACGTTGAGCGACAATTAATTTTGTTGTATCTTTTAATTCTTTGTTTAACGCTGCACGTAATACACGATCTGTTTTGTAATCTAAAGCTGAAAATGAGTCATCAAAAACCAAAATCTCTGGCTTCCGTGAAATCGCACGTGAGATTGCTAAACGTTGACGCTGACCTCCTGATACGTTGCTTCCTGATTGAGAAATTGAGGCATCATATCCATCTTCCATTTTCTCAACAAAGTCGCTACTTTGAGCTATTTCAATAGCTTTTTTCATGTCGGCTTCAGTTACTTCGTGTCCAGCATCTCCATAACTCACATTTGAACGAACCGTACCACTGAATAAAAACGCTTTTTGTGGAACAAACCCAACTAAAGAATGCAGATATTTTTGTGTATATTCTTTGATATCCTGGCCGTTAACTTTAATTTGGCCACCTGTTACATCAAAGAAACGAGGGATCAAATTGACTAACGTACTTTTCCCACTACCGGTAGAACCAATAAAAGCAACTGTTTCACCTTTGTTTGCCGTAAAGGAAATATTTTCCAATATAGCTTCAGAAGCATCTGGATACTGAAAAGATACATTATCAAATACTACGGTACCTTTTTGATCTTGAGTAGATTGTGTCAATGTTCCATCCTTAATGGTTTCTTTTGTATTTAAAACTTCTAAAATACGTCCAGCTGATACTGCAGCACGAGGAACGATAATAAATACAATCGTTAACATCATAAATGAAATAACAACTTGAATAGCATAAGAAGAGAACACAACCATATCACTGAATATATCAACACGATCTAAAACACTTGCTTGACTAGTTAGTTGAACATCATTGATTAAGTAAGCACCGATCCAGTAAATAGATAAACTTAATCCACTCATGATCAATGTCATCCCTGGTCCCATAATCGCCATGATTCTATTGATAAATAAGTTTGTATTCATTAGTTTGTGATTTGCTGTTTCAAATTTTTCTTCTTCAAAATTTTCTGCATTGTATGCACGAATAACGCGTAATCCGGTTAGATTTTCACGTGTAACTCGGTTAAGGTTATCGGTTAAGGTTTGGATCACTTTAAACTTTGGTAAAGCGAATATAACGACAACACTTATAATAAGGAACAAAACACCTACTGCCCCCGCTGTTGAAAGTGTCCATTCCCAAGATTTATCAACTATTTTGGAAATGGCCCATATAGCCATAATAGGAGCTTTGATTAACACTTGCAGACCTAATGACATTGCCATTTGAATCTGGGTTACATCATTTGAAGAACGGGTGATCAAACTTGAAGTAGAAAAATGATTGATTTCTTCCATTGAAAATCCTTCAACCTTTGTAAATACTTCTGATCGTATCGTGCGTGAAAGACCAGCCGCTACTTTTGAAACAAAAAACACTGTTACAAAAGATGCGACTAAGCTACCTAGAGCACACAGCATCATATAGCCGCCATTTTCAAATATATCTTGCATTTTTGAACCCGGAATTTGAATAAGTTGCGTAATTTTAGACATATATTCTGGTAGTTCTAAATCCAAATAGACTTGAACAACTATAAAGATAACGCTAAATAAAATCATCATCCATTCTTTTCGTTTTAAATATTTTAATATTTTTAGCATAGTCGTTCTCCTTCGTTTCTTTAACTGAGTCTTACTCTATATCTTTCAACATATTTTGTTGCATCTTATGAATGGTCTTGAAAAACTGTTCAAGCTCTTCGTCCGTTAAATCTTTAAGTAATAAATTTTCTATTCTTTGGTACTCTTTTGTTACTTTTTCAACTAAGCTTTGACCTTTTTGGGATAATTGTAACTTCTTCATTCGTGCGTCTTTTTCAATAGAAATACGTTCAATCAATCCTTTATCTTCCATACTTTTCAACATTGTTGAAGTAGTTGAACGGCGCATTGAAAATTTTTTTTCAATATCTTTTTGGAATACATCTTCGTCTTTTGCATTATTTAAAAAACCAATGATCATTCCATGCATCTTGGTAATATGGTATTTTTCATCTTCTGTTTTAAAAGAATCGACATTTCGGTGTATAAAATTTACTAATTTACGTATTTCCATTCCAATTTCTTTTTCATTGTTCTCTTCATCAAAAAAAATTATTCTCACCTCAATCTTTCGACTATCCTTTTCAGAAATTTACAGAACGAATTATAGTTAGCATGCTAACTATAATATATCAACACTAACTTAAAGTCAACAAAAAAATCAGGTTTAATCTCTCTCTACAAAAAAAGTACCAACAGACTTTAATCTGCTGGTACTACGATTAATTGAATTAAAATTAAAGTTTTACAACATTCGCAGCTTGTGCTCCACGGTTTCCTTCAACAATCTCAAATTCAACTGCTTGTCCTTCTTCTAATGATTTGAAGCCGTCACCTGTAATTGCACTAAAGTGTACAAACACGTCGTCCCCGCCTTCAACCTCAATAAAACCAAAACCTTTTTCTGCATTAAACCATTTTACTGTTCCTTTTTCCATAATTCACTGTACCTCCGCTTAGTCGTTTTGCAATTGATTCTCTTTTGTGACCTATTGTCTTTCAAAAAAATAAAATCAATTACAAAATTATTATAACTCAGTGTTTTTAGTTTTGCAAGGGTTTACTTTGCTTTAACAGCAACATTTTCATCTATGTTTTTTAATCAATCGTAAGTTCCTTTAAAAATTTATGGTAATTTTCATTTTCATTTAGTGGGATTTGGGTATGATTATCTAGTTTATGAGTTAAAATGTCTTCTAATGAGATAGACACTTTATTTAAATACGTTGCATTTCCAATTAAGTCCATCCAGTAAATTCCATCTTCATCTTTGTGAACAACTGTTTGAACCATTCCTCCAGGGTTAGTCACTTGAATCTTTTCTTCAAATTGTCCATTTTTTAATAACACATACATTAAACTGCTCGCTGCCATTGCAGTACCGCAAGCATTTGTAAAACCTACTCCTCTTTCAAAAGTACGGACAAATAGGGATTGTTTATCCAATACTTCTACAAAGCTAACATTTACTCCGTCAGGAAAATAAGGGTTTTTACCATTTAAATAGGTTGCAAGCTCCTCAAATTGTGAACTGTATACTGTTTCATGATCAACAAAACTGATTAAATGAGGATTTGGCACTGCAACCGCAGAAAAGCGCAAATTAGGAGCTAGTTCTGGTAATTCTTGATCAATAAACTTTTCTGATGACCAATTGAATGGCAAATCATCTACATTAAAAGATACTGGAGAAATCTCTACTTGAAAAGTTTGAATATCTTTTCCTAATTCTTCTGCTTTTTTTACGTGTAGATCAGCATGCATTGTTTCAACAATAAACTCATTTTTTTTATTTTTTTCAGAAAGATAACGCGCAACCGTTCTTAATCCATTGCCACACATACTAGCTTCACTACCATCATAATTGATTACTCTCATACGTCCGTCTGATTCTTCATGATTCGTTGTTCCTACTAAAAGAACTCCGTCAGCTCCCTTTAGAAGCCCTGTGTTGCGATCCGTAATGATTTGAGTCAGAGATACAAGTTCATCTTGTGTCACTGTTCTTTCGAGCAATGTTTCATCTAAAATAAAAAATTCGTTTTCTGATCCATGAACTTTAATTAAGTCTACTTGCATAATGATTGTACCTCCTTTTTCCTTACCATATTTTACCATTTCATTTACAGATTACAATAAAAAATATAAAGTATCAAAATAAGGGAGTGAGACGTTTGTCTCACTCCCTTATTTTATAAAAGGTTTATTCTGCTTCAGTTTCAGGTACTAAAGCTTCTGGAAAATGTTCTTCAACGATTGCAGCACAACGAGCACAAAGAGTTGGTGCATTTTCATTAGAACCTACATCTTCTTTGATAGCACGACATCTTTCGCAAGTTTCGCCATGAGCGTGTTCTACTACAACGGCTACAGATTCTGAATGAACCGCGTTACTAGGTGCTTCTTCAATCGATTCTGCTATTTCTAAATTAGAAACAATTAATAATTGTGCTATATCACTATTTAATGAAACAAACAAATCTTTTGTTTGTTCTGTAGGGTAAATAGTAACTTTTGCTTCAAAAGATTTTCCAATGATTTTTTCATTACGTGCTTCTTCAAGAGCTTTTTGAACTACATCGCGAATATCCATGAAAGCATCCCACATGTCTAATAGTTCAGCTTCATTTTCATATCGATCAATGACTGGCATATCCGTTAATTGAACAAATTCATCGGTTTCACTTAAGAATGTCCAAATCTCTTCAGCAGTATGTGGAAGAATTGGTGTTAATAGTTTTGTAATTTTTACTAATACTTCATAGAACACTGTTTGCATAGCACGGCGTTCATAAGCATCCTCAGCTTCAATATAAACAACATCTTTAGCAAAATCTAGATAGAATTGAGATAAGTCTACTGTACAGAAGTTATTTATTAATTGATAAATAGAAGAAAATTCATAGTTATCATAGTGCCTTTCTACTTTTTCTACCAACTGATTCAAACGAATCATGAGGTATTTATCAACAGATCTTAAGTCGTTAAACGCTATTTTATTTGTTGAAGGATTGTAGTCAGCGGTATTAGCCAATAAGAAACGCATGGTATTACGAATTTTGCGGTAAACTTCAGAAACCTGTTTTAAAATTTCATCACTCACACGCACATCTGCTTGTGTATCTACACTAGAAACCCATAGGCGCACAATGTCTGCTCCCATTTGTTTAATAACTTTACTTGGTGCAATCGTGTTTCCAAGAGATTTACTCATTTTACGACCGTCTCCATCTAAAACCATTCCTTGAGAGAGAACTGTTTTATATGGTGCTACTCCGTTGATAGCTACACTGGTCGTAATGCTTGAATTAAACCAACCGCGGTATTGATCTGAACCTTCAAGATACATATCCGCTGGGAAAGTTAAGTTTTCTCTAGCTCTTAGTACAGCTTCATGAGATGAACCAGAATCAAACCATACATCCATGATGTCTGTTTCTTTTGTAAATTGATTATTTGGACTTGAGGGATGAGTGAATCCTTCTGGTAATAACTCTTTAGCTTCGCGTTCAAACCATACATTTGAACCAAACTCTCCAAATAAAGCTGCTACGTGTTCAATTGTTTCCGGTGTTATAATAGCTTCGCCATTTTCACCATAGAAGATTGGTAAAGGAACTCCCCAAGCACGTTGACGTGAAATCACCCAATCGCCTCGATCACGGACCATGTTGTATAAGCGTTGCATACCCCATTTTTGAACCCATTCAACACCTTCCACGGCTTTTAAAATGTCTCCACGGAATTGATCAATAGAAGCAAACCATTGAGGTGTTGCACGGAAAATAACCGGTTTCTTAGTTCTCCAGTCATGTGGGTAGCTATGAGTAAAGAAGTTTAATTTTAGTAGTGCTCCTTCTTTTTCCAACCACTCAGTAATGACTTTGTTTCCATCATTGTAAAAAATACCTTCTAAACCTGGAGCTTCATCTGTGAAACATCCTTTATCATCAACTGGTGATAAAACACTTAATTTGTATTTTTGTCCTACAATAAAGTCATCATCCCCATGACCTGGAGCTGTATGAACAAGTCCAGTACCGGCTTCAAGAGTTACATGGTCACCTAAAATCAAAAGAGAAGTACGGTCATACATTGGGTGTTGAGCCGTCATGAATTCCAAGTCTTTGCCTTTTAATTCTTTAATCGTTTCAACTTGATTCCAACCAATTTCTTCTGCAACAGCATCAATTAAATCTTTTGCTAAAACGTATTTCTTACCGTCTGCAACTACAACAGAATAGTCATATTCTGGATGAACAGTAATAGCAAGATTTGATGGGATAGTCCATGGTGTAGTTGTCCAAATAACAAATGAAGTATCTTCATCGATCAGACCTTTCCCATCAACAACTTTAAACCCTACATAAATACTTGCTGATTTAACGTCTTTGTATTCAATTTCAGCTTCTGCAAGTGCAGATTCACTAGATGGAGACCAATAAATGGGTTTTAACCCTTTATAGATATAACCCTTTTCAGCCATTTTTCCAAACACGCGAATTTGTGCTTCTTCGTATTCCTTCGTTAGTGTTACATATGGATGATCCCATTCTCCGGCTACACCTAAACGTTTAAAATCTTCTTTTTGTTTATTTACTTGTTCCCAAGCATATTCTTCACATAACTTACGGAATTCTGCAAGACTCATTTCTTTACGTTTAACACCTTTATTTGTTAAGGCTTGTTCAATCGGCAGTCCATGAGTGTCCCAACCTGGTACATAAGGAGATCTGAATCCAGACATTGATTTGTAACGGACAATGATATCTTTACTAATTTTATTTAAAGCATGCCCAATATGAATGTTTCCATTTGCATAAGGTGGTCCATCATGTAAAACAAATGTTGGTTTACCTTCATTGATTTTTTGTCTTTGTCCATAAATATCTAATTCTTCCCAGTTTTTTTGCCATTCTAACTCACGAACCGGTAAATTTCCACGCATGGGAAATTTTGTTTTTCCTAATTGTAATGTTTCTTTCATTTTCATTAAGATCTACTCCTTATTTGTTATGATTTATCTTCTTAGTTCCAAAACGACATGCTCATCATACAACTGAGATATATCAATTGCAACTAATCTTATCAAAAAAAAAAAGACTTCATCCCTAGAGGGACGAAATCTTCGTGGTACCACCCAAATTTAGAAGGGAAAAATTCAAAATTCTTTCCTTCTCTTAAGTAATTGTATAACGTCAATTAAACGGTTAATTTTACTCAAGTTCAAATTAACACTCCTGGAGGATCTGACAACTAGAAGGGACTGTTAGGCTTTCACTATTCCTAACTCGCTTACTTTAGTGTTCTAGCGTTTTTCTGTTCCATTCATTGCTTTTACTTATTTAGGCAATTCAATAGCGGGCAAAGTGCCTTCTAATGAAGGCTGTTCTTGTGTATCATTGTTTTCTATTTCATTAGCGCTAACTACTGTCAGTTTCTCAGAATTATTTTCTCCAATTGTTTCATCGTTCGATTCAACATTAGAACTGACAACTTCTTCTGGTTGATTAACACTTGCTAATATTTCTTTTAATGTAGGAATGTTGAGCGTTTCTTCTTCAGCAGGTCTTAACAAATCATCCCATTCTGAATTCTTAACCATTTCTAGTTGAGATTCTATCATAATCTGCAGACGTTGTTTAAAGACTCTACTTTGTTTTTTCAATTCATCTGTTTCAGTAGTAATTTTTCTAGCTTTAGAAACGGCCTCATCTAACAAACGATCCGCATTTTTTTCAGCTTCTAAACGAATAATATTTGCTTCTTTAGCCGCATTTTCTTTTAATCTATCTGCTGCATCTTGAGCAACAATAATCGATTTATTTAAAGCGTCTTGAAGATTGTTGAAGTGTCCAACTTTTTCTTCAGAAAATTGCAAGTTTTTTTCTAATTCACGTTTTTCTTTTAAAACCATTTCGTAGTCCTTAATGATTTGATCTAAATAATCGTTTACTTGATCTTGATCGTAGCCTCGCATCTTGACAGGGAACTCTTTGTTATGTATATCTAAGGGAGTCAACACCATATAAGACACCTCCATTTTTTTAATTTTTACGTGCTTTAGTACTAAATTATCATAAACTAATCTACAAGTAAATGAGTTAAGAGTTATTTATATAATACACCTAACTGCAAACGCCATTTATCCTTTTTAGTTTTGCCTTCAATTTCTTGAACTTGTAATCGTCCGTATCCACGAACTGAAACAATATCTAGCAACCCGATTTCAAAATCCGGTCGAGTTGATTCAACCCAATTCAACTTCACTTTTCCTGATTCAATCATCTGTTTGGCGCGTTGTCTAGATATCTTGAATACGCTGGAAACCAATGTATCCAAACGCATGGATGAAACGGTTTGACTCTCAATTGTCCAATTATCTATAGGAACTAAAATGTCGGTATAGTTTCTTTCTTCCATACGGACTGCAACTTTCCCAATACTGATAACTTGCTGCTCCACATAACTTTTCGTTGTATTTTCGAC
>NZ_FNJW01000008.1:1500000-1757500 GCF_900102725.1 Carnobacterium viridans | reverse complement strand
TATTCATCTGTAATTAGCTTATCATTAGCTCCCAATCCATTTTCAACGATAAATAAGGGTTTTTGGTAACGATCCCAGAAGTCATTCAAAACAATACGCAAACCTTTAGGGTCAATTTGCCATCCCCACTCAGATGCTTCTAAGTATGGATTAGGTATCCCACCTAAAATATTGCCTTCACCTGCTACTCGTTTGCTTTCGTCAGCTGTTTCAGTAGAACTCATGTAATAACTGAACGAGATAAAATCAACCGTATTTTTTAATAGTTCTTCATCTTCTGGACCAAAATCTAATTCAATAGCATTTTCACGGAAGAATCGTTTCATATACCCTGGATAAACTCCTCGAACGTGTACATCAGAGAAGAAATAATTTTTACGTTCTGCTTCCATAGCAGCAATAACATCATCTGGATTTGGAGTTAATGGGTATGTCGGCATAGCTAAAACCATACATCCAATTTGTGCTTCCGGCATTAATTCATGTCCAATTTTAGTAGCCAACGCACTCGCTACTAACTCGTGATGAACCGCTTGATACAAATCTTTTTGTGTCAGATTTTCTGGTGCAGTAGCAATTCCACCACTCATAAATGGTGCATGTATAATTGAATTAATCTCGTTAAAAGTCAACCAGTATTTCACTTTCCCTTTGTAGCGTGTAAAGACAGTCCGCACGTAATTTTCGTAAAACCCGATCATTTTGCGATTAACCCAGCCGTCGTATTCTTTGGCTAAATGTAATGGTGTTTCATAGTGAGATAGTGTTACTAATGGTTCGATATTGTATTTAAGAAGTTCATCAAATAAATCATCATAAAATTTTAATCCAGCTTCATTTGGTTCGGTTTCGTCTCCATTAGGAAAGATGCGTGACCAAGCAATTGACGTACGGAAAGTTTTAAATCCCATTTCTGCAAATAATTTAATATCCTCTTTGTAGCGATGGTAAAAATCAATTCCTACAAGTTTCATATTATCTTCTGTAGGTTCTTTTGTAATTGGGCCAAATCCACCATGTGGTGTCACATCTTGGACAGACCACCCTTTTCCGTCTTCGTTATAAGCGCCTTCTAATTGGTTCGCAGCTACTGCTCCGCCCCACAAAAAATCTTTTGGAAATTGTTCTACTGTCAAAGTCATCTTCTCCTTTATTCGATCAATTATTTTAGATTCTTCATTTTATTAAACGTTTACTTTATTAAGTATAGCATATGTTTTTTTAATAGAGGATACAGCAGCTGGCTAAAAAAGAACTCGCTCAAATCAAGACCCTTCTTTCGCCTGCTTTATTTATTTACTTAAATCCATTCCATTCGTCTCAATAACTTTTTTATACCAGAAGAATGAATCTTTTCTTGAGCGATTTAACGTTCCGTTACCTTCATCATCTTGATCAACATAGACGTAGCCATATCGCTTAGACATTTCAGAAGTAGATGCACTAACTAAATCAATCGCTCCCCAACTCGTGTAACCCATTAGATCCACACCATCTAGTACCGCTTCCTTCATTTGTTCAATATGCTTTTGCAGATAATTAATTCGGTAATCATCATGAATACTGCCATCTTCTTCTACTTTATCATAAGCCCCTAATCCATTTTCAACAATAAACAACGGCAATTGATAACGATCATAAAAATCTTTCAAGGTCCATCTTAATCCAATTGGATCAATTTGCCAGCCCCAATCAGATGTTTCTAAATAGGTATTTTTTATTCCTCCCATAAAGTTTCCGCTAACTTGATCTTCAGATGGTTTCGAGCTAGTTGTATTGGACATATAATAACTGAAGGAAATAAAATCAACAGGATAGGCTTTCAAGATTTCATCATCGCCACGTTCTTTATGGATGTTAATATCATTTTCAAGGAAATAACGATCCATATAAGCAGGATACTTTCCACGTGCTTGAACGTCTGTAAAGAACAAGTTCAATTGATTTTCCTCTTGCGCTTTTATTATATCCTTCGGGTTATTAGTTTCAGGGTAAGTTGTCATGCGCGCCAGCATACATCCTATTTTAAATTCAGGATTAATTTCATGTCCAATTTTTGTAGCTAATGCGCTAGCTACAAATTGATGATGTCCAGCTTGATAAGACAACTCCAATGGATTTTCTGCGTCATCTACTAGTACTCCACCGCCTGTATATGGACTTAATGTAATAATGTTGATTTCATTAAATGTAAGCCAGTATTTCACTTTATTTTGATAACGTGTGAAGACAGTCTCAGCATACTTAACAAAGAGGTCAATGACTTGGCGATCCGCCCATCCATTATACTTCAAGGTTAAGTTCAAAGGTATTTCATAATGAGACAGAGTTACCAAAGGCTCAATGCCATATTTTAGACATTCGTCAAATACCCTATCGTAAAAAGCAAGTCCTTCCTCATTTGGTTCTATATCATCCCCATTTGGAAAAATACGTGCCCAGTTAATCGATAAACGGAATACTTTAAAACCCATTTCTGCTAACAAAGCGATGTCTTTTTTATAATGATGATAAAAATCAACCCCAAAACGTTTCGGGAAAACAGCATCTACTTTTCCTGCTAAAATTGCTTCAATTTCTTTACCTGAAACGTCTAATGAAAACCCTTCTCCTCGTTCTTCTTTAGGTATAAATTTTACCATGTCGGCTGTAGAGAGGCCTTTTCCTCCCTCATTATATGCACCCTCAAATTGATTGGCTGCAGTTGCGCCTCCCCATAAAAATCCTTCTGGAAAACCATTACTATTTTTCATCTGATTACCTCATTTTCTTATTTTTTAAATGACTACAGTCATTAATTGTTCGTTAGAAGAAACAGTTGCTTTCTCTGTCGTGATGACATCTAAATAATTTTGTGAATTTGTGATAACTACAGGCGTAACCACGCTGTAACCGGCTGCTTGGATCTTGGCAATATCAAATTCAATTAAAAGCTGACCTTTTGTTACTTTGTCTCCTTGCTTAATGTGTGGAACAAATCCTTCAGCATTCATTTGAACAGTATCCATACCAATATGGATCAAGATTTCTGTTCCTTCATCTGACGTTATACCCACTGCATGAAACGTTGGAAAAAGCATTGTGACAACTCCATTAACTGGTGAAACTAATTTCCCTTCAGTTGGTTCAATTGCCAAACCTTTTCCCATAGCTCCAGATGAAAAAGCTTCATCTCGAACATCAGAAAGCGGAATAATAGATCCTTTTAATGGGCTTTCGATAGTATCTTTTCCAATATAAACTTCATTTCCTGAATCAATGGTTCCATCATTAGTTGTTTCTGCCACAACTGCATCATCTTCATACAATTTTCCGAAACCAGCAATATAAGTTAATACAAAACCAAGAATCATAGCTCCAATGATAATGGCTATTACTATAGGCACATCACCTAAACCACTCTCAGCAGGATTCAGGAAATTGGTGATTCCAAATATTCCTAGTCCTCCTACAACGTATCCATTGGCTCCGACTAATCCTAGAGTTGCTCCACCCACACCGGCAGCGATACAGCTCATGATGAAAGGTTTTTTAAGAGGTAAAGAGATACCATAAATTGCTGGTTCTGTTACACCGAACATACCGGAAATTACAGAAGGAATACCTAAAGACTTAACCTTTTTCTCTTTTGTTTTTACCATAATTGCAATAATTGCTCCAGTTTGTGCAAATGAGGCTGCAAATGACATTGCTAAAATAGGATCATATCCGTAAACAGCTAAGTTGTTCAGAGCTACTGGCACAAGACCCCAATGCAATCCGAACATAACAAATATTTGCCAGAAACCACCTACAATTGCACCTGCTAAGATTGGGCTTAAGTTATAAACGGCTAAAGTCCCGGCTCCTACTAAGCTACCTGCCCATGTTGCGATTGGTCCAACGATCATGAAAGTTACTGGGACAATAATCAAAAGAGTAAAAAAAGGAATTAAGAAGGTTTTGACCACGTCTGGAATGATTTTTTTCAATCCTTTTTCAACTTTAGATGCTAGAAAAATAGCAACAATAATCGGAATAACGGTTGACGAATAGTCCATTAGAATAAGTGGAAGTCCTAGGAAAGTGGTATGCACTGGGGACTCAATAATGGATCCGGAAAACAGTGTATAAAGAGGATCTCCTGCTCTGATTCCAGCTAAAGTCGGGTAAACGAGTGAAGCACCAATAGCCATAGCCGTGAACTGATTCACTTTGAATTTTTTACTGGCTGTAAATGCTAGGAAAATAGGGAAGAAATAAAACAATGAATCACCTATAGCATTTAATATTTAATACGTTCCTGATTCAACTGTTAGCCAGCCTAGTGCTACAAACAAAGCATTGAATCCTTTGATCATACCAGTAGCAGCTAATGTTCCTAAAGTTGGTGCAAAAATTCCTGAAATCATATCAACGAACTTATTGAACAGACCTACTTTCTCATCTGATTCTTGTTCAGAAGAATCATTACTATTTAAATTTCCGACAGTTACGACTTCTTGATAGACATCCGGTACATGATTTCCAATAACGACTTGATACTGTCCGCCACTTTTGATTACGGTTACAATTCCGTCCATTTTCTTTAGTACATCTGTATTTGCTTTACTTTCATCTTTTAATTTAAACCTTAATCTTGTTACACAATGAGTTAAACTATTGATATTTTCTGTTCCGCCCACGTTTTCAATTATTGATTTAGCTAATGCTTCGTATTTCATCCTAATTCCTTCTCCCATTTAATTTTTTTAAAAAGAAAAACCTAAATCAATAGCATAATGCATCATTACTCGATACATATTAGCTATCAATTTAGGTTTTGCCTGCTTGCGCAGTAACAATCCATCATTGATTAGTTTATTTAATTATTTTTTCACTCGTTACTCGTTGGATATGAATCGCTAAGTAAACCTGTTCATCTTTTGAGAGTAGCGTATGGTGTTTATTCGTAAGGTAACTATTGATCTTATTTGTACACTCAAAAGCTTTTGGATACTTTATTTTAACTTGCTCGAATAAAAAATCATCATTAGATCTTTTGTTATCATGTTCCAGCATTCTACGAGCAAATATTGTAAGTGAGTAACAAAACGAGAATAGTTAAAGGAATCTTCATCAAAAGTGATTCCAAATTGTAACCGTACAATTGTTAAAATATCTTGCACAACTTCAGTCATTTTAACGGTAATTCCTAGTTCTTGTCCTTCTTGTTTAGCATTCACAATATGCAAAGCAATGGATGCAGCTTCGTCTTCATTCATTATCACACCGAATTTAGTTTTAATATTTTCTAAAGCTTTTAATCCAATCTCATATTCCTTTTTATAAAACTTTTTTATTTCCCAAGTTAAAGGATTTTTAATTTCGATTCCTTCACTCGTTCGGCTTATCGCATAGTTCAAATGATCCGTTAAAGTTAAATAGATATTATTGCTTAATTTAGTTTTTAAAATAGACTGCGCGTATTTGATTGTATCAGTGGCTATTTCTATAATTTCTGGATTGATTTCTTTAAACAAAGTAGAAAAAGTTTCAATACCTTCATTTCCTTCTGGTACAAACGTTTTTTCTATTTTTTCGACTTCAATTGTATCGCCAACTTTACGTTGAAAGGCAATCCCTCTTCCCATTACTACCATTTCTTCATTAGTATCAGTCAAGGTGATCACAACATTATTATTCAATACTTTTTCTATTTTCATTTTATCGCTTTGCTCACCAACTTTCATCATATAGAAAATAAAAAACCTAAACTCATTCCAAATGCTCTGTCTCCAATAAGATAGAACAATTCGAATCAATTTAGGTTTTGCCTGCCGATGCAGTAACAATCCTTTGTTACAAACAATATAACACGTTCGAATTAGTTTTGCAAGCGTTTTATTAGTTGATTTATTACTCTTTTTATTCTAAACAAAATGACTAGTTTAAAAAGAACAAAAAAAGACACCATCCGAGGATGATGTCTTTTTGATTTGCGTGGCAACGTCCTACTCTCACAAAGGGAATCCCTTCACTACCATCGGCGCTAAGAAGCTTAACTTCTGTGTTCGGCATGGGGACAGGTGTGACCTTCTTGCCCTCATCACCACACAATGTCAATCGAAAGTCCGTTGGACTCTCAAAACTGGATAAAGTCTAAAGTGTGTTTCGTTTGCTTACCTTCGTACACCGGGTATTGCTTTGGTTAAGTCCTCGACCGATTAGTATTGGTCCGCTCCGTATATCACTATACTTCCACTTCCAACCTATCTACCTGATCATCTCTCAGGGGTCTTACTCACTTACGTGATGGGAAATCTCATCTTGAGGGGGGCTTCACGCTTAGATGCTTTCAGCGTTTATCCCGTCCACACATAGCTACCCAGCAATGCCCTTGGCAGAACAACTGGTACACCAGAGGTGTGTCCATCCCGGTCCTCTCGTACTAAGGACAGCTCCTCTCAAATTTCCTACGCCCGCGACGGATAGGGACCGAACTGTCTCACGACGTTCTGAACCCAGCTCGCGTACCGCTTTAATGGGCGAACAGCCCAACCCTTGGGACCGACTACAGCCCCAGGATGCGATGAGCCGACATCGAGGTGCCAAACCTCCCCGTCGATGTGGACTCTTGGGGGAGATAAGCCTGTTATCCCCAGGGTAGCTTTTATCCGTTGAGCGATGGCCCTTCCATGCGGAACCACCGGATCACTAAGCCCGACTTTCGTCCCTGCTCGACTTGTAGGTCTCGCAGTCAAGCTCCCTTATGCCTTTACACTCTGCGAATGATTTCCAACCATTCTGAGGGAACCTTTGGGCGCCTCCGTTACACTTTAGGAGGCGACCGCCCCAGTCAAACTGCCCGTCAGACACTGTCTCCCAGCCCGATAAGGGCTGTGGGTTAGAGTGGTCATACAGCAAGGGTAGTATCCCACCAACGCCTCCACCAAGACTGGCGTCCTGGCTTCAATGGCTCCTACCTATCCTGTACAAGCTGTACAAACACTCAATATCAAACTGCAGTAAAGCTCCATGGGGTCTTTCCGTCCTGTCGCGGGTAACCTGCATCTTCACAGGTACTATAATTTCACCGAGTCTCTCGTTGAGACAGTGCCCAGATCGTTACGCCTTTCGTGCGGGTCGGAACTTACCCGACAAGGAATTTCGCTACCTTAGGACCGTTATAGTTACGGCCGCCGTTTACTGGGGCTTCAATTCTGAGCTTCGCCCGAGAGCTAACCCATCCTCTTAACCTTCCAGCACCGGGCAGGCGTCAGCCCCTATACGTCATCTTACGATTTTGCAGAGACCTGTGTTTTTGATAAACAGTCGCCTGGGCCTATTCACTGCGGCTGACCAATTGGTCAGCACCCCTTCTCCCGAAGTTACGGGGTCATTTTGCCGAGTTCCTTAACGAGAGTTCTCTCGCACACCTTAGGATTCTCTCCTCGACTACCTGTGTCGGTTTGCGGTACGGGCAGTTGGTTTCTAACTAGAAGCTTTTCTTGACAGTGTGACATCGGGAACTTCGGTACTTAATTTCCCTCCCCATCACAACTTGTTCTTATAGAAGCAAGCATTTGACTCACTTCAAAACTTGTTGCTTGGACGCGCATATCCAACAGCGCGTATTCCTTAGCCTACTGTGTCCCTCCATTGTTCAAACAAAACCAACTGGTACAGGAATCTCAACCTGTTGTCCATCGTCTACGCCATTCGGCCTCGACTTAGGTCCCGACTAACCCTGGGAGGACGAGCCTTCCCCAGGAAACCTTAGTCATTCGGTGGACGGGATTCTCACCCGTCTTTCGCTACTCATACCGGCATTCTCACTTCTAAGCGCTCCACTAGTCCTCACGATCTAGCTTCAACGCCCTTAGAACGCTCTCCTACCATAGAACCAATGGTTCTATCCACAGCTTCGGTGTTATGTTTAGCCCCGGTAAATTTTCGGCGCAGGGTCACTCGACTAGTGAGCTATTACGCACTCTTTAAATGATGGCTGCTTCTGAGCCAACATCCTAGTTGTCTAAGCAACTCCACATCCTTTTCCACTTAACATAAACTTTGGGACCTTAGCTGGTGGTCTGGGCTGTTTCCCTTTCGACTACGGATCTTATCACTCGCAGTCTGACTCCCGGATATAAATCAATGGCATTCGGAGTTTATCTGAATTCGGTAACCCGAGAAGGGCCCCTAGTCCAAACAGTTGCTCTACCTCCATGATTCTAATTCCGAGGCTAGCCCTAAAGCTATTTCGGAGAGAACCAGCTATCTCCAAGTTCGATTGGAATTTCTCCGCTACCCACACCTCATCCCCGCATTTTTCAACATACGTGGGTTCGGTCCTCCAGTGCGTATTACCGCACCTTCAACCTGGACATGGGTAGATCACTTGGTTTCGGGTCTACGACCACATACTCATTCGCCCTATTCAGACTCGCTTTCGCTGCGGCTCCGTCTCATCAACTTAACCTCGCATGGGATCGTAACTCGCCGGTTCATTCTACAAAAGGCACGCTATCACCCATTAACGGGCTTTAACTATTTGTAGGCACACGGTTTCAGGGGCTATTTCACTCCTCTTCCGAGGTTCTTTTCACCTTTCCCTCACGGTACTGGTTCACTATCGGTCACTAGGGAGTATTTAGCCTTGGGAGATGGTCCTCCCGGATTCCGACGGAATTTCTCGTGTTCCGCCGTACTCAGGATACTGATCAGAGTGAAATAGGTTTCGATTACAGGGCTTTTACCTTCTTCGGCAGACCTTTCCAGGTCGCTTCTTCTACCTACTTCATTTATGACTCTATATGTTCAGTCCTACAACCCCAGAAAGCAAGCTTTCTGGTTTGGGCTATTCCCGTTTCGCTCGCCGCTACTCAGGGAATCGATTTTTCTTTCTCTTCCTGCAGGTACTTAGATGTTTCAGTTCTCTGCGTCTACCTCTACTGACCTATGTATTCAGTCAGCAGTAACATCCTATCAAAGATGCTGGGTTCCCCCATTCGGAAATCTTTGGATCAAAGCTCACTTACAGCTCCCCAAAGCATATCGGCGTTAGTCCCGTCCTTCATCGGCTCCTAGTGCCAAGGCATTCACCGTGCGCCCTTATTAACTTAACCTATGGTTAACAGTTAATTTTTAAACCTCATCTTTCGATGAGAACCTTAAAAAAACTCATTTTTTAAAACTTTTCGGTGTGTTTCTGGTTTGTTACTTGAATTACACTTTTTAACTTTATCCAGTTTTCAAAGAACAACGTCTTGCCGCAACCAAAGTTGCGTTTTTGAGAAGATTAGACCTCTCAAAACTAAACAAAGTAAGTACGAATGTGTGGGTTTCCGTTATATTCCTTAGAAAGGAGGTGATCCAGCCGCACCTTCCGATACGGCTACCTTGTTACGACTTCACCCCAATTATCTGTCCCACCTTAGGCGGCTGGCTCCCAAAAGGGTTACCTCACCGACTTCGGGTGTTACAAACTCTCGTGGTGTGACGGGCGGTGTGTACAAGACCCGGGAACGTATTCACCGCGGCGTGCTGATCCGCGATTACTAGCGATTCCGGCTTCATGTAGGCGAGTTGCAGCCTACAATCCGAACTGAGAATGGCTTTAAGAGATTAGCTTGGCCTCGCGACCTTGCGACTCGTTGTACCATCCATTGTAGCACGTGTGTAGCCCAGGTCATAAGGGGCATGATGATTTGACGTCATCCCCACCTTCCTCCGGTTTATCACCGGCAGTCTCACTAGAGTGCCCAACTGAATGCTGGCAACTAATAATAGGGGTTGCGCTCGTTGCGGGACTTAACCCAACATCTCACGACACGAGCTGACGACAACCATGCACCACCTGTCACTTTGTCCCCGAAGGGAAAGCCCTATCTCTAGGGTGGTCAAAGGATGTCAAGACCTGGTAAGGTTCTTCGCGTTGCTTCGAATTAAACCACATGCTCCACCGCTTGTGCGGGTCCCCGTCAATTCCTTTGAGTTTCAACCTTGCGGTCGTACTCCCCAGGCGGAGTGCTTAATGCGTTAGCTGCAGCACTGAAGGGCGGAAACCCTCCAACACTTAGCACTCATCGTTTACGGCGTGGACTACCAGGGTATCTAATCCTGTTTGCTCCCCACGCTTTCGAGCCTCAGCGTCAGTTACAGACCAGAGAGTCGCCTTCGCCACTGGTGTTCCTCCACATATCTACGCATTTCACCGCTACACGTGGAATTCCACTCTCCTCTTCTGCACTCAAGTTCTCCAGTTTCCAATGACCCTCCCCGGTTGAGCCGGGGGCTTTCACATCAGACTTAAAGAACCGCCTGCGCTCGCTTTACGCCCAATAAATCCGGACAACGCTTGCCACCTACGTATTACCGCGGCTGCTGGCACGTAGTTAGCCGTGGCTTTCTGGTTAGATACCGTCAGGGGATGAGCAGTTACTCTCATCCTTGTTCTTCTCTAACAACAGAGTTTTACGATCCGAAAACCTTCTTCACTCACGCGGCATTGCTCCGTCAGACTTTCGTCCATTGCGGAAGATTCCCTACTGCTGCCTCCCGTAGGAGTCTGGGCCGTGTCTCAGTCCCAGTGTGGCCGATCACCCTCTCAGGTCGGCTACGTATCATCGCCTTGGTGAGCCATTACCTCACCAACTAGCTAATACGCCGCGGGTCCATCCATAAGCGGCAGCCGAAGCCACCTTTTTTCCATTCGCCAGGAGGCGATTAGAAGTATGCGGTATTAGCATCCGTTTCCGAATGTTATCCCCCTCTTATGGGCAGGTTACCCACGTGTTACTCACCCGTCCGCCACTCTTTGACTTCGGTGGGTGCAAGCACCCGGTGAAATCAAAGCGTTCGACTTGCATGTATTAGGCATGCCGCCAGCGTTCGTCCTGAGCCAGGATCAAACTCTCATATAAAATGATGCTTGAAGCTCATATTGATTGCTAGCGAATAATTATTCACTAATTTTGTTACTGTTGACTTAGCACTGCTAAGTCACCCTCACATTTGGTTCGTCTTACTTTGTTTAGTTTTCAAAGGTCTAAAGTGTGTTGTTTCGTTTGTGACAACTCATTAATAATATCATCTAGCGAATCGTCTGTCAACAACTTTTTGTTTTTTCTTTTTTTGCTGTGTTGGTTTGTTTCAACCTGTCTCAGCGACATGTATTAATATAACAGGGATTCAGAGTATCGTCAACATCTTTCGGCTAAAATTTAAAAAGAATTTTTAGAAGCGAACTTTAAAAATCACCGTCTTTGTCAGAAAGCGTTATTCTTTATCAAATAACGAATGAATATAATGCATTCTTTAATAACGTTCAATTTGAATGAACTTCCATTTTTCTACATATTTATCCCTTTTACTTAAAATAGACTTATTATAAAAGATACTTTGAAACCCTTATATAGCCATTAATATCAAAAAGGACCTTTTAACCCTATTAAGTAATAGGGTTAAAAGGTCCTTTCGATATATAAATCGAGTACTTTGTTCTTATTAGCTCTCTTAGAAACTCTGCATTTATTTTTTTTCTTGGTATTTATCTGGAGTAAATTCTGTATTTTCGTAATTACCTGCTTCATCGCCATAATACTTATTGTAGCGTTGTTTAAATTTCCGAAATACAAATGTTGCCAACACTCTTGAAATAGCATAAATCGGTACTCCTAAAATCAAGCCAACAAAACCAAGCAAATCCCCTAAAACAAGCAAGACAATGATTATCGTCAATGGATGGACGTTTAAATTCTTACCCATAATATTTGGCTCAATTAAGTTTCCATCTACGAACTGTACGACTACCCAAACGATGATCAATTTAAGAACCATAAACCATGAAATAGTAAATGCTACGATTATAGCTGGTATCATCGCAAGGGCTGCTCCTATATACGGAACAATACTTGTAAAGGTTGCAACTATAGCCAATATCCCTGAGTACTCTAAACCAATGACCGTAAAACCAATGAACATCATGATTCCAAGAGATAGCGAGATTAATAATTGCCCTTTAATATATGATCCTACTTGCTCGTTGATTGTTGCAAAAATATTCTTTGTATCTTTTCTAAATTTTGGTGGAATAATATTAAGCACGTAGTTAAAAAACTTTTCATCATCTTTCAATAAGAAAAAGGCAATTATCGGAAATGTCACGATTACTACTACTACATTTGAAACCGTAGAGAAAACACTTGTTAATCCACTTACTGCTGTATCAAAATAACTGACAACGACACTTGGTAGATTGCTTACCCAGCCATCCAGCCATTCTATAAAATCACTTGTCGCATTTTCTAATGGCGTATTCGCTACCCAACTTAAGATAGTTGTTCCCATTGAATCTACATAGGAAGGAAAATTATTAACCAAACTCGTTACTTGTTCTTGTATTGGAGGAAATGCTAATGCTACCAAACCAGCTAAAATACCAATAATGGCAATAAATAAAATGATTACTCCCCAAATTCGCTTTATTTTATGTCTTTCCATCCAGTCAACAACAGGATTTAACAGGTAATAAAAAATGAACGCTAAGATCAATGGAGCTACTAAAGTAGAAAAGATAACTTTTAATGGTTCAAAAATAAAAGAAATAGCGTTATAAATATAAATGATTATTCCTAACATGATAAGAATTAGCAGGGTGAAGAGAATATTCGTGCCACCCAGATAATTCATAAATTTTGTTTTCTCTTTCATTAGATACCTCCTTATTTTTTGATTTGCTGTATTGCACATTTATGTAATGTAATCTAATGCTCCTTTATCTTAAACTACTTTATATCTAAAGTAAAAAAAATCAATCTCTTTATAGAGATTGATTTCACTTTTTATTTTATTGATTACGCATTGTTGGAAATAACAGGACATCTCGAATAGATTGAGCATCGGTTAATAACATCACTAAACGGTCGATTCCGATTCCTAACCCACCTGTTGGAGGCATACCATACTCTAAAGATTCAATGAAATCTTCATCGATCATATGAGCTTCGTCATTTCCTAATGCACGTTCTTTCATTTGTGCTTCAAAACGTTCTCTTTGATCTATCGGATCATTTAGTTCACTAAATGCATTTCCATACTCATGTCCTACGATAAATGCTTCAAAACGATCTGTAAAGCGAGGATCTTCTGTGTTTTTCTTAGCTAATGGTGAAATTTCTAGAGGATGGCCGTAGATAAATGTCGGTTGAATCAATTTATCTTCTACAAATTTTTCAAAAAATTCATTTACTACATGGCCAAACTGGCTATGCTCAGTTACAGGAACATCATGTTCTTTAGCTAATGCACGAGCTTCTTCGTCTGACATGTGTTGCCAAAAATCTACCCCTGAATGTTCTTTTATCGCATCAACCATATGTTGTCTCTTCCAAGAAGACTCTAAATCAATCGCTTGTTCATTGTACGTAATTTGCCCTGTACCTAATACACGTTGTGCTACGGTACGGATCAATCCTTCAACTAAGTCCATTACATCTTCAAAATCAGTATAGGCAGTATAAGCTTCCAACATCGTAAACTCTGGGTTATGAGTTGTATCTACTCCTTCATTACGGAACACGCGACCAATTTCATAAACCTTTTCCATTCCACCAACGATTAATCGTTTCAAATGCAATTCAAGAGCTATACGCAAGTAAAGTTCCATATCTAAAGCATTGTGGTGTGTAATGAATGGACGTGCAGCAGCTCCACCGGCTAAATTATGCAAAGTCGGAGTTTCCACTTCTAAGTAATCTTGTTCATTTAAATAGTTACGAACTTCGCGAATAATTTGACTACGTTTAGTAAAACGATCAAAACTTTCTCGGTTACTGATTAAATCTAAATAACGTTGACGGTAACGTTGTTCAACATTTGTCAATCCATGGTATTTATCTGGTAATGGACGCAATGCTTTTGACAACTGGGTAATTGAAGTTGGTTTAATCGTTACTTCACCTGTGTCAGTTTTCATAATTGTTCCAGTAACACCAATAAAGTCTCCTAAATCTGCATTTTTAAAAGTCTCATAGTCTTCTTCGCCAACAGTATCTTTACGAACATAAATTTGAATTTGTCCTTTACGATCTTGTAAGTGAGCAAACCCAACTTTACCTTTACCGCGTTTAGTCATAATACGACCTGCAACAGTTGCTGTATCTTCTTTTTCAGCTATTTCTTCTTTAGTAAATTCATCATACGCTTCATGTAGTTCATTGGATAGATGCGTTCTTTCGAAACGCCCACCAAAAGGATTCACATTACGCTCACGTAAGGTATCAAGCTTTTCACGGCGGACAATCAATTGATCATTTAATTCTTCTTGGTTTAGTTCTTCGTGGCTCATTATTTCCGCTCCATTTCTGTTATAAATTCGTTCGTACTCAAATCATCACTCTTAATAATGCCAACATAACGAAAAAAAAGCAAGGAAATTACAAATGTTCTCATGCATTTCCCAACTTTTTTTATTTCACTTTCTTATTTAGCAACTAACTTAAGTGGTTTTCAATTCATGTTCTTCTAATCTTATGATTTAGACTTCCTATAAGAATTTTATAAGTTGTATATTAACATACTTCATAAACTAGTTAAAGAAGAAACAAAAAAAGGCTGAGACTTTAGCGACTCAACCTTTCACTTGATTTTTCTTAATCGACGTATGGGAAAACAGCCATTGACAGGTAACGTTCCCCATTATCTGGTGCTACGGTAATAACTTTTTTACCTTGACCTAATTTTATCGCTACATCAATTGCTCCTTTAATTGCAGCACCTGAAGAGATACCAACTAACAAGCCTTCTTCTGCAGCTAAACGACGTGTCATCTCAAAAGCTTCATCACTTGAAACTTGTAAAACTTCGTCATAGATAACCGTATCTAACACGTTGGGCACAAACCCTGTACCGATACCTTGTATTTTATGTGGTCCTTTAGCTCCACCACTTAGAACAGGCGATTCAGTTGGTTCTAAAGCATAGATTTTAACAGCAGGATCCGCTTGTTTCAAGACTTGTCCAACACCTGTTAAGGTCCCCCCAGTACCGACTGCTGAAACAAATGCATCTGGTGCAACTCCGCCAAAAGCTTCTAAAATCTCTGGACCAGTAGTAGCAGCATGTACGGCAGGATTAGCAATATTTTCAAATTGCATAGGCATAAAATAACCTTTTGATTCTGCAAGTTCTTTTGCTTTGTTAATTGATGCTGTTATTCCATCCGCTCCTGGTGTTAGAATAAGTTCTGCACCATAAGCTTTCAATAACTTTCTACGTTCTATACTCATTGTATCAGGCATAACAAAAATAGCTTTGTAGCCTTTTGCAGCTGCAATCATTGCTAAACCAACTCCTGTGTTTCCACTTGTTGGTTCTATAATTGTAGTGCCCGGTTTTAATTTACCTTCTTGTTCCGCTACTTCGATCATATTTAATGCGATACGATCTTTCACACTTCCACCAACGTTAAATGATTCGAGTTTTACATAAACCTCCGCTGCATCTGCAGGAACGACTTTTGTTAAACGAATAATAGGCGTTTCTCCAATTAAATCCGTTACAGAATGAACTACTTTTACCATATGATGTTACCTCCTAAAATTAAGTTCTTTATCCTTTTAGTTTAAAGTTTATCGCTTACAATATCAAGCACAACGGTTTATTTGTCAAATGTGCATAAAAAAAGCCTAGACAGTAGATCGTTCTCTACCGTCTGAGGCTTAATTGCATTAACTTCTTGAACTTTCTTTTAATTCTTCTAATTCTTCAACAGTATATTGGTAATGTTTGCCACAGAAATGACAACTAGCTTCTGCACCTTGATCTTCAGTGATCATATCATCAATCTCTTTTTCACCTAAAGCAATGATTGCTCTAGCAAAACGATCTTTTGAACAGTCACACTTAAAGGCTACAGGAGATTTTTCTAAAATTTTAGCATTGCCTTCGCCTACCAAACGTTCCAGAATCTCCTCAGGTTTTTCTCCACTATCCATTAATTGAGATACCATCGGAATGGATGCAATACTTTCTTCTAGTTTAATAATGGTTTCTTCAGTTGCACCAGGCATAACTTGAATCATGAATCCGCCAGCTGTTTTTATCGATTCATCCGTATCTACAAGAACACTTAATCCAAATGCTGAAGGTGTTTGTTCAGAATTCGCCATGTAGTAAGTGAAATCTTCTCCTAATTCTCCACTAACAAGAGGAACTTGACCTGCAAAAGTATCTTTCATTCCGAGATCTTTCGTTACAGTCAAAGTACCTTGAGTACCAACTGCTCCACGGACATCAATTTTCCCAGCATCATTCAATTCCAAACTTACTTTCGGATTAGCAATGTATCCTTTTACTTCACCTTTTCCGTTACTGTCTACTATGATGTGTCCAGCTGGACCATCACCTTCAACTTTAACCGTGATTTTTTCCTTTCCTTTTAAAGTAGCACCTAGCAATAACGCTCCGATCATTGTACGACCTAGAGCCGCTGATGATGCGCTCCATGTATCATGTCTCTGTTGTGCTTCTCTTACTGTTTCGGTTGCATCGATTGTATACACGCGTACTTGTCCATCAAAACAGATGCTTTTCAATAAATAATCTGACATTTTTTTATCCCCTTTTGTGTTTTAGTAAGTGAAAATCCAGTACAAAAGAGGGACGCAACATGGTCGCATCCCTCTTTTAATTTTCGTTTGTTAGATTACGAACGTTTTGAAGAATCATCTTCTGATTTATCTTCTGAATCTTTATCAAAATCAAGATCATCATCTGTGCCTAGTTCTTTTTTAACTTCTTCAACGATGTCTTTGTCATCGCCTTGAACAGAACGTCTAGCTTCTTCTTCCTCTTCTAGCTCTTTTTTCAAACGAGCGGCTTCTTTAGCTTCACGAGCTTTTTTTACTTCTTCGAAAGAAGCACCTTCTGATTCATGTGGAAATTCTTCTTTCGAACCATTAGTAGCTGGAGGCATTTCACCTGTTTCAAACAAACTCTTAATTGTACGTTCATCTAATGTTTCAATCTCAAGAAGTTTTTCAGCAATTAATTTGTGCTCTGCTTTGTATTGTTCCAAGATTCTACGAGCTTCACTATGAGCTTCAACAATAATACGACGAACTTCTTGATCAATTTCATAAGCAATTTGTTCAGAATAAGCTTTAGTTTGACCATAATCGCGTCCTACAAATACTTGATGATTTCCTTCGTATTGAACAGGACCTAATTTTTCACTCATACCATATTCGGTAACCATACTACGAGCTAACTGAGTTGCTTGTTGGAAGTCATTGCTTGCTCCAGATGATTGAGAATTAAATACCATCTCTTCTGCTACACGTCCACCTAACAAACCAACGATTTGTTCAAACATTTCTTTTTTAGTCATTAAGAAGCGATCTTCTTTAGGAAGCATGATTGCGTATCCGCCAGCTTTCCCACGAGGGACAATCGTAACTTTATGAACGACACGTGCATCATTTAGAACCATTCCGACAATTGTATGTCCAGATTCATGATAAGCAACCATTGCACGTTCTGTTTTGCTTATGACACGATCTTTTTTAGCTGGACCAGCAATAACGCGGTCTTGAGCTTCATCAAGATCAAGTGCATCAATTTCTTTTTTATTCCGACGAGCTGCTACTAGAGCTGACTCATTTAACAAGTTTTCTAAATCGGCTCCAGAGAATCCTGGAGTTTGTCTTGCTACAACTGCTAAGTCAACATCAGGCGCCAAAGGTTTGTTTTTAGCATGTACTTTCAAGATAGCTTCACGACCCTTAACATCAGGACGACCAACTAAAATTTGACGGTCAAAACGACCTGGACGTAACAAAGCTGGATCTAAGACGTCGGAACGGTTTGTAGCAGCAATGACGATAACTCCTTCATTTCCTGCAAAACCATCCATTTCAACTAGCAATTGATTTAATGTTTGCTCACGTTCGTCATGTCCGCCACCCATTCCGGCTCCACGTTGACGACCAACTGCATCGATTTCATCAATAAAGATAATTGCTGGCGCTGCTTTTTTAGCATTTTCAAACAAGTCACGTACACGACTTGCCCCTACCCCAACAAACATTTCAACGAATTCTGAACCTGAAATTGAGAAGAATGGTACCCCTGCTTCTCCGGCAACAGCTTTCGCAAGTAACGTTTTACCCGTTCCTGGAGGTCCTTCTAACAAGACACCTGCTGGAATACGAGCTCCTAAAGCGGCAAAACGTCTAGGATCTTTCAAGAACTCCACTACTTCTACAAGTTCTTCTTTTTCTTCGTCTGCTCCTGCTACATCAGAGAAACGAACTTTACTAGCTTTGCTGTCTGCTTCTTTAGCTTTTGATTTACCGAAGTTCATCACGCCACGTCCGCCTTGACCGCCTCCACCTTGACCACTTTGTCCCATCATCATGTAGATAAAGAAAACAAAAATAACTAAAGGCAATACTGAAATCAGTAATGTAACCCATATACCGGTTGTTTCTTCTTGTTGCGGTGTATATTCAATATTCTGTTCATCTGCTAATGCTGTAATCTCTTGTACAGAGGAGTCATTTTGCAAAATAGCTGTTGTAAATGTTGTATTTGCTGTTTCTGTTGTTCCAAAAATATCAACACCTTGACTAGAACTTTCCTCTGCAGGTTGTTCTTCTCGATATTCTCCAGTAATTTGGTACACTCCAGCGCTAGGCTGAATCGTAAATGATTTTATTTTATTCTCTTCTAATTGAGTAACGAATTCACTAGCTGAAAGGGTTGTACTATTCTGTCCTGAGTTTCCACCGGTTGCCCAAGTTACAATTCCTATTATGACTAAGAAAACGATCGCATAGAAGAACCCATTTTTAAAGAGTCCTTTTTTCATTGTGCCCTCCTTCTACAAACAAACTTTTTAAGTTCAATTCTGTATTTTATTGTAAATGATTCTTAATTTTATTAATTGTAACATATTTGACCAACATTGACCATTTATTTCTCTTCGTAAATTTCAGGTTTTAAAACTCCGATATACGGTAAGTTCCGATATCTTTCAGCATAATCCAATCCATAACCAACCACAAACTCATTTGGAACTAAGAATCCAACATAATCTGCTTTAATATCTACAACGCGGCCTTCTGGTTTATCTAATAATGTGACGATTTTTACTGATCGAGCTTTGCGGTATTTAAACATATCTATCAGGTAGTTCAGTGTACGTCCGCTATCAATAATGTCTTCTACTAACAACAAATCGCGACCCTCAACAGTTGTATTTAGGTCTTTTACGATTTTCACTTCACCTGATGAAACTGTCCCACTTCCATAACTTGAAACATCCATAAAATCCATTTCTAAATAAATATCCATTTCTTTTACAAGATCAGACAAAAAAGGCATAGCTCCCTTAAGGATACCGACTACTAACGGGTTCTTATCTTGGTAGTCTCCTGTCAATTGCTTACCTAGTTCTCTTGTCTTTTCAGCTAATTCATCCTGTGAAAAAAGTACACGTTCAATATCATTTTTCATTGTTTTAAGTTCTCCTTTTCATTACGTCTACTCATATTTACTTTCATAAATGAGTATGTAATGTATTTTATCAGTTTCTGGCTCAATAGACAATCTTGATTCCTTATATTCTATTAACCAAATAATTTCTTCATTACTATCTGTTACTAAAACGGCTTCTTCTCGTTTATTTCGCGGGATTTTTTGATCAATAAACAAATCCTTAATTTTTTTGCTCCCGGTTTCTAATCCTTTTAACGTCATGCGGTCTCCCGGCTTTCGATTCCTAACCTGTAAGGGTAACTGAATACTTTCTGGATTTAACCAAACAACTTTTTTTGTATGATCTGTATCTACTGATTCTTTCGTAGCTTCAAATAGACCTAGCCTTCCACCATTGGATAGAGATAACCACTCCCCTAGATTCAATGGATAAGTATCTTGTATTTTTTTAGTAGCAACCTCTTGTTCATCTTCTTTAAAAAAGTAAAATTTATGATATATTTTTTGACCGATCCAATTTCCAGGTAAGTTCAGTTGACTATTTGGCTTATCTTTTTCAATTAAATCAATTATCTGTACTTGATGTTTTCTGCCAACTTCACTAACTTCTTTATGAAATAGGCTGTTAAATACAATCTGCATTACTTGACGTTTCATTGCAGGTTCAAAGGTTAAAAATAAGGGTACATCCAATTCCCAACAAAAGGGCCCTTTTTGAAAGCAGACAGTTGATGCTTGGTTTTCAATTTCCTTTTTAGCTAGTATGATCACATCTTGCAAATCAGATGAAAAATCCGAGAAATGAGTCAATACTTGCTTATTTTCTTTTTTTAGCAATGGAATGATTTGATGCCTGTAACGATTTCTTGTGTACTCCAAGCTGTCATTTGACTCATCTTCATAAAAAGATAATGACCGTTCTTGGCTATACTGGTAGAGTATTTTTTTACTATAATCTAACAATGGTCGAGTTAGTCGTTTCCCGTAAAAGTTTCGATTCTTTTTTATTCCTGCAATACTTTCTAATTGACCACCACGGACCAGCCTCATTAAAATAGTTTCCATTTGATCATCCTTATGATGCCCAGTAAGCAGATGCGTAGCTTGCTGTTCTTTCAGTACTTCATGAAAAAAAGCATATCTAAACTCTCTAGCTGCTGCCTCTACTCCTTCAATCGGATGTTCCCTCACAGGCCATCTTTTTAAAAAAAATGGAATTCTATTAGTCGCACAGTACTCAGAAAGAAATTTTTCTTCTTCTATAGAAGCTTGTCTTAATTGGTGGTTTACATGGACAACTCCAAACCAAGGTCTGATGACATCTGGTAATCGCTGAATCAAATCTACTAATACCATAGAATCAACGCCACCAGATACAGCTAACAGCAAACGATCCGTCGACTTCCAATAGAGGTTGTTTTGACAACGCTCTAAAAAATCAAAATACATATCCATTTTAACTGCTCCTTTACGTTCAATCTGGTTATTCTCGTGATTACTAGATAGACTCAACTCTCTTGAATACAACATAAAAAAGGATAAGTTTCCTTATCCTTCAGCATTTTTTTAGTTACGACGCCCGCCGCGTCCGCCGCGTTTTCCTTCTGTGTTACGTTTAAGAGAAGTTAAGCGATCATCACTGTCTTTTAAGAATGAACTCATCAATGAATCAAAATCTTCTTTCTTCGGACCCGCATTTCTTGATCCTCGGTCTGTTTTTTGGTAACCAGTACTACTGCGACTTGGGCTGCTGCTTTCGCGACGCCCTTGGTAACTGCTACTACTGCTGCTAGTTCTTTCGCGAGATGGAGCAGTTGTTTCAACCGGTTTATCTACAGCACGTCTAATAGAAAGGCCAATTTTACCGTCATCTCCAATGGACATTACTTTAACAGTAACTTGTTCTCCTACTTTTAACACGTCTTTGATATCCTTAATAAAGCTATCTGAAACTTCACTAATGTGAACTAACCCTGTTTTTCTATCACCTAAATCGATGAACGCACCAAAATTTGTAATTCCTGAAACAGTACCTGTAACTTTTTCTCCAACTTCAATCGACATATAAAATTGCTTCCTCCTTAAAACTTGTACGGTTATTATACCATGTTATCTTGTGACATAAAACGATTATTTAATTTATTGAACCTAAAATCACTCTACTAAACGATTCTTATTTATTAGTTTGGTTATTCTTCAGAATTCGGTGTTTTTTCAATTTCATTAGCTGCATTGTCTTCAGGTAAACTAAAAATAATTTCATTCTCTTCAGATAAATAATACTGACTACGGGCTACTTTAGCAACATAATCTTCATCTTCTAACTTTTTAATTTGATTATTTAAATTTTCTTGTTCTTTTTCAACTAGCTTTAGTTCGTTTTGAGCTTCTTTTTTTTCCTGCTCCATTTGAGAGATTGTTTGAGTATTTGACCATATATTGATGGCAAATCCTGAAACAAAGAAACAGCTGATAGCAAGAATGCCAGCGATTCTTCTACGCATATGACGTTTGTGTTTGCGTTCTCGAAGAGCCTGAAGTGTTTTATTATGTGTATATTCATTCGTTAACTTAGCCACTTTTGTTTGGTTTTCTTTCTTCATAAAAACGATTCACCTTCTATTCTCACTTTATGAAATGATTATAGCAAGAAAGCAGTTACTTTGTCTATCTATCAGCTAAAATACACTAACTGTTTTTTAGCTATACCATCTAAAAGGGACGTTGGTTAAATCATTTTCATAGACTTAGTTAGTCGGTTCTTCTCTATACGTTTCACTAACAATACTAAACATTTCTTTTGATTCATCCTTTTTAGTTGTCTCAACAATTTTATCAATTTTAACGACTAATGTTTTATTTCCAAATGAGATCGTTAATTCATCTCCTACTTTTACATCTGAAGAAGATTTAGCCGGTATACCATTAATTTGAATACGGCCTTTATCTGCTACTTCTTTTGCAATCGTACGTCGTTTAATGATGCGAGATACTTTCAAAAATTTATCTAATCTCATTATTTGTTCCTCTTTTCTTCTGCTTTTATTTTTTGCCAAATTGCGTCGACTTCTTCTGGTGTTTCTGCTTTAACACCATCAAAAACGTGTGGGTGACGGCGACGAAGTTTTTTATTTAAAGTCTCAATCACTTCTTCAAATGAAAAATATCCTGTCTGCTCGCCAAAATTTGTGTGGTAGAGTACTTGCATCAAAACATCGCCTAACTCTTCTACCATATTATCAATATCATCATTTTCAACTGCTGCTTTAAATTCCAGCACTTCTTCTTCCATATAAGCAACTAAAGTCTCATGATTTTGTTCTTTTATCCAAGCATCACCATTTTCTCCTGTAATAGCATCCATATAATACTGGACAGTCTGAAATGATTTTGTTCGTTCATCTACTGCTAATGGAGGAACGTATAACGATGTTAAATTATGAACACCTTCCATGCGATCCAGTTCAAATAAGGGCAACCATTCTATTTTTTCATTCTTGCCCCCTGCTTCATGAACTAACGCTACTAAATGTTCGTCAGGGTACTTCTCCATTAAAGTTAATTTTACCTCACTTGCAATATATTCATTGAAAACTTGCATAACAATAATATGCTGACTGGCTTCCAATTGATCTTGATTTAAGCTTAATGCATCAACCAATTGAAATCCTTCAACTGGATCAATTTTGACTGCTTGAAAAAGATCGTCTAAGAAACTTTTCCCACCTTTGATCTCAATTGAAATACCTGATTCATTTTCCAATAACAATTGAACGGACTTTTCAGCTACCATTGGATGTCCTGGAACAGCATAAATAATATCTTCTTTTTGAGCTGCTGTTAGCAATTCTTTAACAATGGTCTTATAAACATCTTCGAATTGATCGTTCCCTTCATAAATTGCATCAAATGATTGAAAAACCAGCCCTTCTTGCTCTAAATCTTTCACAACTGGATGCAACTTAGTTCGCAAATACAACGGCTGTTCTTTCTTCAACAATTGATACACTCCAAAAGGAAGCTGTTCAATGTCTCCCGGACCAAGTCCAACCACTTTAATTTTCCCCATTCAGTTCCGCCTACTTTCTTAACATTTTTTTACCAAACGGAAGAGACAACCATTCACGAATCGTCAACACGCTAAGTTTTATCATTAGCCATAAAAAGACCCCAATACCTGTAACGCCACCTAGTACTGTGTAACCAAAAGCGGCTAACCGATTCTCTTCTATTAAGGCACTATTTCCAAACCATTTCATCTCGAACCATACTATAATAGCCATTACACCACAACTGAACAGCAATTTCCATCCAAAACTTTTTTCCGTTAAACTTTCCTTTATTTCTTTAGGTAAATCCCACCACATAATCATTAAGATAACCAATAAACCGATTATCGTTGCTCCACTTGAGCCAAGTGTTCCAAATTGTTCAACGAGCCACTCATTCAATCCTATTTTTATGCCTAATCCAATCAGTAAGCCGATTAAAGCTACTTGATGTTTATTTTGACTTTGAAAAATAGCATTATAAGCTCCAATTAATGATGTTAAAAAAATGGATATGCTGTATACGCTCAACACCAAACTTCCATCAGTATCGCCAAATAACACTAAATTTAAATACGGCATCAATACAATAATACCGGTAGTCGCTGCCATAGCAAAGGTTGCTGTTATCCGCATTAATGATTTTCCTGTGCGAATAAACGTTTTTCTATTCTGTTGGGCAAATGATTGACTCAGTAAAGGAATCCAACTTGCAGAAAAAGCAGTAGCGACTACCATCCCTAATTGGACAAGTGGCTGACCACGGTCATAGATCCCTTTTAAATTTTTCGCCTCAAAAGAACTCAATCCATTTTCTACTAATCCATTATAAAGTGTAAACGAATCGATCAACTGCATAAGAATGAGTAAAGCACTCAGCAAACACATCGTGACACCTTCTGTAGCAAACCGTTTTGCAACACTTGCGTAATGAACTGTTTCAGGAATTGAACCTACTTCTGTGCTTCTCTCCGACAGGTAAGACCGTTGCTTAAACAGGGCTGCACCTAAAATAATGCAAGCGACTAGACCCGCTATCCAAGAACTACTCATAGCAATGGTTCCCATTTGGTACTCATCCCATTGACTGCGCGTATACACATAAGCGGCAATTAAGATCACCGCCACACGTACAAATTGTTCTCCCACTTGAGAAATAGCTGTTGGCAGCATACGAAAGGTTCCTTGGAAATAACCCCGACTGACCGCTAAAAACGGGATTAACAAAAACAACCACGAAACGGTTTGAATAATCGGTTCTAAATTAGCATCGCCCATCCAATTCGCCATCAACTCCGCTGAAAAATAAATACCTAAGAAAAAGAGTCCCGAAAGAGTGCTTAATAAAATAAACGATTTTTTCAAGAGACTTTTCCGTTCCTCCACTGTAGACGTTTCAGCGACTAACTTGGATAAGAAGATTGGAAATCCACTTAAAGCTATAGTCATTGCAATGCCGTATATCGGATAGATTTGTTGATAAACATAAAATCCTGAATTCCCAACCATATTTTGAAAAGGAACACGGTAAACGGCACTTAAGATTTTGGCAATAAAAGCCGCTACCGATAGAATGATCGCCCCATTCATCATTTTTTTCATTTGTTGATTTCCCAATTTTCTGCCCTCACTTATATGATTTAGATCAGCAATTTGCGATTCTTTTTATGGCCAAAGATTAGTCAGCCTCTTTTAAACGATAGCTAACGATATTTTGGGCAAACTTTTCAATATATCCCAACCATTGGTAGGTTGGTTCTTTTTTCAGTTGTAGCGTAACCATCAAACGGTCTTTCTTGACAGCTACATTTGCTCTTAAAGGCACTTCACTTAACGATCTAAACACTTCTTCTGCAGGCAACGACTGAGTACCTACAATAGAAAATGTTAACTCGACTTCATCGTCTGTTCGTTTGATTGTTTCTATCAGTGCACGTTCACCGTACATTTTGATTAATCCAATCGTTAACAAGTCTGCTACTTCATCTGCGTACTCCCCAAAACGATCAATTAAATCATCCTGTAGTTCTACATATTGTTCGTGTGATCTCAATTCTCGGATACGTTTGTAAATTTCAATTTTTTGACGTTCATCTTCTATATACGTACCTGGTAGATAAGCGTTGATTCCTAAATCAATTTCAACTTGCGTTTTTTCTTCTTTCGCGTCTATCCCTCGTTTACGAGCTACTGCTTCACTTAACATCTCTGAATACAAATCAAATCCAACTGAATCAATAAACCCATGTTGCTGTGCTCCCAATAGGTTTCCAGCACCACGAATCGATAAGTCACGCATGGCGATTTTAAATCCTGAGCCTAGTTCAGTAAAATCTTTAATCGCTTGTAATCTTTTTTCGCTGACTTCATTTAGCACTTTATTTGGCTGATACAAGAAGTAGGCATATGCAACACGATTACTTCTACCTACGCGACCGCGCAATTGGTACAATTGTGATAATCCCATATGATCTGCATTCTCTACAAACAACGTATTTACATTGGGCATATCGACACCAGTCTCAATGATCGTAGTGGTGACTAACATGTCGTATTCCCCTTCAATAAATTGCAGCAACGTGTTCTCAAGTTGTCCTTCTGTCATTTGCCCATGGGCATAGCCGATTCTCGCGTCTGGAATCAACTGTTGTAGTTCATCTACTTTTTTCTCAATCGTGGCTACTCGATTATATAAATAAAAGACTTGTCCGCCACGTGCCATTTCTCGTTCAACAGCTTCACGTATTGCTCCTAGATTTTGTTCCATTACATATGTCTGAACCGGATAACGATTTGCAGGTGGAGTTTCGATAACAGATAAGTCTCTTACACCTAGCATAGACATATGAAGCGTTCGTGGAATAGGTGTTGCAGTTAAGGTTAGGACATCCACTTGCGCTTTTAACTGTTTTAATTTCTCTTTATGCTTCACACCAAATCGTTGTTCTTCATCTACTATCAGTAAACCGATATCTTGAAATTCAATATCTTTTGATAAAATACGGTGTGTTCCGACCACAATATCAACTTGTCCTTTTTTTAGACCTGCTATCGTTTCATTCTGCTGTTTTTTTGTTCGGAAACGACTCAATAAACCAATCTCAATCGGAAAATCAGCAAAGCGTTGCAGCATCGTTTCATAGTGCTGTTGCGCTAAAATAGTTGTTGGCACTAAAAAGGCTGCTTGTTTTCCTTCTTGAACAGCTTTAAAAATTGCCCGCATTGCTACTTCTGTTTTACCATATCCAACATCACCAACGAGTAAACGATCCATTGGTTTTTTCTGTTCCATATCATGTTTGATCTCAGCAGTACTACGCAATTGATCATCTGTTTCTGTATACGGAAAAGCATTCTCAAATTCCTCTTGATAGGCATCATCTGGAGAAAATGCATACCCTACTTCTTGTTCTCGGGCAGCGTATAGCTCAATGAGTTCATCCGCGATGTCTTCAATTTTAGTCGCCACTTTTTTCTTTGTTTTAGCCCATTCTGTTCCGCCTAATTTATTAACTCTTGGCGTTTTCGCTTCGGAAGAAACATATTTTTGCAGTAAATTAAGTTGAGTTACAGGAATAAATAATTTCGCATCATCTTTATAAATGATCGACATATAATCTTGATGAATGCCATCAATTTCAAGAGTTTCCATTCCCGTATATTTCCCAATCCCGTGATTAACATGGACAACGTAATCCCCAGGATTCAGTTCGCTGTAACTTTTCAACCGTTCTGCATTGGATAGTGTTTGGCGTCTAGCAGTTTTCTTAGTGACTTTATTGAATAGCTCTCGTTCGGTAATGACTACCAGTTTATCTGTCGGCATCTCAAAACCTGACTGAACATACCCTTCAACGATTTGCACTTTTTCAAGTTCAAGCCTAGCAGGCTTGACTATTTTACTCGTAATTTCAAAATCTTTGAACGTTTGATGTACTTTTTTAGCTCGATCAGTATTTGGCACCATAATGATAATCGTATTTTTTTGTTTTATCCAACGATCCATCTCTGTTTTAAGTAACGGCATTTGACCAAAAAACTGCTGCATATTCCGATATTGAAAAGCATGAATGTGATTAAACCGAGTATTTCCCATTCCTTTTTGAAAAACTGCAAAGTATAAGATACTCGTGTTTAATGCTTTTAATTGATCACGAAAATTATTTGAAAAGACTTGATTTTGCAAAATGCGTCGCTCACTCAGTTTACTAATTACCCATTCCGCTTCTTCTTCACTTAACCGACGATCAGTATCCATTATCCTAGGATACTCATCCATCACAACAATTCCTTTTTTACTCATGTAATCCAATACACTATTTTTTTCAGGATAAATAAAATCTGTAAACATCGTTAATTCATCAATTGGTTCACCTTTTTGGAAAGCATCTGAAATAGGTGTCATTTGCTTGATAAACGTTTGTTTTTCGGAAGCATCTTGTATTAAGCTCAGATTTCTTTCGACAGCTTTACTAAATTTAGGTGCTGCAGCCGTTAATTGTTCTTTGGTATAAACGGTATCTGTTGCGGGAAGAATAGTTGCTTTTTCAATTGTTTGAATGGAACGTTGTGTAGCAGCATCAAAATAACGCAACGAATCAATTTCAGTATCAAACAAGTCAATCCGAATTGGAAATTCTTCGGTTAAAGAATAAATATCGACAATTCCACCGCGAATACTAAATTCACCAGGACTATTCACTAATTGTTGGCGAGTATAGCCCATATCTACTAATCGCTGAGATAAATGAGTTAAATCCAGTTCCCCTCCTTGTTTGATTGTAAATTGTGCGGCCTGCCATATTTCTTTTGGCGGCAATAATTTACGCACACCCGCAAGAGGTACAATCACAACACCAAATTTTTCAGATAACAAAAAATCTAATGTTGCTACTCGTTCAGCTCTTGCCTCAGGTGAAGCTACAGACATTTCTGCATAGATCATTTCATCAACCGGAAAAAGATGTAGTCGGTCTTCAGGTACCCAATCTGCAAAATCTTCCATCAACTGATTGGCATGAAATAAATTATGCGTCACAATAATAAATGGCTTTTTCTTTTCTGCTACTAACGTACTCAGGACTAACGTTCTTGCTGAACCAGATAATCCTGTTATCAATTGTGATTGATGTTGCTCTAGTTGATCTAGCAAAGCTTTAACATCAGGCGCATCAGCTAGTATTTTTTTTATATCTCCCACTGTAAGAGCTCCTTCCAATCTATTTTTTTATTTACAAACAGATCATTAAACTGAACAAAAGAAGCTCAGAATTTTCTGGGCTTCACTACTTTTTTTAGTTTCACATTTTCTGTTTTTTATGCGTTCTTTTTTTTATTAAATTGATTCATAACTTCTAAAAACGGATGTCCTTCTATCCAATACTCTAGCGCTGCTACACTATCCTTGATCGTAATCAACAGTTCTTCGTGCTGACTTTTAGGAAAACCACTTAATACATGCTGTACAACAGTTTGTTTCCCCACTGGACGATCGATTCCAATTCGAATACGGTTGAAGTCTGCTGTATCTATGTGTTGAATAATACTCTTAATCCCATTGTGTCCGCCTGCACTACCTTTTTGACGCAAGCGTAATTTTCCAACAGGCAAATCTAAATCATCATAAATAATAACTAAGTCCTTTACTTCCACATTAAAATAATCCATTAACTGACGAACAGCTCTTCCCGAATCATTCATAAATGTTTGCGGTTTTACTAAAAGAACTTTTTCAGTTCCAACAAACGCTTCTGCATACAGTGATTCAAATTTCGTTTTACTAAACTCCATTTTGTGCTGAATCGCAAATTCATCCACTGCAATAAAACCAATATTGTGTTTTGTGTTTTTATATTTTGCGCCAGGGTTTCCCAAGCCAACTATCATTTTCATTATTTAGTACACTCCAGTTGATTATTTCACATTTCTTTTTTTATCCATTCTTTTTATCCATTCAATGGATACTAAGCATTTTTTACGCAAAAAAGCGCCGCACGAAAAAAATTCGTCCAGTAACAATTTCATATAGTATACCACAGTTCTATGGGTTTTCTCTAATCTTTATGTCTAAATCTTTTCAAAAGACTTACAGACTTTCCCATCAAAATTTTCATTCTCTCATTCTATTACGTACTGATCGTTCGGCCATTATTATTGCCCTATCTCTCTTACTACCATTGGTTTTTTAAAAAAAATTCAATGAATTTAATCTTTTTATTTTCAAATTATCATCTATTCATCACTTTTTGCTTTGAAATACTACACTTTAGTTATATGATGTAAGCGAAAGTATACAAAAGACTTTCGTTTTTCTACTATTTGTTTCGGCCGAACGCTTTAATTAATAAACCTAGACATTTGAACCTGATTTATGTAAACAAATAGATTTTTTTCACATAATTTTTTCGAAAAAAAAGCCTATTAATCAGTTTCTGTTAGTTTTGTTTATTTTTTAAATTTCGATTTACAAAAAGTTTGTTAAGTGTTACACTATCTTTAGTAAGAATAATATTTATAAAGGAGTTTGTTGCATCATGACTAAACAAGAAGTAAAAGACCACCAAAAAGTAATTTTAATTGGAGATGGAGCAGTTGGTTCTAGTTATGCCTTTGCCCTAGTAACTCAAAATATTGCTCAAGAATTAGGAATCATCGATATCGATACAAACAAAACAGAAGGAGATGCTATTGATTTATCAGATGCTTTAGTATTTACTTCTCCTAAAAAAATCTACTCAGCAAGTTATAGCGACTGCCATGACGCAGATATCGTTGTAATTACAGCTGGTGCAGCTCAAAAGCCAGGTGAAACTCGATTAGACTTAGTACAAAAAAACCTAAGAATTTTCAAAAGCTTAGTTGGTCAAGTAATGGATAGTGGCTTTGATGGTATCTTCTTAGTAGCAACAAATCCTGTAGATATATTGACTTATGCAACTTGGAAATTTTCTGGACTTCCTAAGAGCCGCGTAATTGGATCAGGTACTTCACTGGATACCGCTCGTTTCCGTCAAGCTATCGCTGAATTAACAGGCGTTGATACACGTAACGTTCATAGTTATATTTTAGGCGAACACGGAGATACAGAGTTCCCAGTATGGTCTCATGCAAACATTGCTGGACTAAGCATCAATGAGTGGATCAAAGATAATCCAGAGACTGACGAAAAAGCTCTTGTTGATGTATTCTTTAGCGTAAGAGATTCTGCTTACAATATTATTCAGAAAAAGGGTGCTACGTTCTACGGTATTGCTGTGTCACTTGCTCGGATTACAAAAGCTATCTTCAATGATGAAAATGCTGTGTTGCCTCTTTCAGTTCACTTAAACGGTGAATATGGACAAAATGATGTATTCATTGGTGCTCCAGCAATCATTAACAGACAGGGAATCCAACGCGTTATCGAGATTCCACTAAATGATTCTGAAATGGACAAAATGAATTTATCTGCATCTACATTAAAAAAAATTACTGCCGATGCATTTGAAGCTTTGGAAAAAGAAAACTAATCTTTATTAATAAAAGGAACGGAGTTGAGAATTTTTCTCGACTCCGTTCCTTTTTATTTTTATTTACAACATAATTGAGCAATTGTTTCTGCATAAATGTCCATCGCTAAATACAACTCTTCTAACTTCATACCTTCATTCTCTTGATGAGCTAGGCTTTTTGTATACGGGAAGTGAGCACCAAAAGCTACCATATTGGTCATTTTCCGAGCATAAGTTGCTCCGCCACTAGTAGTTGGTTCAGATAAGTCGCCTGTTTTATCACGATAGATAGCCATTAACGTTTGAACGAGCGGACTTTCTTTCGGAATATACAATGATGGAACAGCATCATATTCCTCATAAACCAATTTGTATTCATTGGCTGTTTTCTCCACTAGTGAAGCTATGCCTTCTATTGTGTACTTGACAGGAATTCGCAAGTCTAAAACAATCTCAGAACTTGCTTCATCTATGTGAACACTCCCTACATTAAACGTTAATTCTCCAGTTAATGCGTCTTTAACTTCTCCACAGATACTAAAGCCATTTGTTTCATTTGCAACTTTTTCTGCTAGAAAATTTATTACCGGATGAGTGTAATGAGCGGCTAAACCTTGAGCTAGTTTATTTATAGCATTAATTCCCAGTTCGGCTGTACTTGCATGAACCGCTTTTCCATTTACAGTAATCATTTGATTAGCTAGTACATAATCTATTCCTAATTCTTTTAGCGTTTCGGCAATTTCGTTTGCATCTTGACCGGTATAACTCGCTTTTCCCGGAACAACATTTGATGCTTCACCGCAATGTAAAGCAAGATTGTTACTTCCAGGCCCTATTAACTTAGCCTGTAGCAACCCTTTTTCTGCGTAAGTTAAAGGAAAGACACCATCAGGAACAAAGCCCATTGTCGGTGCTTCTTCGTTCAAGTTGTACTGATCCATACAACGCCAAAGGGTCTCTTCATCTGTACCAAAAATAAATCGGATTCGTTTATTAAAGGTTAATTCTGCATCAACCACTGCTTTAAATGCATATAAGGCAGCAATTGTAGGACCTTTATCGTCTTGACTTCCACGACCATAGATAACGCCATCCTTCACTACACCTTCAAAAGGATTAGTTTTCCATAAAGTTAAATTTCCTTCTGGTACCACATCCAAATGACAAAGGATTCCTACCAATTCTTCTCCTTGACCATAATCAGCGTAACCGTAAAAACCCGCTGGATCATGATAGGTGGTCATTCCCAATTCTTCGCAAATCACTAATGCTTCTGTCAAACAATCTTCAATCGCTTTTCCAAAAGGTGGGTTTGTCATACCATCTGAAGTATTCACAGATGGTATAGCAATCAATTTCTGCAAAGCCAAAAGACTTTCTGTTTTATGTACTTCTTTAATCATAGAATCCATACCCAAACTCCTTTTCACTTTTAAGTTTTTAAACTATTAGATAATGCGTATAGTATACTTCTACACGCATTAAATTGCAAATTAATACAGTTAAACTTAATTATATACAGTTAATATACATAAAAACTTTTTAAATGCATAAAAAATAGTTCACAACGACTATTATCTAGTCGTTGTGAACCATTTTCGTTAAAGCGGAATAATCACATCATCATCCGTTTCATTCGAATCATCTTTGGCTTTGATTTCAATAATCAATTTATGTGGCAAGCATATTGCCGTTTCACCAGGTTTACTGATCCAACCTGTTTTCACAGCAATTTGATCTGGGCTATTGTCTTCTTTATTACGAATTTTTGTTCCATCAACTTCAACAATATTGTATTGTCCTTCTGCTGGATAAAAAGTAAATGATTCTTGGGGGGTATTTTCTGTTAATTCTATTTCTTTAACTGGTTCACCATCAATAGATACTACAGCATAAATAGAGCTATTTTCATCTAGATTTTTTGTAGACTGACCAAAGATGACAAGTGGTATAAATGATCCTAATAATAATAGGATAATAATTATACCATCAAAAGGACGAACCAATTCTAAATGATCTTTAAATTTTTTCATATCTTTTGACTCCACTTCTCTGAATTTTTACTAAGAAGCTACTGCGTTAAGGATAGTGTACTTGAAGTAGTTTTAGATTAATCTAGTTAACTCTGTCTTTTACATCAAAAAATGTGATAAGAAAACTTCTTTTTCCTTATCACATTTCTTCAATTCATTTGATTATAAGAATAGGCTAACTTATTCTACTACACCTGTATATTTTGCTTCAAATAACGGACTAACAGACTTGTTTTCATGGATACGCATAATAGCACTACCCAATAGATTGCTGACACTTACTTCAACAATCTTATCAATTTTTTTATCTTCAGGAAGATAAATTGAATCCGTAACAATCAATTGTTTGATCACTGAATTTTGAATGCGTTCAATGGCTGGACCTGATAAAACAGGATGTGTACAGCAGGCATAAACTTCTGTAGCTCCAGCTTCAGAAAGAGCTTGGGCAGCTAACGTAATGGTTCCTGCAGTATCGATCATATCATCAATTAAAATACATTTTTTACCTTTTACGTTGCCAATGATGTTCATCACTTCCGCCACATTTGCTTTAGGACGACGTTTGTCAATAATAGCAATTGGAGCTTTTAAGAACTCAGCTAATTTACGTGCACGAGTTACGCCACCATGATCTGGCGAAACAACAACTACGTCTTCTGCTTCCGTAGCGATTCCTTTTGATAAGAAATAACTTGCTAAAAGAGGGGCACCTACCAAGTGATCAACAGGCATATTGAAAAAGCCTTGAATTTGAGCAGCGTGTAAGTCTAGTGTCAGCATGCGATCAGCTCCAGCAGCTGTAATCATATTAGCAACAAGTTTCGCAGTGATGGGTTCTCTAGAACGAGCTTTACGGTCTTGTCTTGCATAACCATAATAAGGCATAACGATATTAACCGTTGCTGCACTGGCACGTTTTAAAGCATCAATCATAATCAATAATTCCATTAAATTATCATTTACAGGTCTTGATGTTGATTGAATGATATAAACATGAGCTCCACGAATACTTTCTTCAATATTGATTCTAATTTCTCCATCGCTGAATTGATCCACAGATAGTTTTCCTAATTCTACTCCAACCGATTTGGCAATTTTTTCTGCTAATGGCTTATTAGAGTTTAACGCAAAAATCTTTAACTTTGGATCAAAATAATGTTCTGACATAGTGACCTCCACTTTCTTTATTTACAAATTATTTACTACATATCATATTAATAGTAGATACTTCTCACCTAAAAATCAAGTATTTAAAGAGTTTTTATTCAACTTTTAATGTGACAAACGGTCAAAATAGTTCAGTTTATTCTCTTGACGAGTCCGTGCAATCGCAAGTGATTCAGTAGGAACATCTTTAGTTATCGTTGAACCCGCAGCAATGTAAACATTCTCTTCAATTGTGATAGGTGCAATCAAGTTAGCATTACAGCCTACAAACACATTATCTCCAACAGTTGTACGATGTTTGTTTTTTCCATCATAATTAACAAAAATAGTCCCGCAACCTACATTAATATTTTTCCCTAAATCAGCATCACCAATATACGTTAAATGACCTACTTTAGTATCTTCCGCAATTGTCGCATTTTTGATTTCAACAAAGTTTCCAATATGAACAGAATTTCCAATTTTGCTATTTGGACGCAAATGACTGTAAGGTCCAATATTGCTATTAGCAGACATCTCAGAATCTTTGATAGTGGAACTTGTTACACGAACATTGTTCCCGATTTTGCTATTTGAAACTTCAGAATTTGAACCAATAAAACAATCTTCTCCAATAGTGGTAGTCCCTTTAAGGCTAACACCTGCTTCTATAACTGTATCCAAACCAATTTCTACGTCACTATCAATATACGTTGTTGCCGGGTCAATAAAAGTAACCCCATTTTGCATATGTTTTTTATTGATACGGCTTCGCATTAATCTTGTTGCTTCAGCTAAAGCAATCCGATCATTTACACCTAACGCTTCTTCTTCGTTATCCATTTTATAAGCCGAAACGACGTATTCTTGTTTTTTTAATATCTCAATTACATCTGGTAAGTAGTACTCCCCTTGAACATTATCATTCCCAACTTGTTTAAGAGCGTCAAATAATAATTGATTATCAAAACAATAGGTTCCAGTATTGATTTCTTGTACTTGTAATTCTTCTGAACTCGCATCTTTTTGTTCCACTATTTTCTCGACATTTCCTAGTTCATTACGAATCACTCGACCATATCCAGTAGGATTTTCTGCATGTGCCGTTAAAATAGTTGCTTTTGCTCCTTGCTCTTGATGATTATCAAATAAATGCGTTAACGTTTCAGCAGTTAATAGCGGTGTATCTCCACAAATAACCAATGTCGTTCCTTCTTTGTCTTTTAATAATTCTTCAGCCTGGATAACAGCATGTCCCGTTCCCAACTGTTCAGATTGAATAGCGTATTCAGAACGCGAGCCAAGATAATCTTTTACTTTCTCAGCGCCCACTCCAACAATCGTTACGATTTTATCTGCGCCTATAGCTTCAACTTGACTTACTACATGTCCAACCATTGGTTTACCTGCAACCGGGTGCAACACTTTGTATAACTTAGATTTCATTCTTGAACCTTGTCCTGCTGCTAATATCACTGCATAACGTTGTGGCATTATATAAACTCCTATCTTATTTTGTTCTTTTTTTATTGTTCATTTTAGTTTAATTAAGCTAAGACTTTTTACTACAAAGTCTCCTATTTTATGATAGCTTATACATAATCAGTTTTCAAGAAGTAATATATATGAGATAGCTTACACTTCTGTTACAAGTAAAAAATAAGAAATAAAAAACCAATTAAAAATAGCGAGAACAAAGGTACTAGACTCACCTTTATCCTCGCTATTCTTTAGTTGGTAAAATAGTTTCCTGGTTGTACATGAATTGTTTTTTCGCGAACATTCACATCGTCTACACATAAAAGAGACGTATACTCATCTACCATTCTATTACCACTAAAAGTAGATTCAGCAAAAACTGTGATGCCCACCAGCTCAGCTTCAAATTCTTCAATCAAGCTCTTCATACCGTTAACCGTACCGCCGCCTTTCATGAAGTCATCTACAATCAATACTCGAGATCCACGTTTTAAGCTGCGTTTAGATAATTCCATCTTTTCAACACGATCAGACGATCCAGAAACATAATTCACACTTACAGTAGAACCTTCTGTTATTTTAGAATCCCTACGCACAATAACAAATGGTACATTCAAGTATGTTGATACTGCTTGAGCAATTGGAACCCCTTTTGTCGCCACTGTCATTACAGCATCAATCGGTTGTTCTAAATACTTCGTTGCAATAATTTTCCCGACTTGACGTAAAACACTTGGTTGTCCAAGTAAATCAGATAAATAAACGTAGCCGCCTGGTAGTAGCCGATCTGATTCAGATAAACGTTCACACATTTCTTTTACAAATTCTTCAGCTTCATCTGCTGCAATTTCGGGTATGTAGCGCACCCCTCCTGCTGCTCCAGGGACTGTTTCCAAAGTTCCTGTGCCTCGTTCTCTAAATGTTTTTTTCACTATACTTAAATCTTCACTAATAGAAGATTTAGCAGAGTCGTAGCGGTTCGCAAAATAGGTAAGTGACACTAACGTATGCGGTCTCTCCAGCATATAACGCGTTATGTCGATCAATCGTTCACTTCTTTTTATTTTCATTATTTTCACCTTTTCTATAGTTTCATTTTATTAGGTTTTGCCAGGTCATTAGTTCTATCAAACATCATTATACGTGTTTTTCATATAAAAAGGTAGCTTTTTAAGTATTATTATAAAAACATTCGTTTTTGTTAAGGTTTTCTCATAAAAAAAAACACGAACCTTCGCATTCACTTTCTTTTAATTTGCGAAAAAAAAAGGACCAAGAAAATTCTCAATCCTTTTGCCTATTTTCTATTCCTTAAGAACGGCTTTTTTTGTATTTCATCTGCTGCACGATTTTCATTGTTCCTGTTGTAAGGATAAAAATAACGATAAATACTAAGGTAATCGTCGCGCCTGGTGGAGTGCCCCATTGATAGGAGACCGTTAAACCTGAAAACATTCCTACGATACCTACAAGAATGCCTGCAAGAATGACCCAATAAAAACTTTTACTAATGCGCATAGCAATAGCTGCTGGCAGAATCATAATAGCTGATACTAGTAAAGCTCCTGCAATAGGCATGACAACTGCAATAGTAACTCCCGTGATTACATTAAAAAGAATTGACATCATCCGTGCTGGTAAACCCGCTGTAAAAGCAGTATCTTCATCAAAGGTTAACACATACATTGGTCTACGAAAGACTAAAAACAAACCCACAACAATGACAAATAGGGCCACTAACAAGTAAATCTGTTGTTGACTGATCGTCACAATTGAACCAAACAAGTATTGTTGAATAGTAGTCGTGGATCCACCACTACTCAAACTCATTAAAACAAGTGCTACGGACATTCCAGCAGACATTAAGATAGCGATAGAAATTTCTGAATAAGACTTGTACAGCATACTTAGATACTCAATGATTACAGCTGCAATCACTACGACAACTAAAGTCATAAAGGTTGGATTGATATTTAAAAATAATCCTAACGCAATCCCAGCTAAAGAAATGTGCGATAATGTGTCTGCCATCAATGATTGCCTTCTAAGAACTAAAAATAATCCTAGAATAGGGGCAATAACAGCAATTAAGAATGCAGATTGGAATGCTCGCTGCATGAATCCATAGAAAAACATCTCCATGGTGAATCCTCCTTTCGGATAAGCTGAATATGTCTATCCGCATATTTTTTTATGTCTTCATGATCATGCGTTACCATTAGAATACCTTTGCCATGAAATTCACTATTGTGTTTTAATAATTCGTAAAACTCTGTTCTGGAGTCTAGATCCATACCAGTGGTGGGTTCATCTAAAACAAATAAATCTGGATCTGTAGCAAAAATACGGGCTAACGAAATACGCTGCTTTTGTCCCCCAGAAAGTTCTCCAATTTTTTTATGGCGTAAATCCCACATACCAACTGATTTCAATGAGCGTTCAACATGTATATGGTCTTCTGCATCTAAACGCTTGAACCATTTTCCTCTTTGGTAACGACCGGATCGAACCAACTCCAATACCGTACTAGGAAAACCAGCATTAAATGAGGCCACTTGTTGTGGAATGTAGCCAATTGCTAAAGGTTCATTTCTTTTATTTACAGCAGAAATTTTAGCCGTTCCTTTCGTTGGTTGCAGCAAACCTAAAATATTGCGCAATAACGTAGATTTTGCCGCACCATTTTCTCCTGTCAGCATAACAAATTCGCCTGGATCAACCGTAAAAGAAATGTTTTCCAAAACCGGTTCTTCATCATAATAAAAAGATAAGTCCTTTACTTCAACGTAATGCATGAATACCCCTTCTTTCTTTTGTCTATAGGAAAGGTTTATTACACCCATTTCCTTAATGAATACTTTTTTGAAGCGCAGCTAGATTATTTTTCATTAATTGAATATAGTCTGTCCCTTTTTCTTGATCCTCAGTTGTAATGCCTTCAATTGGATTTAAAATTTCTAACTCTGTACCTGTTTCATTAGCGAGTGTTTCTGCAATTTTGCTAGAAGATGTTTCTGCATAGTAAATGTAATGGATATCATTCGCATTTATATAATCTTGTAATTCAGCCAATTTAGCGGGGCTTGGTTCTTCTTCGGTTGAAATTCCAGCAATTGAAACTTGTTCCAGATCATAGCGATTCGCTAAGTACGCAAAAGCTGCATGTTGAGTCACAAAAACACGACTCGTTGCGTCACTAAAGGCATTAGTAAACTCTTGATCCAGTGCCTGTAACTTTTCATTGTACTGAGTTGCATTTGTTTCATATATTTCTTCGTTTTCTGGATCTGCAGCAACCAATCCTTCTTTGATAGTCGTTACTTCCTCTTGAGCAAGCACAGGATCTAACCAAATATGAGGATCAACTTCATGGTGATGGCCTTCTTCTTCATTTTCGTCATGATGATCTTCTTCTGTTGATTCCAAAAATGAAATGCCTTCACTTGCATTAACAATCACTGTATTTTCTGTATTTATACTCTCTAAAACACTTGAAACCCATACTTCCATTTCCTCACTATTGTAAACAAATACATCCGCATCTGAAATAGCGGCAACTTCTTTTGCACTCGGTTCATAACCATGAGTATCTGTCCCGGCTTCTAATAATAAGGTTACTTCAGCTTCATCTCCAGCAACATTCTTTGTAAAGTCATACATTGGATAGAAAGTTGTCACTACATTTAATTTATCTGTTCCTTGTTGTGTGCTTTCCTGATTTCCACACCCTATTACTAGCAGCATCATTATAGATGCTAGTGTCATTAACACGATTCTCTTTTTCTTATTCATCGAACACATATCTCCTTTATATTCATCTAATACTTAAATTGGCTGCTTTTTAGTTAGCTCTCTTCTTCAAATCGTAATCATTACTATTTGAAATTCCTTATGTAGCTTATCATTATCTACATTGCGCGTCAAGAAAAAAAGACATGAACTTCTCTTATCAAAATAAGAGAGATTTTCACATCTTTGAACTTCATTTTTTTAGTTTATTTTAGTGTTCGCACTAAGTAAACTTCATTACAAAATCCTTTTAAGCCATTATACACTCGCTGAGCTTTAGAATACTTCTTACATAAAGCATAAATTGTAGGGCCACTACCGCTCATCAAAGCAGCATCTGCTCCAAATTGAATCATCTTCTTTTTGATTCGCTTAATATCGGGTTGCTTTACAGCTGATACAGTTTCTAAGGCATTACCAGTACTATTAACCATTTGGCTGTAATCATCGGCTTCAATAGCAGTCAACATCTGAGGGATTTCCGGATGAACCAATTGTTCAAATGAAAGATTTTCAAAAACAGTCCAGGTCGATATGCCTTTTTTAGGCTTAACTAACACTACCCAGCACTGAGGGATATCTTTTATTTGTTGAATTTTTTCACCACGACCTGTAGCATACGCGGTTCCACCATAAATACAATAAGGTACATCTGAACCAATTTCTTCTCCTAGAGTAGCTAGCTCCTCTTTTGTTAACTTTAAATTCCACAAACGATTCAGTCCTCTTAAAGTAGCAGCCGCATCACTGCTACCACCGGCTAAACCAGCAGCGATTGGAATATTTTTTTCTATAGTAATATCGACGCCTTTTTCAATATGGTAGGTATCTTTTAACAACTTTGCTGCTTTATAAGCATGATTTCTTTGGTCTAAGGGCAAAAAACCATTAGTTGAGTGAATAACAATTCGATCTCCTTCAATTGTTTTTAGCACTATGCGATCTGCCAAATCAACTGAAGTCATTACCATCTTCATTTCATGGTAACCATCTTCTCTTTTATGCAAAACATCTAAACTTAAATTAATTTTAGCAGGAGCCTTTTCTATGATCTCCATTTACATTTCACTCCTTTCCTCAGTATTTGTATTGTCTGTAGAACATACTAGCTTAAATAAAAACATTTGAAAAGCATGAAAGTCATAATTTAATTTAAATATTAAAAAAAAGGCAAGTTATTGACTTATTAATAGGTTAATTACACATAAACTACTTAGATCAATAAAAAAAGAACTGAAACATTTCGTCTCAGTTCTTTTCTTTTTCTATGTAATAGGGGCTACAAATTCTACTTTAATTCTATCTGGATCTTCAAAAAACACTGCATAATGTTGTTTTCCACCAGCAAATGGGTGTTGGTCTTTATACAAAATTTTAATCCCTTTTTCTTCTAGTTTTTTTGCTAGATTGTCTACTTGCTGCCGGGACTTTGCCTGAAATGCTAAATGATTCAGACCTGTACGTCCTCTATGGTAACCTTCAGAAATAAACTGTTCTTTTGTTTGAACAAATACTAAATACGATTCCTCTTTTTTCCAGCTTCTTCCTTCATCCCAAACTTGAAAAGGTTGGTAGCCTAATTCCTCTAAAAACCAGCCCCAAAAACCAATAGAGTTTTCTAAATCAGAAACGTTTAATTCTATATGATGAATATTCCCCATTTTTAATAATCCCCCACACTAAAAAAATATCAATTCTCTTTTGATGGTACAAAAAAACGAGCAATTTATAGCTCGTCAACTGTTTTCTATTCTCTTTTAATAATTAAGCTAATTGACGTTTTTCTTCTTCAATAAATTCAATTTCTACAGATTGAGTTAAAACATCTGTATAACTATATGAGACACGTTCAAATGCATTTTCATCTTGGTCTAGCTCAACCACAAACACAGAATGATATGTGTCTGCTAAAATACCTTTGCGTTCGGTTTTTTTCTTACGACCAGCTTGCGCGGTCAACATAATCTTTTTACCTAAATGATCATCTAAGCTTTCTTTAATGTCTGCTAATGTACTTGGCATCAGATTCACCTCACTCGTCTGATGCCATTATACCATACAGAATGAAATTTTACAAGTATACCACAAGGAAACCTTTGGTACAAATAATAATTCTCTCATATTATCAACTTCAAAAACCATTGGTACAACTGACCTAGCTCTTTAAAGTTAATAAAAATTAATCTTATTTTAATACAATTTCATCGATTGCATCTGATAAACGGGCGAATTCTTCTAAGTTTAATGTTTCCCCACGACGCTTTGGATCAATGCCTGCGACTTCTAATGCTTGGGTTAATTTTTCTCTAGTAGTTTCTTCTTTGCCGTATCTGATCAATAAATTATTCCAAAGTGTTTTCCGTCTTTGCACAAAAGCCGAACGAACAAGTGCAAAAAAAGACTTTTCATTCTTAACTATTACACTTGGTGTCTCTCTTCTTGTTAGCTTAATAATAGCAGAGTCAACATTTGGTTGAGGTACAAAGACTGTCTTAGGAACAATAAAAGCGACTTCAGCTTCCATATAATACTGAATAGCAATAGACAACGATCCATAAGCTTTGCTGCCGGGAGCAGCTGTTATTCTTTCGGCTACTTCCTTTTGCATCATGATCGTTAAACCATCGATTCGAACAGGTGTCTCTAAAAAATGCATAATAATAGGTGTTGTAATGTAGTAAGGTAAATTAGCTACTACAACTAAAGGTTCCTCTAAATCGATCATTTCTGGCAAGGTTTTTTGTAAATTGATTTTCAACACATCACTATGAACAATTGAAACATTCTCATACGGACTTAAGGTATCCGCTAATACTGGTAGTAAACGATTATCAATTTCAAAAGCAATAACTTCCTTACTCGCTCTTGCAAGATGTTCCGTTAAAGCGCCTATTCCAGGACCAACTTCAATAACATTTGTATTTTTATCGATATTAGCTACTGCTACAATGTTGCTTAAAATGTTAGGATCCACAATAAAATTTTGGCCTAAACTTTTCTTTACTGAAAAACCGTATTTCTCCATTATTTCTTTGGTTCTTGATGGGGTTGCAATATCTTTACGTGTTGTCATTTTCTTCCTCCAAAATTTGTTGCATCACTGTTACAACTTCTTCAGGTGAGATTTGAAACATTTGCAATCTCTTTTGAAGTTGTTTTCCATTAGTGTAACCAATATTAAGTTTTTCACCCAGTTTTGTTCGTCTCTTTCGAGCAAAAGGCCCCATAATCAAGCCAGCATCCATTAACAATTCTTGTGAGATGAGCGACTCTTTAGCTATGGTTTCGGTGTAACACTTTGATAGTGCTGTGCGTATCGCTTCAGGTGAAGCATGTTCAATACCTAAGCTGCCCTTACCCTTTGCTCTAGCCTCATCTTTTGTCAAAAAAGCGTGTTTCACTCCGGGAACAGCTTGCGAAATGATTTTCCGGATTTTTTCACCCGGAAAGTCAGGATCTGTAAAAACAATAACACCTCTTGTTTCGTGGGCTTTTCTTATTAATTTCAACGTTTCTTCGTCAATAGCTGAACCATTCGTTTCAATCGTGTCTGCTTCAACCGATTCCAAAATACGTCTTGTATCATCGCGGCCCTCAACAACTATAATTTCTTTTATTTTTTCCATTAAGCTAACCTAAACAAGCGATTGGCATTTTGCATGGTTTGTTGAGCCACTTCTTCATAACTAATGCCTCTCTGCTTAGCCACTTCTTCCGCTACAAACCTCACATAAGCCGGTTCGTTACGTTTTCCTCTATAAGGCATGGGAGCTAAGTAAGGTGCATCTGTTTCAATCAATAATTTATCAAACGGCGCAGCTTTAGCTACTTCTCTTACTTCAGGCGCATTTTTAAACGTGATAACACCACTTACAGAAATGTGCATGCCTAAGTCTAAGAAACGTTCCATCCATAATGTATCGCCACTAAAACTGTGCATAATACCGCCAATATCTTCAACATGTTCTTTTTTCAGGATTTTATACGTATCTTCAATTGAATCTCTCATATGAATACTAATAGGCATGTTCAGCTCTCGGGCAATTTGCATTTGTCTATGAAAGACATCCTTTTGAACATCTTTTGGAGAAGTGTCCCAGTGATAATCCAAGCCCATCTCTCCCATAGCCACAACTTTTGGTAATTGCAATTGATGGTACAATTTCTCTTCAATTTGTTCAGTATACAAATAGCTTTCAGTAGGGTGCCAACCAATAATACTATAAATTTCTTTGTATTCCTTACTTAAAGCTAACGACTTTTCGATCGTTTCAGTATCAAACCCTACTACAGCCATTTTACTCACATCACTTTCAAGTGCGCGCTGTACAGTTTCTGGAACTTCATGATCAAATTCTTCTGCATTAATATGTGTATGCGTATCAAACAACATCGTATCGTCCTTTCTTGTTCTTATTTAACAGAAACACCCTGCTAAATGAGTTTCCAGCAGGGTATTCGTTTTATAGGATTTTAAGCAACTTCAGATCCATTTGGGGCTTCACTCGGCGCTTCAATAATTTGTAGTTTTCCGTCTTTTTCAGCTGACAAGATCATTCCTTGACTGACCTCTCCGCGCATTTTACGTGGTTTCAAGTTCGCAACGATTACAACTTTTTTGCCAATCAAAGCTTCTGGATTCGGATACCACTCTGCAATACCAGAAAGAATTTGACGATGACCTTCATCCCCAGCATCTAAACGGAATTTCAAGAGCTTATCTGCTCCTTCTACTTTTTGACAGTCGATTACTTCAGCAACTTTTAATTCGACTTTATCAAAATCGTCGTACTTAATTTGTTTCTCTTTTGTTGACGCTAAAACAGTTTCTGAAGGATCCCATTTCGTTTCCTCTTCAGCTTCTTGCTCTTGTTGATCAGGAACGCCAGCCATTTGCTCTTTAATGTACGCAACTTCCACATCTATATCTAAACGTGGGAAAATAGGCGTACCTTTTTTGATTACCGTAGTATTTTCAGGGAATGAGCCAAACTGAACGGTTGACCAGTTTCCAGCAAATTCTCCTTCAACTCCTAATTGAGCAAAAATTTCTTTAGGTGCGTGAGTCAAGAAGGGTTGCAATAACACAGCTGAAATACGAAGCGTTTCTGCTAAATGAACCATTACACTCGCTAATTCATCTTTCTTATCTTCTTCTTTTGCTAATTTCCATGGCACAGTTTCATCAATGTATTTATTAGCACGTGAAATCAATACCCAAACATGGCTTAATGCACTGCTAAATTGCATATTTTCCATTTCATTTTGGTAATCCACACAAACTTTTTCTGCTGTTTCTTTTAAGATAGCATCGAATTCTGTAACGTTTCCTGAATATTTAGGAACTTCTCCATTAAAATACTTGTTGATCATCGCAATTGTACGATTGAGTAAGTTCCCTAAGTCATTTGCTAAATCGTAATTCACACGAGAGACAAAGTCTTCTGGAGTGAACACGCCATCGCTTCCAAAAGTTACTTCACGCATCAAATAATAACGCAAAGCATCTAGTCCATATTGCTCTACTAGCATTTCTGGATAGACAACGTTCCCTTTAGATTTAGACATTTTGCCCTCTTTCATTAACAACCAGCCATGTCCAAATATTTTTTTAGGCAATGGCAAGTCCAGAGCCATTAACATGATTGGCCAATAAATCGTATGGAAACGAATAATTTCTTTTCCGACCATGTGCACATCTGCTGGCCAGAATTTATCAAATAATGATGTATCATCTGTGCCGTAGCCAAGTGCAGTAATGTAGTTTGCCAATGCATCGATCCACACGTAAATGACGTGTTTCGGATTACTTGGTACTTTAACACCCCAAGTAAATGTCGTGCGTGAAACAGCTAAATCTTCCAAGCCAGGTTTGATAAAATTGTTAATCATCTCATTTTTACGCGATTCAGGTTGAATGAAATCTGGATGTTCATTGTAGTAAGCCAATAAACGATCCGCATATTTACTCATTCTAAAGAAATAAGACTCCTCTTTAATCAACTCTACCGGATGTCCACTATCTGGTGATTTCCCGCCAATGATAGTGCCTTGGTCATCACGTTCAATATCCACTAATTGTGTTTCAGTATAGAACGTTTCATCTGGAACAGAGTACCAGCCTTCATATTCATCAAGATAAATATCTCCTTGGGCTAAAAAATGTTCAAAAATATCTGCGACAGCTTTTTCATGTGTAGGATCAGTTGTGCGGATGAATTTATCATTGCTAATTTCTAATAATTTCCATAATTTTTGCATGTCTTCAGCCATTTGGTCGACATACTTTTGAGGCGTAATGTTTAATTCTTGGGCTTTATTTTCAATTTTTTGGCCATGCTCATCGCTACCTGTCAAATAGAAAACATCAAAGTTTTGCATTCTTTTGTATCGTGCCATAACATCACACGCAATTGTTGAATAGGCATTTCCAATATGCAATTTTCCACTTGGATAGTAAATAGGTGTTGTAATATAAAATGTTTTTTTATCAGTCACTTTAGGTGCCTCCTTAGTAGGTTTAACTACTCCATTCTAACCATCTATCAAACACTCTTTTAGAAAAGAAGGTACGTTTAGATAACAAATGAGTAGGGTGCTTTTTTATTTAAATTGATTTTTCTCAAAAGCTTTCTGAAATAGTATACCACAGAAAACTACTGAAAATAGGAAATTGCGAATGATTTCTTTATATCTTAACTAAAGTTTTATATGATATTCTTAAGACTTTTTACGGCACTAAATTCAATTTTTGCAATCCTTTTAAAATACCATGATTTTCTGGAGATGCTGTAATGTCATCTGCAATTTCTTTCAACTCTGTACGTCCATTTTCCATTGCTATTCCCATGGCTACTGCTTGCAACATTTCAATATCATTCAATCCATCTCCAAATGCAACGGTTTCACTTATATCGATACCTACATGTTCGATCAACTTTTGAATGCCTACTGCTTTAGACATTCCTTTCGAGATTACATCTACTGAATAGGGATTCCATCGTGTGAAATGACAATCTGGAAACGCTTCTTGGTAAAAAGCATCATACTCTTCTGTTGTATGGATGATGCATTGGTAAATAGTTCGGTCTTCATAGTAATGTGGCAAAATCGGCTTCACTCTTTTAGAAGAGCCTACATAGCGCATAAGCAATTTCATCACTTTTTTAGGTGGCGCTATCGGAACTCGCTGAATCATTTTTTTCAATAATCCTTTTTGTCCAAAAGTAACCATAGATGTCCCTAATATTTCATCGCTTCCACAAAATGCTATGCGTTGCTTATTTGTTTCCGCAGCTAGTGCCAGTCGTTTAACAGAATCAACCGACAATGGATTTTGATGAATCACTTCACCCTTATGCACAACATACTGTCCGTTTAATGTGATATGTGTCTGAATATCTAATGATGCTAGAATTTCGTCAATTCTAAATGGCGCTCTTCCAGTAGCAATAACCGGTAGGATACCCTTTTTTTTCAAATCTTGAATGGCTTGTCTAGCAGAATCTGGAATTCTTTTTTTATCTGTCAATAATGTTCCGTCAATGTCAAAAAATATAAGTTTATACATTTTAAATGCTCCTCTGATTTTTAAATTCAATTATTGCCGTTTTTATTTTGTAGCGATTGCAGTGAAACAAATTGTTTCGCGTGAAACATTTTATATGTTATTTAATCTATTTCTCTTGTGTTTCTTTCTAACCATTTAAGTGAAACATTTTATAAAAAGCTTTTACTTTCCTTAATAATAACGGTTGCGGTACAATAAGGCTAATGATTTATTATTCAAGAAAGAAGGAGTCACAATGATTTCTATTGGTTTGACAGGTTGGTCTGATCATGACTTACTGACCGTTCGAAAATCGAAACGCTTGGAAGATTACTGTTCCCATTTTCCATTTGTAGAATTGGATACTAGCTTTTATGCTATTCCTCCTGCTAAAAATATTTTTTCATGGATAGAAAAAACACCAGCCGCTTTTCAGTTTATCCCTAAAGCTTTTCAGGCGATGACGTTACACAAAGATTGGCTGAAGTTTTTCCCGACTGAAGAGCAAATGTTCGAACATTACATTGCAATTTTTGAACCTATGATCACAACGAATCGAATCAAAACTTTTCTATTTCAGTTTCCACCTTATTTTGATTGTACAAAAGAACACGTTCAGTATTTAAGAAAAGTCCGTCAGTACATGGGTGAATTACCCATCGCAATCGAATTTCGTCACTCTAGCTGGTACAGTGACACGAATAAAGAAAACACATTGGCTTTTTTAACAGAAGAACACTTTATTCACACTGTTGTCGATCAACCTCAGACCCCTGGAAATAGCGTTCCTTTAATTGTCAATGGGACCAACGACGAACTCACTCTGTTTCGCCTGCATGGCCAAAACTATGAAGGTTGGTTAGATGCCAGTGGACCCAATTGGCGGGAAAAACGGACGCTTTATGATTATAGTTCTTCTGAATTAGATGATTTCGCAACCCTTATTCGCCAATTAGAAAAAGAATCAAAAGAAGTTGCCGTTATTTTTAACAATAACTCTGGTGGTCACGCCGCGAAAAATGCGAAACAATTGCAAAAAAAATTACAGCTTACTTTTGACCATCTCGCTCCACAACAAACCGAATTGAATTTATTTGAGGAAGATTTGTAATATTTTTATACAAAAAAACGGACCCATTAAGAGTCCGTTTTTCCTGTTTTCTAAACTATATGAACTATACATTTTCAGAATTTTTTTTATGCCAGTTCCTTACTAAAACCGACAATGCGAAGCAAATAATAAAATAAACAACTGCTAAGAAACCATAAATCAAAAACACTTCAGAAGTTTTTGTTACTTTTCCTAAAATAACTTGGCCACTTCGTGTAAATTCCATGATTCCTAGTCCAGCAAGAAATGACGTATCTTTAATAGTTGTAATCACTTGCGACAATAAAGAAGGAATGATTTTTTTGAAGGTTTGCGGCAAAATGATATACACTAATGTTTGAAAAAATGAAAATCCTTGAGAATGAGCAGCTTCAAATTGTCCTTTCGGTATCGAGTTTAATCCGCCACGCACAATTTCTGCTACTACTGCAGCTGTATAAAGAAACAGTGCTATGGAGGCTTTCACTACTATCGTACTTCCTGGTATCAAGAAAGCACAACCGAGCATCCATAGTAATAATGGGGTATTACGGAATAATTCGATGTAAAATCCAGCTATTTTCCCGAAAAACATCTTTTCATAGTTTCTGACCAACCCTAAGAATGTTCCAAACACAATTGAAAGAATCACCACACATAAAGAAATCAACAAAGTAGTCTTTAACCCATCTAACAAGAACAATACATTAGGCCGCGTAAAAACGGTTTGTATGGAGTTTATCATTCCATCACCTCCGGAATATTCACAACTAAGGAATCATTCTTTTTTAGTTTCTCTTCGTATTTTCTTGAGAACGTAGCCAGTGGGAAACAGAGAATGAAGTAAAGCAATCCTGCAATCACATAAGACGGTCCGTAATTCAAGCTAAATGAAGCATAAGAGTCTGCTGCATACATTAAGTCTGCTCCTGCTATAATAGCCAATACAGAAGTATTTTTTATTAAATTGACCGCTTGATTGGTTAACGGAGGCAAAATACCCTTAACCATTTGAGGCAATATGATGTAGCGCATAGTTTGTGTATAGCTGAATCCCTGTGCATACGCAGCTTCTTGCTGACCTTTAGGAACAGATAAAATACCCGCGCGTACTACTTCGCCAATATAAGCTCCATGATACAAACCAACCCCTACTACCCCAATCGTAAACTCGCTCAAGACCAATCCTGCCATTGCTAATCCGTTATACATAAAGAAGATTTGAATAACAAGAGGGATGTTTTGAAAAATTTCGACATATACTCGTGCGATCGAACGTAGAATGAAATTGAGGGCAGTTGACAGTATTCCGATCACGATTCCGATTACCAAAGACAAAACTAATGCTAAGATGGCCACTTGGAGTGTTCTTAAAAATCCAGAACTAAAATTATCAAGGTTTTGAAATAGGTCCTCCCATCTCCAAAGAGCGAATGGATTTGTACTTTTCATTATTCACTCAATCCCCACTCTGTAACCAATCCATTAAGAGTATCATCTTCTCCCCAAGTAGTGATCAACTCATTTACATGCTCTGCTAACTCCGTATTTGTTTTCTTCGTTGCAATTCCATAATCTTGCATTGCGAAACGATCTGGTAAGATTTCAGTTGAATCATCTAAATAGCCAGCCAAAATAGATCTGTCTACACTAAATGCATCTACGCGGCCTGAGTCTAACGCTGCTTTAATTTCTGGATAAGTAGCATATTCTGAAAAGTCCAATGTGATATCATATTGTTCAGCTTCTGAAGCGATGGCTTCTGATGTTGTAGAACTTTGTGCCACACCTACATTAGCTCCATCCATATCTTTTAACCCTTCATAGTTTTTGTCTTTTTTCACTAATAAGCCAACTGCATCTTCATAATACGCATCTGAGAAATTATAGGTTTCTTTACGCTCTTCAGTAACTGTAAAAGTAGCAATAACCATATCAACTTCGCCATTATCCAATAATGGACCCCGTGTTTTGGCTGTAACCGGCGTTAACTCAATGGCATCCGGATCGCCTAAAATATCTTCAGCTATCTTTTTAGCAATATCAATTTCAAATCCTTCTATTTCTCCTGTATCTGTATTCTTCAGCCCAAAGTTTGGAACGTCTTCTTTTACTCCTACTTTTAAAACGCCGGCTTCTTTGATTGATTCAATTGTTACTTGATCCGATCCTTTTGGTGTGTCTGCTTCTGTTTTTGAACCTTCATCTGAAGAACAAGCACCTAAAAATAATACACTAGATAAAATAACTGTTGCTAATAAGTTTCTTTTTTTCATTTATTTTTCCTCCTCAGGATATCCTTATTTTTTATCTTAAAATTTTGCTTAAAAATTCTTTTGTTCTTTCATGAGTTGGGTTTTCAAAAAAGTGTTCTGGCGGTCCTACTTCTAAAATGGTTCCATTATCCATAAAAATGACACGATCTGCTACTTGTTTAGCAAAACCCATTTCATGGGTCACAACGACCATTGTAATATTCATGCTTGATAACTTAATCATCACGTCCAATACTTCTTGAACCGTCTCTGGATCTAAAGCAGATGTAGGTTCATCGAATAGAATGATTTTCTTTTCAGAACAGAGCGACCTGGCAATAGCGACTCTTTGCTGTTGACCTCCTGAGAGTGTTGAAGGGTATGCTGTTGCTTTTTCTCGTAAACCTACGATATCTAGATACCGATAAGCTAGTTCTTCTGCTTCTTTTTTTGATTTATTCTGTAATTTCATAGGACCAATTGTCAGATTTCCTAACACCGTCATATGCGGATAAAGATTAAACTGTTGAAAGACCATTGCAGAAGAATTTCGTACCATCTCTAATTTGTTTTTTTCTGTTATTTGATTGCCATCTATATAGACTTCTCCTGTCGTAGGTTCCTCAAGAAAATTCATGCATCTAACTGTGGTACTTTTTCCAGAACCAGAAGGGCCTATGATAACGACTTTTTCACCTTCAGCCACCTCTAAATTAACATCTTTTAGTACATGATGGTCGCCGAAATATTTATTTACATTCTGTAGCTTGATCAACTCTGTATCATCTCCTTTACAAAAACATTGATGGTAATCAGTAATTTTTTAAGCAGGCGAGGTCTTTCTTGCTGCTTAAATCAATAGTATAAATACACATTTATGAGAAATCAATTAACATTTACCTTAATCATGTAACATTTTCTCACATGGACTTAATACAAAAAGACTAAAAAGCCTTTAGTTACTCTACTTAAACACCATTAAAATTTTATCATTTTTCTCATTATTTTATTAAAAAATAAAAAAACCACTTCCAACCAATGACTATTCCTTGGTTGGAAGTGGAGGTGATTTATTATTTGTTTAGTAATTCTTTGGCTAATAAACGATACACATCTAAGCGTTTTTCTTGTGAATGGGGAATACTGCAGATCATCGCTTCATCAAAACCATATTTTTCTTGATCTTCTAATAATTTTGCAGCGATTTCTTTTGGTGTACCTACTAAATGCAATTCACGTCCTTGTTTTATTGTTAATTGATCAATTTCGGTTAAAGGATAATATTGTGCTTCTTCAGGCGTCAACAATTGACCCATCTGGCCTTTTCTCATCAATAGACGTGCAATATCTTGTGGTTTAGCTTCATATTCTGCTTCTTCTCTAGTTTCAGCTGTTGTAACAAGATACGCTACATTGATGTATGGTTTGTCCATAAATGCAGAGGGTTGAAAATTAACTTTGTATTCATCCAAGATATCTTTTGTCATTCCACCCATAAAGAATTGAGCAAACGAATAACCTACTCCCATTTGGGCTGCCTTCCGCGCACTGCTGCCGCTCGAACCAAGTAGCCAAGCTTCAGGCAACTGAATATGTGAAGGAGTAGCAATTGTTCGGGTGTATATTCGTTCTTCAGGTACTTCATCATTGATTAATTTTAATGCGGTATCGAATTTTTCATACATATTGTCCAACATCGGCTGACGACCTTCTGATAGAGCATAAATAGAATTATTATCGCCACCTGGAGCACGACCTACTCCAAAATCGATTCGTCCTGGCGAAAAAGCACTTAACGTTTTAAAAACTTCCGCTAATTTCAAAGGTGAATAATGCATCATCATGACTCCACCTGTGCCGATTCGAATATTTTTTGTTTTTGCCGCTAAATGAGCTGCAGTGATTTCAGGAGCTGAACTTGCAAAACCATTTGTTCCATGGTGCTCTGCCATCCACATACGTGTGTACCCTAATTCATCCGCTAAAATAGCTAGTTCTTCAGCTTTTGCTAAAGCATCTGCAGCTGTATTTCCACTTGTAATAGGTGCTTGATCTAAGACACTTAATCTCACTACTTTTCCACTCCTTCATTATCCTAACACTTTTGTAATCACTTTTAACTCGTATCTGTCTAACTTTTTTTGCCACAGTAAGAGTTATTTTTGTTCCCTTGTTCATCATTATAAAGAAACACGGGTATTATTTCTATACACACGGGTTAGCTACTGTGGAAATCATTTTAAAAAAAACGAAACAAAGATAAGAATACCCTATTAGATTAGTTAAAAAACCAAATCTCACAAGTTATTCTACGTTTTTTTGTAGAAATTAGTTCTTATTCAAAATCTTCGCTTAATATTTTCACACGATCTTCAAAAGATACTTCTTGATGGATTTCGTGCAGCATCCAAACATAACCAAAGCTGTCTAAAAACATTGCATTTGAAATACCCATTTCCTCCATTTTTGTAATTGGTTGAATAACTGTTGCTCCTGCAGCAACTGCTTTATCAAATACTACTTGAATATTGGGTACCACTACATTAAACCAAAATGATTGGTTACTATCTTCTTTTGGTGCAAACAATTGGTATTCAGGATTTTCATCGAGCATGTGGAAACGAGTACCATAAATTGTGAAAACTGCTTCGTTGTTTCCTACTTTAAAATCTGTTGCCTCAACTATTACAACCTCAAAAATGGAGCTGTACTCTTCCAAAGCTGCTTTACTATCTTTTACAACAAAATCAATTTCAACTCCTGTGATCATTTATGCACCCTCCTAGTACTATTTTTTATCACTTATAGTATACCATCTATAAAACTTAGTAGAGTTATACAAGGACTACTACAACTATAATTTTTAATTATTTAGAGAGAAATAAGCAAAATGATAAAACAACTCCCATAATTCATACCAAACTCGAGGATTTTTTCCAGTTAATTCTTCAATTTTTTGGATTCTATAATTCAATGTATTTCTATGGATATGAAGTTCTAGCGAAGTATCACTGATGCTTTTATTATTTTGCGCGAAACTAATGAGTGTTTCTACATATTCCGGTGCCACTTCCTTTATCTTATTCAACAGTTCTTGGTTAGGAGGAAGAGAAGATGAGAATAAATTGGCTAAATAGCAGCTATCTGTTTTATTGACTCCATCTTTCTTTGTGTTTAAAAAAGAGAGTATTGCATATGTCTGTTTGATATCTTGAAGAATTTGACCGATATTTTTTTCACTAGAACTCACAACAACAAATTCTTTAGTAGTTGTTTTTAATGAATCAATGGTTTCCACAAAAATAATAAAACCTCCAGACCATTCAAACAATTCTTTCTTAGACGCAATTGCTCTCAGTATTTCCTTCTTTTCAGCAAAAACACCATAATAAGGTTGCCCCAATTCTAAATCGTATTTTTCATTTGCTTCTTTTTTTAACGATTCTGTATACATCCCTTCTGACCGGATAATTTGTTTCAAAAGGTTATTCTTTGCCACTCTATTCTCTTCTTTTTGTTTATAAATATTCAATTCTTCAATAAGGAGTAGCGAAACCGTTTTAACAATTTTTGTGAATGGACGAACTTCATTAGGGTCGCCTGTAATTCCGACTACTCCAATGATAGTGCCTTCATAGATTATAGGCTCATTTGTCCCTTTTTTCTCTAAATGCGTATCTCGGTAAACCTCTATGATCTTCTTTTCTTTGATTGCTCGTTCAGCTGCTCTATGAGAAGTTCCAATACGATTACTGTCACCACTTGCAATAATAATACCTAATTCATTCATAATATTGATATTGTAAGGAATATCTTCCATAAGTTTACTGACGATTAGACTAGCCTGACTATTCGTTAACACGTTACTTCTGCCACCTTTTCTATACAAAAAACAGTTTAGAATGATACATCCTAAACTGTTTTTTCTTATCTTCTAAGTTAAAGTATCTTCTTATAAACTTAAAATATCAAGTTTATCTCCTAAAATAGATGAGGCTTATTTCTGTTCACTGGTTAAGAATAAGATTCGAGCAATATTTTCACATGTTCGTTCTAGATTTGATTCGCCATTCTTCAAAGCTTCGTCAATTGATTTGGCTTTTGAGAGAATCCCAAAAATAGCCGTTATCCCCTCATCATATAGCACCTCAACATCTTTTCCAATATAACCAGCACAAGCAAAGACAGGTTTTTGATACTGTTTCGCAACTTTTGCGACCCCATATGGCGCTTTTCCGAATTTAGTTTGAAAATCCATGCCACCTTCACCAGTAAAAATAAAATCAGCTTCAGCAATCTGTTCCTCTAATTGATTGATCTCAATGACTATATCAATTCCAGGTCGTAGTGTGGCATTTGTAAAGGCTAACAAACCAGCGCCTAGCCCACCTGCTGCTCCAGCCCCTGGTAGATGTTCAATAGATTTTTGAACATCTTTTTGAATGATATGCGCGTAGTGTTTTAAATTAGAGTCTAATTGTTCCACCATTTCTGGAGTAGCTCCTTTTTGAGGACCAAATACATGAGCAGCCCCATGCTCTCCAGTCAATGGGTTTGTAACATCGCTAGCCACTTCAATTTCGATTTCTTTTATTCGAGGATCTAATTCAGCAGTATCGATTGATACTAATTGATTTAAAGAACCTCCTCCTTGAGGAATCGATTGTCCGTTTCCGTCTAAAAACTTCACACCCAATGCTTCGGCCATCCCAGCCCCGCCATCATTCGTTACACTACCGCCAATTCCGATAATGATTTTTTCTACACCGTGATCTAGAGCCGCTTTAATCAATTCTCCAGTACCATACGTAGAAGTGATCAATGGGTTTCGACGCTCTTTTGGTAATAATTCTATCCCATTTGCTTTTGCCATTTCAATGACAGCCGTTTTATTATCGCCTAAAATACCAAAGTAGGCCGTTACTTTTCCCTCAGGAATCGGACCAGACACTTCAACATTGATTCGCCTTCCTTTTGTTGCATCCACTAATGAATCAACCGTTCCTTCGCCTCCATCAGCCATTGGAACAAGACTGATTTCTGCATCCTTAAATACTTTTTTGATTCCTCTAGCCATCGCTTCACAGGCTTCTTTTGCGCTCATACTTTCCTTGAACGAATCTGGTGCAACAACAAATCTTTTTACCATTATATTTGCCTCTTTTCCCTTAATTAGTTAAGAATAAATCCATACAAAATAGTTGCAACTACAGTCATTGCCCCACCTACACACATCTCGTAAGGAATAACCTTCAATCTTTCTTTTATCGTCATGTTCATACTATTTGCACTAATATGGAAATAATTCCCTTGAGGAACACTATCAATAACGATTGATCCTGTGTGAACCATTACAGATGCTGCTAAAGAAGAAGTTCCTGTATCTAGAATAGCTTGTCCAAATGATCCAGTAGCCAATATAACAGCAGTAGATGTTGATCCTACAGCTAATCCCATCAAAATACCTGAAATTGGCGCTAAGAATGTTCCAGAAATACCTATCGTGTCAATTAATTTCACAACTTGTACAGATAAATCAGAAGCAGATATCAATCCTGCAATTGCACCAGCTCCAATCAAAATAAGTACCGTATCTGTTACCCGTTTAATTCCTGAAGAAGCGTATTCACTAATTTTGTTCGCATGTCCCATTGCAATCGTTCCTACGACTGAAGCAAAAGGAAGAATATATAAAGCATCAATTTTTAAATTTGTGAGGACCTCTATTTTTAGTAGGGTTCCAATTGGGTTAATCAATAAAAGAACAATTGAAAGTATCGGCGCAATCAACGCTTTTCCCAATGCCATTAATTCTTTTGCTTCTTTTTTAAGAATATCCCTATCTCTTACCATTTCACCTTTACTTTTAATTAGATTGGCCACAATAACAGCTGTTGCAAGTCCGAATAAAGCAGGAATAAATCCAGCTAACATCACACTGCTCAAATTCAAGCCAAAACCATCTGCTGCTGCAATCGTATTTGGATTAGGAGAAATAATATTTCCTGCTTTCCCTCCACCAGATAAGGCCGTTAATAAAGCAATCTTACTAATCCCTGTTTGTTTTCCAACTGATAATGCAATTGGTGCAACAATTAGAACTGCTACTGGAATAAATACTTCTACAGCCGTTATGATCATTGTCGAAAGAGCTAATGATAAGATAGCTTTCTTATCTCCAAGTTTCGTTACAATCGCATTAGCAATGGATTCTGCCGCTCCAGATTCCATCATTACACCCGCAAGCATTCCCGCAGCCAGAACGCGGATAGCGGTTCCAATAACACTTTGTGTACCACTGATTTGAATATCAATAGTACTCACCAAGGAAGCCCCACCTACTAAACAACCAACGATGGCTCCAAAAAATAAAGAATATACTGGATTGAACTTTTTCAATATCAGTACAATTGCAACAATCAATCCAATAATTGCTGCAAACCATGGAATCGTACTATCTAACATCTTTAAACATCCCCCAACTTAATCTGTGTGCGCTTACATTATATTTTTCATTACCAGAAAAAGCTATTGTCAGGTTAACAAACCTAATTGTGCAACTGCACAATTAGGACGAAATATTAGAATTTATAAACGTATTGTCCGTATTAAATACTTATATCAATACCAGATAATAGAAAAAATATATACGAGAAGGAATAAATTTGGTAAAGTTGGTGGAGTTATATTTATATAAACCAAGAAAAAGGAGTATGAAAATGGGATATTTAATAGATTTTCTAAAAGGCATTATTATAGGAATAGCCAATATTATTCCCGGTGTAAGTGGAGGAACGATGGCTGTCTCGTTGGATATTTACGATCGATTAATTTCATCAATTAGTCATTTATTTAAAAATTGGAAAGATAGTTTAAAAACATTAGTTCCTATATTAATAGGGGCCGTTGTCGGAATAGTTGCGTTTACCTATACTATTGAGTTCTTATTGAGCTCATATACTTTGCCAACTGCCTTAGCTTTTATAGGCTTAATTTTAGGTGGTATTCCAGGTTTATGGAAATCTTTTCAAAATGGGTTAAAGAAACAAAAACAGACATTATCGATTAGTCATATTATTGCTTTTGTTCTCATGTTTGCATTAGTTGTTATTATACTCCCGTTACTTCAAGGATCAGGAACCTCTTTAACAGCCATTCAATTAGATCCATTAAGTTTAATCAAGTTATTCATAATTGGGATTATTGCATCAGCAACGATGGTCATTCCGGGAGTAAGCGGGTCGTTAATTTTAATGGTCTTAGGTTATTATTATTTAATCATCAACACTATAACAATATTTATATCTGCTTTACGAACAGGGGATATGGAGTCCCTATTGCCTAATTTTATCCTTCTGTTTGTCTTTGGTTTAGGCGTTTTGATTGGTATCTTTTTGATTAGCAAAGCGATAGAATTCTTATTCGAACATTATAGTTCAGTAACTTACAGTGGAATCTTAGGTTTAGTGATTGCTTCCCCATTTGCTATTTTGTACAATACAAATGCACTAAATGATTTACAGACCTCTCATGCATTGCCGTTCGCTTTAGTAGGTTTAGTACTATTGATCCTTTGTTATTATGGTATTTACCAGTTAGGTAAAAACGAAGCCAGTTAAATCTCCATTGTAATGTTAACATAAGTAGGAACTGAATATTTTATATCTCTTATTAAGTTAAAAGGTATAAGCAAAGAGGTTTGGACATAATAATATGTCCAAACCTCTTTTATTCTTCCATACCCTTATTTTCGTACTTGATTACTATTTTTATGAGTATTTACCTCATAATTTTAAGGACATTAATGCACTATTACAGGTGTAAATGCAAGGCTGTATAAAGATGATGGATAAAGATAGTAGAGAAACCTTTTATTATCATCAGTTTCCGACTTTACGTATACAGCTGTCTTAGTTACTTCATTACCTTCTGTTACTTTTAGTTTAAAATAATCCGTTTCATTTGGAACCTTTACAAAAATGCTACCCAATGGATCAATACTACCAAATAGATATTGTGCACTTCTTGTAGTGACCTGAGCTTCATTTTCTTCACTCCAACGGAAACCGTCTCCTATTGAAAATTTAGTTCCTTGATTTGGTTGATTACCTGCATAACCGGAAATATATTGAACTGTTTTACTAACTTTTACATATTCATATATTGGATGTTGCGGAACAGTTATTACCTTTACTTGATTATTAAAAGGGCTAGTCACAGCAGCCTCTTCATAAAGTAGGTCAATCCTCGTAAAAACCAAAATGACTCCCACTAAAATAAAAAGGATCCAATAAAAAATCTTTTTTTTCATTGACCTTATCTCCTTAGTTTATTCATTCATATTTAAAAGTTGAGAAACAACTTCAGCACTACCGGGTAAAAACATAAAGAGTGACATTAAAACAAGTAAACTGCCAAAAATAAATAATATTATGACAAGTTTAACTTCACGTGAAACACCTTTCTTTAACCCACCCGCTACAAGCAAAGCAACTCCTATAAATAATATTAAAAAATACCAAAAACCCATTAAATCTCCTACTTTCTTTAATTATTAGCCTTCGTTAAATTTATTTAAAAGGCTTTTTTTAATATAATCCTATTCATTAAATCTATAATAAGCAACTAATTTCTTAGTCATCAAGAAGCTTAATAGAAAAATCACCGCATTCTATTATCATCATTGCTTGTGAGAAAAAAATAATTTCATGTTTTAAGCGATCATTCTTTATTAAAGTTAATTCATCAAGTGACCATTCATCTAACCCTCGATTGAACAATATTTTTTGGGTTTCAACTACTTTACTTCTAGAAATATCAAAGTCAAAAGAATATACCGTAACATCTTTCCATAATAACTCATATAAAGTATCATCCCAGTACTTTATTTTAGCCGAAACAGTTACTATACTTTTTTGGGAGTCATCAGGTACTTCGGGAACATAGTCGTTTAATACTTTTATTTCACATATCAAACTATCATGAAATGATGTGTTTAATAAAAAATTATAAGTATTAGCATCGAGTACTGTATCTAAACATTTTAAATTATTCCTGTAACCTTCAATATCGTGTTTTTCTTCAGTAAAGTATTCCATAAGTTTCTCCTCACATAATGAATAATACATTTTTCCAATTTATTATCTCTAATTTTGATTGGAAAGTAACGCACCCATTGGTTTACATTTAGCAACCAACTGTTTACATCTAATAAAAATAGGTCATTTAAGTCTGTTTTTCTAGTTTTTAAAATAAGAGGCTATTTATAGTTTTAGCTTTGCTCAATTTACAGTAATAGATATGTTATTATGAGACTAGCAGTTATTGCATTCAAATGAAATCTCAAAGTGTTTACATTATTAATGATCAGTAACGTTTCTTTCTTGGTTATTTTCAATTCCTTGTAAGATTCAATCTTATCTAACAACATAAATAAATTAAACAGACCTACAAGAAGGAGATTATTTTTTTATGAAACATCTTAAACATTCAAAATTGTTATTATGGACACTATGGGTATTAGCAATGGTGTTAATTATTTACTATGCAACTAAGATTAGCTTTGTTTTCCAACCACTATTTGTCCTATTTTCGACACTTTTTATTCCTATTTTAAGCGCTGGATTCTTATTTTACTTGTTGAACCCTTTGATTAGCGTAATGCAAAAATTCAAAATCAAACGCAGCTATGCTATTATTTTAGTAATGTTTCTATTTCTTGGGGGAGCTACTATTTTTATTATTAAAACTTTCCCCATCTTGATGAACCAACTATCCGATTTAGTTGCTAATAGTCCTGCTATTCTCTCAGATATTGAGATTCAAACGAAAGACATAGCATTACTCTCTCCATTTAATAATGTTGATTTAGACGAAACTTTAAATCAGCTAAATCTTTCACTTGATGCTTTTTCCAAAACTATCTTATCTAGTTTCACTACCAGTATTAGTTCTATCATTGGAGCTATCGCTAATTTAACAATCGTATTAATCACGGTACCAATTGTTCTCTTTTATATGTTCCGTGATGGTGAAAAATTACAATTGGCTGTGACTCATTTATTTCCCAACAAATATCAAAAACATGTCTTTGAATTGCTTCATCAGACTAACATTGTGATTACTGCTTACATCAGTGGAAAAGGCTTAGCAAGTATCGTTGTTGCTGTTTTGATATACTTTGGCTTTTTAATAATTGGATTACCTTACACCTTATTATTGGCAATTGTTAATGGATTTACTAACCTTATACCTTATATCGGTCCTTTCATTGGCGCTGTACCAGCTATTCTAGTCGCCTTAACGATCTCTCCAACAACTGCTTTATTGGTCGCCTTAATCGTATTAGTCGTTCAACAACTTGATGCTAACTTTCTGACACCGAAATTTGTTGGAAAATCATTAGCTATTCATCCCTTAACAATTATTATCATTTTATTAGTAGCTGGGAAAATGCTGGGAATTATAGGGATTATTTTCGGAGTTCCCGCTTTTGCTGTAATTAAAACAATAGTTATTTATATTAAAAATACTCAAATTGCTGAAGAAAAACATTAATAATTGAATTTCTTTTATTTAGTACAAAGATCGTAGTTCTTATTTCATTAAGTGTAGGTATATCGCTATTAATTCTACTAGAAAAAATAAAAAATTTATTATTGGACATTTTTTTATTTTTAAAAACACCTTATAGCTGGCGTACTAAAGTACGCCAGCTATAAGGTGTTTTGTATTTCCCTCTTACATTGAGGTAGTCTATTAATGTTTAAATAATTGACCATAGTAAATAGATGCAACAAAATTACCTATTTTATACTCATTAGCCATTTCTTTATTTTTTTAATTCATTCACATGAAATTGGATATGCTCTTCTATAAAAGTCGCAATTGTAAAGTAACTATGATCGTATCCTTTTTCTGACTGATAAAAAACAGGTTTATCTCCTGCTGCTTTTAAAAATTCACTTTCTTGCAATTGCACATCATAAAAATTATCAGATGTACCTTGTGTGATTAAAATAGGCGGAACTTTTTCTGCTTGTTCAATCAAGCTTGTAGAATCCCATTCTTGCCATGAAGATTCATCTGAACCTAAATAAGCTGTAAATGCTTTTTTACCCCAAGGTACTTTTGCGGGATTTAAAATTGGTGCGAACGCTGAAATGGAAGCAAATCGTCCCGGTTCTTTTAATCCCATCATGATTGCTCCATGTCCACCCATTGAGTGTCCCATAATGCTTTCTTTTCCTGAAAAATGTGGAATCAAACTATGCACTATTTGAGGAAGTTCTTCTGTTAGATACGTATGCATTTGATAATTCTCAACCCACGGATTTTCTGTGGCATTTAGATAAAAGCTTGCACCTTTACCTAAGTCCCAACCTTCATCGTCCGGTACATTTTCCCCCCGTGGAGAAGTATCCGGAATAATCACGGCAACTGCCTGATCCGCAGCAGTTTTTTGAAAGCCGCTTTTTTGACTAAAATTATCATCTGTACAAGTCAATCCTGATAACCACCAAATAAGCGATAATTTCTTTTCTTCATACAACGGCGGCAAGTACAGGCTAAATACCATATCACAATTTAATACTTTGGAAAAATGACGGTATTTGCGTTGCTCTCCTTGAAAAGAGAGATGCATTTCAAGCTGTTCGACAACCATATAATCACTCCTCATACGTTAAAATAGTGCGGATTGATTCACCTTTGTGCAATAAATCAAACGCTTCATTAATATCTTTAAACGGTAAATGATGCGTAATAAACGAATCTAGATCAATTTCACCATCCATAAAATCTTGAACCATTCCTGGCAACTCCGTGCGCCCTTTTACTCCGCCAAATGCTGACCCGCGCCATACACGGCCCGTTACTAATTGGAACGGACGTGTGTGAATTTCTTTCCCAGCACCAGCGACACCAATGATAATGCTTTCTCCCCATCCTTTGTGACAAGCTTCAAGGGCAGATTTCATCACTTCAACGTTACCGATACATTCAAAACTGTAATCTACGCCACCGTTTGTCATTTCCACTATAACTTCTTGGATTGGTCGATCATAATCAGCAGGATTAACGAAATCAGTCGCTCCCATTTGTTTGGCTAATTCCCATTTATCAGGATTTAAATCTACAGCAATAATACGTTTTGCATTTGCTTTCTTTAATCCTTGAATAACCGCTAAACCAATTGCTCCTAATCCAAATACTGCTGTTGTAGCATCTTCTTCGACTTTTGCAGTATGTTTAACAGCTCCAAGACCAGTAGTGACTCCACAACCAAACAAACAAACTTTGTCTAGAGGAGCATCTTCATCAACTTTTACTAAGTTGATTTCATTGACTACCGTATATTCACTGAATGTACTTGTTCCCATATAGTGATAAATAGGTTCTCCCTTATATGAAAATCTTGTCGTTCCGTCAGGCATTAAACCTTTTCCTTGAGTCTCACGAACTGCACTACATAAATTAGTTTTACCAGAAAGACAGAACTCACATTTCCCACACTCTGGTGTATATAAAGGAATGACATGATCTCCTGATTTTACAGAAGTTACTCCTTTACCCACGGATACAACTACTCCAGCTCCCTCATGTCCTAAAACAGCTGGGAAAATCCCCTCTGGATCTTCTCCTGATAACGTAAATGCATCGGTGTGACAAACAGATGTGTACAATATTTTCACTAATACTTCATTTTCTTTTGGCTCTTCTACATCAATCTCAACGATTTTAAGTGGCTCATTTGGTCCAAATGCTACTGCCGCTCTACTTTTCATATTTTTCCTTCTTTCTTTTAAACTAGTTCTTCTTCAATCCTACTTGTATTATATAATGAACACAACATTAATACTCCTATTTGGTGTATTACAAATTTTACATTCAGTAATGAAAAAATTAAAAATAATTTTGAACATCCGTTAATGAAACCTGCTAAAGAATAATTTATACCTTTAAAACAACGTAAGATGCCTCAGTTACGTTGTTTTATCTAGGTATTAAATTTAATTAATCAAATTATTTAACGAAGAGCTCCTATTTTTAAAGATCATCTACCAGTACTACTTGATCACGACCATTTCTTTTTGCTTTATAAAGAGAACGATCAGCCCCAACAATGATATCGCTAATTTCGCTTGGATAAGAAACCATATTAACGCCCAAACTAATTGTAATAGAAACTCCCTGCCATCTCTGACTTTTCACTCTCTTGCGAAAAAGATCGGCTTTTTTATAAGCTGCAGTCTTATCTTGATCCGGTAAAAGGATAATGAATTCTTCGCCTCCAAACCGTGCTAACGTACATGAGGAATCAAAGAACCCTCTCATTTCATTAGCTAGGCCAATTAATACTTCATCACCAACATGATGACCATATTGATCATTAACTTGCTTAAAATTATCCACATCAAGAATACAAATTGAAAATACACGACCACCCTGTTGGTATTCTTCATATATCTTCTCTATTTTCATTAAAAAAACTCTTCTATTATACAACTTAGTTAACCAATCTTTTTCTGCATAATGCTTCAAAGTTTGATTCGAAATTATGAGCTCTTCATGTAGGCGTGTTTTTTCTTTTAAGGTCTCTTCAAGAGCTTTATTAATGGAACGAATTTCCTTCATATACTCCATCCGTTGAGCAACAGGTACAATAAAACAAATGATCGTATGCTCTGGTTCAGTTATTTGTGCATTAAACATCACATACCTTACTTCTTGTGTACTTGTTCGAATTGAAATATAGATTTCTTGAATCTCTTTTTCCATCCTTAGTTTTGGATAAAGCATAGAGTTGAAGAAAAATCTGGCTCCATTATCCATAACCATTTCAAAATGTTGACCAACTAGTTCATCAGCTGAATAGCCAACTAATTTTACAAATGTATCATTGACTGCAAGGATATCCCCACCAAAATTAAGTGTCACAAGAGGGATAATTGCCTGCTGCCAAATTTTATCATACATTATACAACCTCCTATTTTAAACTAAGCTTAATGGCTTTTACCGTTTCTTCGGGATTGCTAACATGCGGATAATGTCCTTTCGAAGATAAAATATGTAAAGTACTACCTTTAATTTCATTGACCATATATTCAGCTACTTCTATAGGTACAAAGCTATCATCTGAACACTGGATAATCACAGTGTCTGTTGTAACTTCTTTGAGAATATCACGGTAATCTACTAACAATGTCATTTCAAGAAATTGATATGTAACTTTAGGATTGCTAGATAAGAAGCTTGCTTCTACATATTTTGTTTGACTTTCACCTTCAGAAGCAGGCAATGCAACCGAAGACAGATGACTTGCCCATCCTACATAATTAAGTTCCATCATCTCAAGAATTTGAGCAACATCTTCGCGTTCAAATCCTCCATGATAACTCGGTAAATCATTTAAATATCTTGGTGATGCACCAATCATTATCACTTGTTGCACTAAATCAGGTCGTTTTTTTGCTAGTAAAAGTCCAATAGTTCCACCAACAGAATGCCCAAAAATAGTAATCTCTTGCAGCTCTAATGCATCACAAAGTGCAATCAAATCATCTGCATGCCCCATTAACGAAGAATAGCGTTCTTCCTTGTATGCTTGTAAATCTGAATTTCCTGAACCGACTAAATCTACTAGAATCAGAGTATGTGTACGCTCAAATGCTGGCGTAATCCATTGCCATGTTTGTTGACTTGAAGCAAACCCATGGATAAATAAAATTATTTTTTTTCCAGAACCAATAATGTTTAGATTATGACGCTTATAAAAATCGACGTTTATAGTAATCCACCTCTCACAATATCACTTATTTCTAGCTTCAATCATACTATATACAGAGAAGTATTTATATACTCAAAGCATAAATAAACATTAGTTACACTAGATAAACCAAATACTGAGACTAAGAGAAACTTCTTTAGTTAAAAAACAGTAAAAGAAAATGATTAGTAGTGATCGGTATAAAGAAGAAGAATTTTTAAAAGCACTAAAAAAAATAGTGAATTAAGAACCTTATTAAAACAAGGTTCTTTTTATTGTTATTTATATTGGGTAATTAAGAAAATAATAGTTCATTCATACTATCTTGTTGAGTGATTGAATTAAAAATTGCTTTTCTAGGTACTTAAATTACTATAGTAAAGTACTCTAATGTTTAAGATTATCTGTAATTGACAACTTAAAAAAAGTAATGTAAACTCAAAGTAATTAGCCAGCTAATTACTTTGAGAGGGAGATTATTTTGGTTGAATATAATTTCACTGACAGACCTACTAAAGAACGATTAGAAACACTGAAAAAAACCTTTCCAGAAGCAAATGAGTCCTTTGTTACTTTGTTTTTAGATATTCAATGGACCTATAGAGAAATGCAAAAACAATATGATAGTTTACTTGAACGTTACGGATTAACAGAAACCAAGTTTATTATCCTTATGTTTCTTTACAATGAACCTAGTCATCAGCTTCTACCTTCAATCTTATCTGAAAAGTTAGGGTCTACTCGTGCAACTATTACGAAAGTTATCAAAGGTTTGGAAAGAAGTCAGTGGATCATTAAGAAATCTTCATCGCGTGATAAAAGAGTTGTCATAATTCAGTTGACAACTGAAGGGAAAGCGTTACTGGAAAGGTTTTTACCTAATAATTATCATGCTATATCAATACTATTGTCAACATTGGATACAGCAGAACAAACAGAACTTGTTCGATTGTTAAACAAAGTAAAATTAGGAACGAAGAAAATGCAAAATGAAATGGAGCTAAATAGTAATGAAAAGAAATAAAATAGAATTATTAGAAACCTTTTTAAGTCTTTATATTAGCCATCACACAGTGTTAAATTCAACGCAAGAAGAAAACTCTCCTTATATCGTATTAGATGTACGAAATGCTCCCTCAGCAATAAAAAAAGATAAAATTTTAGGCTCAATTGAAATCCCAGCTAAAGACTTAAAGAGTCAATTGGATACATTAGATAAAAGCAAAACTTACGTTGTATATGATTGGACAGGTGGAACTATACTAGGGAAAGAAGCTCTTCTTATTCTGTTATCTGCCGGTTTTGAAGCATACGAACTGTCAGGAGCTCTTGAGGGATGGAAAGGTATGAACCTCCCTATAGAAGAGTTATAATTTCATACTTGGAATGATATCTTGAATGTAAAAAGGGCTCTAGTTTTTTAAAAAGCTTCCAAAAGTAACACATCCATTAGTTTACAATTAGCAACCAATGGTTTACATCCACTAAAAAAAGAAGGAATCACCTTATTTATAGGTTATAATATAAGAGACTTGAAAGGAGATTGTGATGTTTAATTTACTTGGTTACGGCTGGCTTACTTTAGGCAGTCTAGTTTTTGGTTTAATTGCTTGGTTTATCCCCGTCTTTAGTATTATGCGTCATAAAAAAAGAAGAGATAGCCAATCAACTACCATTGTATTGAGTATGGGGTTTTGTGCAATTGCCTTATGGTTTCAAATTTATTACACTAATTATTTAGTCACTATTCAAGATTGGACTGCACTCATGGACACAACTTTCACTTTAAATTGGATTTCAGCGATACTCCTTATTGTAACGATTACACTTAATATCATTAATATTATTTTATATAAAGATAGAACATCAGAATAACAAAAGATAGTTTACAAATTCCAAGATTTAAATATATTTAAAAAAGAAAGATATAGCCATTGCATACATGATTATGTACGAAATGGCTATATCTATTATTTTATCTTGTGTTTTGTGTTCTTCTTAAATAATTCTTTGCTTTGTTTGTTCGCATGAATAAAAGTTAAACCGGATTCTTTATTTTTACTAATCAATTTATCAATAGCTTCAACAGCTGTAGAATCCCACAAAGTCATTGCACTAACATCGATAATTAGCTCACCTTCGTGTTCAAAGTCATGTACAAAAAAGTCTAAAAATTTTTCAGCTGATGCGAAATACAGATGCCCATGTGCCTTATAATGATACTCATCATTATCTGTTCCTTTTTCTACTTGGAAATGAGTCATGCTAAAGGCTGCAAAAATAGCACTTACTAGAGTTCCAGCAACTACACCATAAGCTAGATTATGTGTAACTAAAACAATTCCAACTGTTAAGAGCATAACAAAACTTTCATTTTTAGGCATGATATTTAATCGCTTAACCGATCTCCAGTCAATGGTTTCATAGGCAACAACGACCATTACGGCTGCCAGAGCAACAATAGGAATTTGAACCACTATTTTATTAAATAATACTACTGACATTAGCATGAAGAAACCTGATAAGAACGTTGCTAAGCGACCAATTCCCCCATAGTTAAGATTAATGATCGTTTGGCCGATCATACCGCAACCAGCAATTCCACCAAAGAAACCAGACAATACGTTTCCGAGACCTTGACTCAATGATTCACGATTTTTATCACTTGGTTCATTCGTCAATTCATCCACTAATTGTGCTGTCAATAAAGATTCTACTAATCCGACGATAGCAACAGAAAGTGCAGTAGGTAGAATAATTTTCAGTGTTTCTATATTCATAGGCACACTTGGAATACCAAATTTAGGTAGGTCATTTGAAATAGTCCCTAAATCACCTAGCAATTGGACGTTCAACTCTAAACCTAAAACAAGAGCAGTAATGACTACAATTGATATAATCGGTGCAGGAATTTTTTTTGTTACTTTGGGAGCTAACAATATAATGGCAATTCCAATAATCCCAAGTACGATTAAAACTGAGTTCCCTTTGAAGTGATCCAATTGAGACAAGAACATCATAATCCCTAACCCATTTAAAAAACCCAACATAACAGGCTTTGGTATATAACGCATTAATTTCCCTACTTTAAATAAACTTAATATAACTTGTATGATTCCGGCTAAAATTGTTGCAGCGAAAAGATATTCTACTCCGTACTCAGCAACTAGATGAGCAAGCACCAATGCAACTGATCCTGCAGCTGCTGAAATTAATCCAGTACGACCTCCAAAAAAAGCAGCCGTTGCTGTGATAAAAAATGTTGCATAAATACCCACAATAGGTTCCACACCAGCAACTAACATAAAACCAATTACTTCAGGAAATAAAGCTAAGCAAACAACAATTCCAGCTAAAATATCTCCTTTTATGTTACCAAACCATTCATTTTTATACTTTTGCATAAATACCTTCCTTCTCAAACTTAAACAAAACAGCTCACAATAAGACATATTAACACATGAGTAAATAAAAAACTTTACTATTTTTTTCTGCACTATATAATGAGAGCAAGATTAAAAAATAAGAAATGTTATCTAATGAATTGTTTGGAGGAATTTTATGAAGAAAACCCTATTTTATTTAACATTTATTATTGTACCAGCTTTGTTTATTTACTTTTACAACGTTTATCTAGTGTCAATTGAAGGCCTTCTTTCAAAAGATCCACTTGCTGTAACTAGTTTTATTCGCATAGTACACATCCTTTTCCCTCTAGTTATTGCAATTGTTTTAATTTTTTTATCTTTATATTCTTTGAAATTTTCAAAATTTAAGAGCTTTTATATAGTGCTGACTGTCTACTTTATAGTCTTTTTAGCTCTTTCTATTTTACCTTTGTTTTCAAATATATTACCTCTATCTACTTCAGTAGCAGCGATATATATAATGAACGATTTCCCTTGGTACGCAGGCTACTATGGAGGAACTCTACTATTCGCTCTTGTTTACAATAAAATAAATAAACCGTTATTAATAAAATAAAGATGGAGGCCATTTTTTTTAATGAAAACATTGAAAAATAAAAATAATCCATTGTGGATATTGTGTTCAATCGTGTTATTTTTTTTACTGCTTAGTTGTTTATACGAGCCCTTATTATCAAAAGTTTTAACGATCCGAGTAGAAAAGACTATAGTAAACGGAGAAGTAAAGTATCCACCTTTCACCCCTCTTGAAGTTCTGCCATTTGGTACAGATATCATAGGGTTTACTATCTTTGCTAAAATCATACAAGGATTTAAATACACTTTTTTTATTGGATTATTATTAAGTATCGCTCAGATATTAAGTAGTTTGTTTATAAATATGCTAACTCTTCATAAATTAGGATCAAAAATTTTGCTGCCTCTATTTTCTTATTTTGACAAGCTTTTTACATTAATTCCTAAACCTTTTTTATTGTTGCTATTAATAGCCCCTTATTCTGATGCCTTATTCTTTAATACCGATAATGTCCAACCTTCAGCTAATTTGAAATTTGTGATGATTCAATTATTCATTTTATTTCTTGTAGGAATTCCTAATTTGGTTAAACTGTATCATTCTGAATTAAACTTTCTTTTCAAACAAGATTTTGCCTTTGCTAGCCAGACATTAGGGAGTTCTAAGTTTAGAATGATTAGCTATTCTTTTAAACCACAATTAACAGAACTTACATTAAATTTGTTTTTCAAAATCCTAACACAAAATTTATCTCTTTTTATTTATTTAGCTTACTTTCAACTCTATCTAGGGGGTTCCTTAGTAACACAGTTAGATGCAAGCACTACATATACGGCAACCATATCTAACGAATGGAGCGGGTTGATTGGCCAAAATATTAATCGACTAGCTAGCACTCCATGGACGGTGCTCATTCCGTTAGCTTTTTATGGCGCCTTTATTCTCTTGCTCAATGGTATCAAGCGATCTTTAACGGGAGGGATGCAAAATCAATCCATATAAAGAAATTATAAAGCAATCCATTTTGCTTATTACCTTACCGGCAGGTATCATTCTACTTGTTTGTTTAAGCTATACATTACCTTTAGGCATGGGAAATCTAGACTTATTAGTCGAAATGGTAAAAGAATCTATTAGTCAAATTTTTACCTATCGTTACTTATCTGATTTATTGGTTATATATCAACAAACTAGCGGTGACTATACGTTAAAATTAATCAGTGCTAGTTTAGCCATAACATTATTTTCACTACTTGTGTATAGTTACTATTTTCCAAAACTAAAGAGTAAAACGGTATTGAGAGTGATAAAGTATTTAGAAGATATCGAGAGTTTACCTGTGCTTGGCATTGTCTTTTTCGTCCACTGGATGAGTGTCGTTATCTATAAAGAAACTTCCATTTATCTGTTTAAAACAGTTGGTACGCCCAGAGAACCCGCGATAATTGTTCCATTAGTTATATTGAGTATTTTCCCGATTATTTTTCTGATTAAATACATGACTCCGTATATCAAAGATGTTTATCAATCTAATTATTTTGTCTTCGCAAAATCACTGGGGTATCCTAAATATAAATTATTCTTTTCCTATGTTATTCCAAATTTACTAACCTTTTTAGAAAATATCATGAAATTTATTTATCTAGAAATGATCACAGTGATGCTTTTTATTGAAATTCAATTCAACACAGGAGGATTATTAACCGGCTTAAGAAATACACAAATTATGCCTCCTAATAGCAACAGCCCTCAAGTAATTGTTATCAGTTATTTACTTTTATTATTAAGTCCGTATTTGCTTATGAGTCTGTTATTTAAACTAATCAATATTTTCATTTCAAATAAATAATGACATAAATAAGGAGGTATAAAAAATTTGCAATACTACCATCTAGTTACAAGAAAACCAATGTATGTCGGGCAAAAAATTAATTTCGATAAAACACATAAGAATAGATTATATTACTTCTTCCTAGACAATAATTTTAAAAGCAAATCAAATGAGTCTTTGGACAAAATACTAAATCATTTAGACTCAACAATTGAACATGAAGACCTATCATTTTTAAAAGATTCTCTATCTCATACTTCGAGAGCGATTAGAGAAGTCATTACAGAAATGACTAGATTAGAATACTTTCCCCTGCTTCCCTCAAGATTTGAATGCTTATATGGATCTGATAGTCGACAGGGTGTACTTGAATGGAAAGAATTGTTTGAATCCTATAACAGAGATATTATTCAAATTGTCAAACTAGAAACTACTGGCTCTATCTTCAAAGGAAATGCTGCATTACTTCCGTCTTTAGAAAATTCTTCTTTTTTAGAAAAAATCGATCAAGCAAAAAAATATTGGAGCTCTACTGCTGAAAACCACCTCACTGAAGTACTGATTGGTGGAGAAATTTTAGTTACAGAAATTATTGAAGATTTTCAGTAAACTATCTCTATCTAACATCAATACATGCGACTTATGAGTTAGCATAGTTGAAAAGTAATGCATGATTTGATTTACATTTAGCAACCAATAATTTACATTCACCAAAACAACTAAATTTCTACTATATGTAAGTAAAACAAATTTTATAGGAGGACGGCATATGAATAAGAGAAAAAAGAAAGATGGTTCTATCATTAATTTAGTTGAAGGGACAAGAAGATTTACACTTGGAATCCCTTCTGACAAAAACGATGCTATAAGTTGGAAAAGTACTCTTTTATTAATAGTAGTATTCATTTCAGTTTTTTTTATCTACTCCCTGTTTGAAAAATAATGTTCTATTTTTAATCATTCACCTTTATTTAATGCCATTAGTTTGAATCTTTTTATTTAGAGAATTAAAGATACTCTATCAGCTACTAAAATAGTAGCATCATTGACATTACGCAATATTCTATCTTTATTTAAACGTAGTTATTTTTTCTGCATCTAAGCAAACGGAATCATAGCCTTCTTCCATTGCTTTTCAAATAAAAACTTGTTAACTAAACATAATGTTCCGTTTGTATCACGTTGTCTAGAAGAAAAAGAACATCAGAACCTGAATGAATGGATAACAGCCTATTTTGATTGTTTTCATATATAATCTAATTACACAGACTATTAGGAGGTTTTTTTATGTTAACAATGGCTTATATTGGAAATGGGAAAAGTACAAATCGTTACCATTTACCTTTTTCACAAAAAGCAGAAAATATTCATGTGAAAACGATTTATTCTTGGCATGAAAACAGCTCATGGGATAAGGTTCCTGGAGTCTACTATACTACGAATTTAGAAGAGATTTGGAATGATCCAGACATTCAATTAGTTGTAATTTGTCTTCCAAGTTCATTACATTTTGAATTTGCAAAATTAGCATTGGAAAAAGGAAAAAATGTGCTTGTTGAAAAACCCTTTACTGAAACTGCTAAAGAAGCAAAAGAACTATTTGAGCTAGCAAAATCAAAAAAATTACTTGTTCAATGTTATCAAAACAGACGCTACGATTCAGATTTTCTAACAGCTCAAAAAGTGATTGAAAGTGGAATAATAGGTGAATTACTAGAAGTTGAAATGCATTATGACTATTTCAGACCAGAAGTTCCAGAAAATGCTAAAGAATTTTCTGCCACTTCAAGTTATCTATATGGGCATGGATGCCATACAATTGATCAAGTTCTTTCTTACTTTGGAGAACCTGATTCCATTCACTACGATGTAAGACAATTGTTGGGGCCTGATCGAATGAATGATTATTTCGACTTAGACTTTTACTATTCAAAAATAAAAGTTTCGGTTAAATCGAGTTATTTCAGAATAAAACAACGACCAAGTTTTGTTCTATATGGTAAAAAAGGCATGTTTATCAAACAAGAGAAAGACAGACAAGAAGAACATTTAAAATTATTCTATATGCCTACTAATCCTGATTTTGGTATAGATACTCCAGATCATTATGGTACCGTGACCTATGTAGATGATGATGGTCTCTATCATGAAGAAAAAGTAGTTTCAGAAATTGGGGATTACAGTTATGTTTATAAAGGTTTACATGAATCTATTATCAATGGAAAAGATAAACTAGTAAAAGATGAAGAAACGATCCGTCAATTGGAAATACTCGAAGAAGGCATCCAAAAAATCAACTACTAACTAATCTATTCATTTAAAAAAATAGTATTCTATTAGGAAAGAAGGTTTATCATGAAACTCGCGATTATAGGTGCAGGAATGGTAGTGAATGATTTTTTAACAATGATTGGTGACGTTCCTGAAATTCAGTTAGAGGCAATTGTGGGCACTGAAAGAAGTATAGATAAAATGAAGAATTTAAAAAGTAAATACGGAATCCGTCAAGTCCTAACGAATTATGAAGATTGCTTAGAAAATAAGAGCATAGACACTGTTTATATTGCATTACCCAACCATTTGCATTTCTCTTTTGCTAAACAAGCTATCCTCAATAAAAAAAATGTTATCTGTGAAAAACCATTTACCTTAAATTTAGTTGAAATGAAAGAACTCAAAGAGCTTGCTTTAAAAAATAAAGTCATGTTGTTAGAAGCTATAACCAATCAATATCTAACCAATTATAGAAAAATAAAAGAATCACTAAAGGACATTGGAACGATTAAACTAATTGAATGTAATTACTCTCAATATTCTTCAAGGTATGATGCATTCAAAAAGGGAGAGGTATTGCCTACTTTCAATCCTAAAATGGGTGGTGGAGCTTTGATGGATATTAATATTTATAATATCCATTTTGTTATGGGGCTTTTAGGTGAACCCAAAGAAGTAAGTTACCTAGCAAATATTGAAAAAGGGATCGATACTTCTGGCATACTCAGTCTTGATTATGGGGATAAAAAAGTAGTCTGTATAGGAGCTAAAGATTCTACAGCTCCGATACGAACCATTATTCAAGGCGATAAGGGCGCCATTATTATTGAAGGTCCAACAAGTACTATCGAACGATTTACTATAATAGACCATCAAAATAAGAGCGAAGTAATTGATTCTAGAGTTCATGCACATCGGATGTATGAAGAATTCACTGAATTTGAAAGAATCATTAGAGAATCTGATTTTGAAGCTATGACACAACACTTGGACCATAGCGAAATGGTTATGTCTGTTGTAGATAAAGGTTTAAAATCTGCTGGTATAATATTAGGTTGATTTTTATATCTCTTCAGACAAAATTCCCTTTTCAATCAACAATTGTTTTTTCTTCAAATTTTCTAGATTATCTCTGTATTCTTTTGCGTATAGAATAGAATAGAGCGTATTCAATATGTATTCAAATGCAACTTGTGATGCAAAAGTTCCAATTTTCACAAAATCATATTCTTCTTGAACGACTACGATTGTTTTGGTAGCTAACTGAATCAAGTCAGAGTTCGAATTTCCTGTTATCAAAATTGTTGGAATCTTTTCATTAGAAAAATGTTGCAGAATACGATTATTATGCGGACTAGTTCCTCCATAAGATAAAAATAAAGCACAATCATTTGGGGTAAGGTTAGATGCATTCCAAGCTACATCTGCATATTCTTCAGATATAATAGCAAATTTGTTAATTTTTATTAATTTACTTTGAAAGCTTCTTGCTCTTACTTGTGAATCACCACGAGAAAACAGAAAAATACGCTCAGAGTTGTACAGCATTTCTGCAACCGATTGTAATAGTTCTTCATCTAATTGAGCTAACGTCTTTTTTACCGTATCAATAGTTAGATCTGCCATATTCTTAGCTATATCCATGGTTAAATCTTCTTGTTTAAATGGGAAGTTTGCATCTACTTCACCCGGCAAATGCAATTCACTATAAACGACACTCGAAATTGCAAGTTTAAAACTTCTAAAGCCATCATATCCGATTTTTTTACAGAGACGGATAATTGTTGAGTGAGAGGTATAGGTTAATTTTGCTAAATCTTCAATATAGATAGTTGGAATCTTAGTGATGTTTTGAATAATATAATCGGCAATTCTTATTTCGGTGTTTGTAAAGTTATGTTGGTCTTTTAATTTATTCACTATTTGCAACACTGTCAACAACTCCTTAATAAAATTATTCTATCCTATTTAACTCTAATTTACTATATGCTCTATTGTTGCAAAGCAACAAATCCCTCCTATCTATGTTCCTTTGCATAAAATAAACTCAAAAAAATTCTACCGCTTAAGAGCAGTAGAATTTTTTTGTGGTTCAACCTTGTAGAATCTTCAAAATCTTAATAACTTACTTTACTTCTCTTCTGCTAATAAGCCATTATTTCGAATCACTTCTTGATACCAATAGAAACTGTCTTTTTTGATTCGACTTAAATCCTTTAGGTCATGGTCTTCACGATTAACGTAAATAAAACCATACCGTTTTTTAAACCCTTGATGTGAACTTAGCAAATCGATTGCTGACCACGGACAGTAACCGAATAATTCAACACCATCGTTAATCGCATCGTGACAAGCAGCAATATGATCACGAATATAATCAATACGATAGTCATCATGAACCTGTTGATCTTCTGTTAAGACGTCTGGTGTTCCCAATCCATTTTCGGTAATAATCAAGGGCAATCGGTATTGACGGTAGTAATCATTTAGAACCAAACGTAGACCCATTGGATCAATCTGAGCTCCATATTGCGATGCTTTCAAGTGCTGATTAGGTTCAATTTTGAAATATCCATATAAGTCAAAATCAATATCTTTCTCTTTTGTTCCAACTGGATGCATTTTATCAGCTGGTAGATAACTTGCCACTAATGTGCGGTAATAATTTACAGCAATAAAGTCTGGTTTAGCACCTTTTAAAATTTCTGGATCTTCAGGTAACGTCTTAGGATAAATTTCAAGATCTCGTAAGTATTTTTCATAATAACCAGGATAGGCTCCAAAACAATACATTTCTAAAGCATAATTGGTCTTAAAATTATCATTCATTCTTGCTGCCCAAACATCTTCTGGTTTAGTTGAACTTGCGTAGGTCATCGTTGAAGACACAGAAGGACCAATTTTACCACCTGCCACCATTTTATGGCAATCAATGGTTGCTAAAGCATGAGCAACGAACATATGGTAATCCATTTGTGCACGAACTTTTTCTGCATCCTTTGGTTCCACTTGATACATATTCATTCGCTCATTTACTCTGATCATTAAGTTTTGTTCGTTAGTTACTTGCCAGTCTTTAACACGATCTCCAAACGCTTGGTAACAAACTTGCGCATACCGTTGGAAAGCATTGACACATTCCCTACCTTCCCATCCATTGTACTTTTCGACCAAGGCAAAGGGTAAATCAAAATGATACAAAGTAATAAACGGTTGAATATCATGCTCCACTAAACAGTCGATCACACGATTATAAAAATCGACTCCTGCTTGGTTCACTTCTCCATCTCCATCAGGGATGATGCGTGACCATGATATAGAAAAACGGTAAACATTCAAGCCTAATTCTTTCATTAACTTAATATCTTCTTCAAAATGATGATAAAAGTCACTGGCTACTTTTGTGTCTGCTTGAAGTGCTGACCTTTGGAAAGAATTGTAATCAGCAACAGACATGCCTTTACCATTTTCATCCCATGCACCTTCAATTTGAAATGCTGATGAGGAAGCTCCCCACAAAAAATCATCGTTAAATTTTTTCATTGATATACACTCCTATAGCTTAATAAATAATAAATTATCTTCATTCGTGACTTGAGGTTGGTTGCTTGAATCTATTGCTCGATACTGTGGTGAATTCGTAATAATCAAAGAAGTTGTTATATCGTAACCTGCAGCTACAATAGCATCCCTATCAAAGGAAACTATCTTACTTCCTTTCTCAACATGGTCATCAACAGATACAAAACTTTCAAAATGTGTTCCTTTTAATTCTACCGTATCGATTCCTATGTGAATCAACATTTCAATACCATTATCTAACACTAATTTAATAGCATGTAACGTTGGGTATAGAGCCGACACTGTACAATCCATTGGTGCACGAACTTCTCCTATTTCCGGATAAATTGCAATTCCTTTACCCAATGCTCCCGAAGAACAAACTTCGTCCTCTACTTCTGACAACGGAATGACTTGTCCTTTTATAGGAGATAAAACTTTTATGTCATAATCTGAGATGGACAGTTCATCTGAATCATTTTTTACAACTTCTTGATCTTCGCTTGGCAAATCTTTAAACCCTAAAATCATTGTCAGTGCACAGGCACCAAAAAATGCTATGCTACAACCAATAAGATAGCTTAGAAAAGCTTTTGTACCCGCATCTGCATAAACCGGTATCGTTAATACACCTTGATTAGCAAAAGCTATCCCGTAAGAACCACCCCAACCCATCAAGGCTCCTCCTGCAGCACCGCTGATAACAGCATAGATCATTGGCTTTTTCAAACGCAAATTCACTCCATAAATAGCAGGTTCCGTGATACCGAATAGAGCCGTCACAGTAGCAGATGCTGCAACTGTTTTTAAGCTTTTATTTTTGGTTTTCAAGAAAACGCCTAAAGCCGCACCAGCTTGAGAGAAGTTGGCTGCACCGGCAAATGCCAGTAAGTTTTGTCTTCCTGTTTGTGCCACATCATTTATTCCAATAGGGATAATAGCACGATGAGCACCGAAGATGACCAATATACACCAAATGCCTCCAATAAATGCTCCTAATAAAATTGGGCTAAAATTCATAATATAATAATAAATCCAATTTATAAATTGTCCGATATAGATTCCAATTGGTCCGAATACCAACAAAGTCGTCGGAATCATAACTAGTAAAGATAATGTAGGAACCATAATTATTTTCAAGACTTCTGGAATGACTTTTTCTAAGAAACGTTGCACATAAGATAGTATAAAAACAGCAATAATAATAGGAATAACGGATGAGACATAGTTAGCTTTCGTAATACCTAAACCAAACAAGGACACTGCTGTCTCCCCTGTCATTAAAGCAACAATTGTAGGATAACAAAGCGTAGCACCGATAATCATAGCGATATATTCATTCGTTTTGAACACTTTAGCTGCCGCATAGCCTAAAATAATCGGCATGAAATAGAAAAGTGCATCTGAAGCAGCATTTAATATAACATAAGTATCATTTTCTTTGATATCTAGTTGATAAAACGTAGTTGCTACAATTGATGCAACTGCTAAAATCCCTTTTAACATACCCGATGCAGCAATTGCTGGAATCGTTGGTGTAAAAATAGCTGTAATCGTGTTTAACAGTTTACTACCTAGAGAAATATGGGGGGTTTCTTTTTTTGACTCTGGCACATCACTTAACATCGTTTCTAATTGTTCATAAACTTGTTCTACCTTATTTCCCAAAACAACTTGGTACTGACCGTTACTTTCTACAACCGAAATCACGCCTTCTACTTTGAGGAGCTTATCTTTTTGAGGCAACTCAGAGTTCTTCAATATAAACCGCAACCGGGTGAAACAATGTGTTAACTCAGAAACGTTTTCCTTCCCTCCAACGTACCTTAGAACTTGCTGAGCAGTCTTTTTATAATCCAATCTGTTCACTCCTTTTTATTTTTCCACCTGAAGACGGCAAAAGATAACACTAAAAAAACCAACAGCAACTTTATTGGTGACTGTTGCTGTTGGTTTTACTAATTATTTTTACTTTTTATCTGACCTAACTATCTTTTTGCAACTGTTATCTTTTCTTAACACATTAGCATACTTATAAGAGCAAATTAAATTTCTTGTTCCATATCCTTTATTTCCAGATACCGAATCAGCTTTTTAAATGCTTACTAATTATAACCTGTTATCTTACTTTTAATCAATGACAACATTGTTTTATTCATTAATAACTAATAAAGCCTATAAATTCTTTTATCTTTCAATGAAAACACTTATACTATTAGGTATAGATTTAGATTTAAAGAAAAGAGGGAATGAATTGATTACATTAAAGTCACAACGCGAAATCGATGCAATGGATGAATCTGGAACCATCTTAGCAAATATGCATATTGCTTTACGCGATTTTATTAAACCTGGCATAACGAGCTGGGATATTGAAGAATTCGCTCATAAATTTATCTTAGAGAATGATGCCATCCCGGAACAAATTGGTTTTGAAGGGTATGAATATGCAACATGTATCAGTATAAACGATGAAATTTGTCATGGTTTCCCAAGAAAAGAAGTTCTTAAAAATGGAGATTTGATCAAAGTTGATACGGTTATTAATTTGAAGGGTGCTTTATCAGATTCTTGCTGGAGTTATGTAGTGGGAGAATCAACTGCTGAGAAAGACCATTTAATGGAAGTTACTCTAAAAGCTATGTATAAAGGTATTGAACAGGCACAAGCTGGTAACCGTATAGGAGATATCGGTCATGCGATTCAAACTTATGTTGAAAGTGAAAACCTATCAATTGTTCGAGAATTCTTAGGACATGGTGTTGGGCCAACCTTACATGAAGCTCCGAACGTCCCTTCCTATGGACAAGCAGGTAAAGGCTTACGCTTAAAAGAAGGCATGGTCATTACTATTGAGCCTATGGTAAACACAGGAACATGGAAATCAAAAATGGATGATAACGGTTGGACTGCTCGAACAAAAGATGGAGGCCTCAGCTGTCAATTTGAACATACATTAGCGATTACGAAAGACGGCCCACGTCTTTTAACTTCTCAAAACGATCAATAAAGAATCTTTTTAATCTCAAACAAATTGAAATAAGTCTTCTAACACATTTTATTCTAGTGTCAGAAGACTTATATTTGGATATAAAATTTGTACATAAGCACTTTATCATAGTCGAAATTTACTTTATACTAAATCCAAACTCTTCATCGTAGATTTAATTTTCAAAAATCTATGATAAGGTAGGAAAAAACAGTGACTACTTATGAAAAACAATTATTAGAAATGATTAAACACGATAGTTACCTCTTATCCATTTTAAGAGCGGTTCAGGAATTAAATCTAACCGATTGTTGGGTATGTGCAGGTCTCATACGGAACAAAGTTTGGGATAAATTACATAATACTACAACTCCTGTAACTGATATTGACGTCATTTACTTTGATCCTTCAGACCTATCATGGGAAATAGAAAAAGAACTAGAAAAAACTTAGGTTGTTTACTTCCAAATCAGCCTTAGACCGTGAAAAATCAAGCTCGTATGCATTCGAAAAGTGGATTTGATCCTTTTACTTCATCTTATGATGGTGTTGCTCATTTTCCAGAGACTCCAACTGCACTAGCGGTAAGATGTCACCATGATAAGCTTGAAATCATGGCTCCCTATGGACTAAACGATTTATTTGAAATGAAGGTAGAACCCACACCCTTTTACCAACAAGGTAGCAAATTTCATTCAATCTATATTGATCGTATTCAAACTAAAAAATGGAAAGATTTCTGGGAAAATTTATCGATCGAACTTTAAAATTGAAAAGAGGGTTATTATGTCTAAGCAACTCATTCTTGCATGTATGATTCTTTTTATCTTGATTAAATTAATCACTTTTATTTACGTTTCACGTGGTAAATACTCCTCAAGACTTGTAACCTACTGGACTATCTTCCCTACTGATTTAGATAACATTGACCATCTCTCGAAGCAACAACAAGTTAAATTCAACTTTCTAATTTATTTAAGCGGGAGTCTAGATGTATTGATTTATTTAGTCATTATAGGACTTATATTCGAGAGAAAAACAGATGACTTAATTCTTTTATTATTGCTCAATCATTTGAGTTCTTATTTATTTAGCATACCTTTAAATAAAATTTTGGAAGATCACTCTTTAGAAAATGTAACTAATGGGGATGGTAATTGATGTTTACAATTACCAAAATAATGCTTGGCTCTGCACTACCTTTTTCCATTTTTTTTTATGTATAGAATTTTTAAATATTGGAAGACAGAAAAAAGTACCTACGATAGAAAATCATTTGTCGGTTCGACCTTGGGTATATGCTATTTGTCGCTCGGTTTAATTATTTTTTTTACAGGACTTTTTGATTCACTCTTTGGTAGAGGCATTTTTGATTTCTTTTGGTTATCTGCAATTATTATTGGTGTCGTTTTTTGTATAAAAGAATTTAATAGAAGCCCTTTTCATTCATTGATCTTTCTTCTCTTGTCTTATATCTATTTATTGTTCGTACCTTATATCATTATGTTTTCGTTTATGTAAATTAAAATTTAATTTTACTGTGAAGTATACCAACTATTTAATGATTCAAGATTTCTAAGCAGATAAATTCAAAAACAAGATTGACAAATTGTCTTTGCTTCATCTATACTGATAACAATCTCATAATAATTTACGATGAAAGAGCATAGTAGCATCTGGTCCCTGTTTCATAGAAAGCCTATGGATGATGAAAATAGGTACAAACCAACTTTGTGAAGTACACTCTGGAGTAACTTGATTAACCTCAAGCGTATTACTACGTTACAGTAAATGAGTGGTAGGCTTGTTTTGCTTTAAAACAGACTGCAATTTGGGTGGTAACACGGAAAATTTCGTCCCGATAAAAAAGAGATAACTCTTTTTTATCGGGCTTTTTTTATGCACAAAATACATATATAAGGAGCTGGAACAATGAACATTATTGATGAACTAGAATGGCGCGATGCCATTAATCAACAAACAGATGAAGCAGGTTTAAAAAAATTAATTGATCAAAAAAAGGTAGGATTATACTGTGGGGTTGACCCAACTGGTGATAGCATGCATATTGGTCACTTGATTCCATTTATGATCTTGAAAAGATTTCAATTAGCCGGTCACCGTCCCGTCATCGTTATTGGTGGAGCAACTGGTTCAATCGGCGATCCAAGTGGAAAATCTGAAGAACGTGTTTTACAGACTAGCGAACAAGTTCAACATAATGTCGATAAATTAACTCGTCAAATGGAAAAACTATTTGATGCAGGCAAAAATGAAAAATCTATTCGTATGGTTAACAATTTGGATTGGACAAAAGAGATCTCTTTACTCGATTTCTTACGCAATATTGGGAAAAGTTTCAACGTCAACACGATGTTGTCTAAAGACATCGTTGCTAGTCGTTTGGAAACCGGTATTTCATTTACTGAATTTACTTATCAAATTCTGCAATCAATCGATTTCTTACACTTGTACCAACATGAAGATGTTCAATTACAAATTGGTGGCGCAGACCAATGGGGAAATATTACGGCTGGTTTAGAATACATTCGTAAACAAGAAGGTTCTGAGGCTGAAGCCTATGGATTGACTATTCCATTAATGTTAAAAGCGGACGGAACTAAATTTGGAAAAACTGCTGGTGGGGCTATTTGGTTAGATCCAGAAAAAACCACTCCTTATGAATTTTACCAATTCTGGTTAAATCAAGATGACCGTGATGTGGTTAAATACTTGAAGTATTTTACTTTTTTAACTAAAGAAAAAATTGAAGTTTTAGGTGAAAAAATAGCAACTGAACCGCACAAACGGGAAGCACAAAAAACGTTAGCCAGCGAAATGACTCTATTTGTCCATGGCGAGCAAGCTTTAAAAGATGCTGAAAAGATTACTGCAGCTCTTTTTTCCGGTGATGTAAAAAGCTTAACGGCTGACCAAATCGAAGAAGGATTTAAAAACATGCCTACTTTCGAATCTTCAAAAGAAGAACGAAATATTGTTGAATGGTTAGTTGATGTAGTTGGTATTGAACCTTCTAGACGCCAAGCTCGCGAAGACATCAAAAATGGTGCTCTATCCATGAACGGCGAAAAAATTACAGACGTTGAATCTATTGTGACACCTGAAAACTCATTTGATGAACGCTTTATCCTGATTCGTAAAGGAAAGAAAAAATATTTCTTAATTAAATTAGTTTAAAAGTAGTAAGAGCTTTATTTGCTAGGTCCTTAGTAATTAAAGCTCTATTTAAGCTCTATACTTCTTAGTGTTGATAGCTTAGTTAAATGGTTCAGCAACATTTGACGTTGGTCAGTAATTAATTGAGTTTTTTTTAACACATTCCAGAAATTTTCGGAGGAATAGGAGGAGCTTGCAGCCATGAAAGAGGATGCATTGAGAATTACTTATCGTTCGGCTTTAGCCGCTACGTTAAGTTTGACGCTTGCAAGTTTTGAGACGCGTTCTTCGGCTCAAAATGGTCCCATTGCTCTCCGCAAGCTATCCCGTAATCCGGAGGAAATTTCTTTATCAAAGCCAGAAAATGAAGAACCAGTTAAATTGGTTACAGGATATTTCTGGAGGAATAGGTTTTGCTTGTAGCTTGCATTGGATTCAATGGCTCTCCACAAGCAAAACAGTCTATTCCAGAAGAAATTTTATTTTCTTCTATCAACACCATCTGAAGAAGAGTCTTTTTTTTTGCATTCTAACATCAATAAGTTAAGCGATATCATTGTACTATTTTCACTGACAGTGCTAGAATTTAGGTGTTAAATACAAAATAAAGGAGCGATTTTATGCGTGCAGTAACATGGCAAGGAAATGAAAAAATGGAAGTTCGAAATGTTCCAGATCCAACGATTCAAGAACCTACTGATATGATTGTCCGCATTACAGCAACGGCTATTTGCGGTTCTGATTTACATTTGTATCATAATGGAAAACCGGTAATGGAAGAAGATTATGTAGTAGGTCACGAACCAATGGGAATTGTTGAAGAAGTCGGTCCTGGCGTTAAAAAAGTAAAAAAAGGCGATCGTGTGGTTATTCCATTTAACATCGGATGTGGCGAATGTCATTTCTGTACACACGAAATGGAAAGTCAATGTGACAACTCCAATCCAAATCCTGCTTTTGATAATGGTGGGCTATTTGGTTTTGGTAAAATGCACGGCAACTATCCAGGAGGCCAGGCAGAGTTCTTACGTGTACCTTTTGCTGATTTCACCTCTTTTATTGTTCCAGAAAATGATTTACCAGATGAAAAAGTACTTTTCTTATCCGATATTGTTCCTACTGCTTACTGGAGTGTAGAAAGTAGCGGTGTTAAAGAAGGCGATACCGTTATCATTCTTGGCTCTGGTCCAGTTGGGCTTTTTGCTCAAAAATTTGCTAAAATGAAAGGTGCTAAACGAGTTATTGCAGTTGATAATGTAAAACACCGTTTAGATCATGCTCAAAAAACCAATAATGTTGAAACCGTTAATTTTAAAGACGTTACTGAAGTTGGAAAATTTCTTTATGACACCACTAATGGTGGAGCAGATGTCGTTATTGATTGCGTAGGGATGGACGGAGTGACTCCTACCAGAGAAAAAGCTAAGACTCTTTTAAGCGTACAAAGTGGAACAATTAGTCCGCTTGTTACAGCTTCAGAAAGTGTTAAGAAGTTTGGTACGGTTCAAGTTACTGGAGTGTATATGACTCCTTCTGCTAGTTTCCCAATAAATGATTTCTTTAACCGAAATGTTATTCTAAAAACAGGGCAAGCGCCTGTTATTCACCTTATGCCAAAATTGTATGACATGATTGAGAAAAACGTTTTTGATCCGACAGACATCATTACACACACGATGCCGTTGGAGCAAGCTGCACAAGCTTATGACATTTTTGATAAAAAAGCAGATCAAAATATAAAAGTCATCCTAAAACCAGGAATGGTTTAGAAAAGTAAGATGAGAAACGTAAAATAAGCGTTCTAGTTTATGCAAATGCTCATTTTATTCTGTTCATGGAGGAGTGACGAACTTTTTTGGTGCAACTCATCCATGAAGGACTGTTTCATGGATGAGTGAACAACTTTTTGGACACAACTTATCCATGAAGAGTCGTTTCACGGAAGAGTTGGACTACTTTTCTGCTTCACTCTTCCATTAAAGGTTATTTCATTGTAGGACTACTTGTAAAATAACGTTTTTTGAGTCTGTTTTGGACGCTATGTTCTAAAATTTGTAAAAGAATCTATAAAAAAAGCTTCAAGGTCTCTTCTATTGAGAGACCTTGAAGCTTTTTAGTTAGTTAACAGTCTTATAGATTTTTTAATGCTTCATCGATTGGCGAATCACCATTTAAAAGATCAAAGGCTTTATTAAAAGTTGATTCATTATCTAAACTTGCAACTACCACTTCTGCCACGTCTTCACGAGAGATGGCGCCACCTGGCAAGTTCTCCGCTACTTCGATTTTCCCTGTAGCTGGATCATTTTTTAACAAACCTGGACGTAAAATTGTGTAAGTCAATCCACTTTGTTTCAAGCAGCGATCGGCATAATACTTAGCAATATTGTAAGGCTTCATTTCTTCATTATCCCAAGCTGCACGATCATCTGAGTTCATTGCACTGACCATAATAAAACGATCGATACCAACTTCTTTTGCTGCATCCATAACTTTCACAGCTCCATCTAAATCAATGGACATCGTTTTGTCGTATCCCGTTTTCCCACCTGAACCAGCAGAGAAAACCACCGCATCCATACCTTCAAGAGCTTTTTGAATCGCTTCAATTGGTCCTTCTAAATCCGTTAAACACGCTTCAACATCTTTCATGTCTAATGCATTAGCTTGTTCTGGTTTTCGGACCATTGCTCGTACTGAATGCTTGTCACTATCCTGTAATTTATCTACGATCATTTTACCAATTTGTCCATTTGCACCTACTACTAATACTTTCATGACTCATAACCCCTCTCATTTCAGTTTACCCGTTAAGTGTAACAAAGAAACCAGAGGATACAAATCATTTGCATCACAGCAAAAAAAGATCCTTTACAGGACCTTTTCTCTTTTATCTAACGATCTCCGTTAAATATTGAATTTTTAACAATAACATAGTCAACTTTGCGAATCGACTCTACGTCATTTCCACCAGCATATGAAATAGATGATTGTAAATCTTGTTTCATTTCCAATAATGTTTCAGCGATATCGCCTTTGTATTCTACAAGAATTTTCTTGCCTTCAACGTTCTTATGTTCACCTTTTTGGTATTCTGATGCACTACCAAAGTATTCTTTGTACATTTTGCCATCTTTTTCAATCGTTTCTCCTGGAGATTGATCATGTCCAGAGAATAAAGAACCCATCATGACCATAGATGCTCCGAAACGAATCGATTTAGCGATATCGCCGTGATCTCGTACTCCTCCATCAGCAATCAATGGCTTTCTTGCAGCTTTAGCACATAAACGCAATGCAGCTAATTGCCAGCCACCAGTACCAAATCCTGTTTTTAGTTTTGTGATACATACTTTTCCTGGTCCAATACCTACTTTAGTCGCATCAGCCCCAGCATTTTCTAATTCGCGAACAGCTTCTGGAGTACCAACATTCCCTGCAATCAAAAATGTTCCGGGTAAGTACTTCTTGATATGGTGAATCATATTAATCACTAAGTCAGAGTGTCCATGAGCAATATCGATCGTAATGTATTCTGGTACTAAATTTTCTTTTGCTAAAGTTTCAATAAATGTGTATTCTGCTGCTTTTACGCCTACACTAATCGAAGAATATAGTCCTTTTTCATTCATTCGTTGGATAAAAGGGATTCTGTCTTCTTCATCAAAACGGTGCATCACATAGAAAAAGTTATTTTCTGCTAACCAAATAGCTAATGTTTCATCAATAACCGTTTGCATATTAGCCGGTACGACTGGCAAATTAAATGTTCTACCGCCAAATTCAATTGTTGTATCACATTCTGATCTGCTGCTTACAATACTTTTATTAGGAATAAGTTGAACATCTTCATAGTCAAATACTTTCATTTTTCCCTTAACCTCTTTCTGTTATGACGCTATTTTTTAGGCTATTCGTTATTTTTTTTATAGGTAATCAAAAACACGAACATTATTTCTTTATGTTTTATTCATATTTCGTCCCTAAGACAATTTACACTATATTAAAAAGTTTGTCAAAGTTATTCATACCTTTTTATGAAAAGCCTTAAAATAGTTTGCTTCTTCTCTACTTTTAAACAAACGATTTGAACGCATTAAATAAGCTGACAAATAGTAAATTTGTCAGCTTATCGTTAATTTTTTATCGTTTTAATTTCTCTATTTTTTCTTAACGTGAATTTTTTCGGGACCGGATCATATCCGCCTTTAATAAAAGGGTGACACCTTAAAATGCGAGCTGTTCCCATTACTGTACCTTTGATTGCACCGTGTTTCTCAATCGCTTCGATTGCATACTGCGAGCAGGTTGGATAATAGCGGCAACTTGGTTGAAATAAAGGAGAAATGCCTTTTTGATAGCCTTTAATGCTAGCAATAATTATTTTTTTCATGGTCTACCTCCTACCAAATTACAGTATAGCCATTGGGTTGTACTTTGTAAAGTAATCTCGTTCACTTATTCAATGGCCTTACGGAACTCAATAAAGTGAATCGCGTTAGTTGTTAGTAAAGAATAAAAAGACCATTCTTCATTTAAATATTCATCTTTGATATCCAGTGCTGGACTAAGAGATTGAACAATATGATCCATCATTTCATGATCAATACCGTACTTACTATTCAGATTCCACCACTTAGAGTATAAACCTCCGTTATCTCGATCGAATTTAAACGTACGGATTTGATAATTACCTGGCTTAATCCCTTTGAGATGAATGTGTAATTCTTTGCTTCGATTTTTTACAAATAGTTCATCAATTGAGTAACGGGGACTAAATTGTCGCTCATTGAAAATAATCAGTTGATAGCCGTCTTCATTTTCAGTCATTAGATAGTCTGATCCCCGTGCAGTGACCATTCCTCTTAATCTTTCTTTAAAACGCATAGTATAAAAGGTCGGTCTTTTTTCATTAAAGAAATGAAACAAATCTAAACTATCGATTAGATTATTAGAACAATCTTGTAATCGCTCATGAATTTCACTATTGATCCAGAAACCGATTCCTGCTACGTCATTTTCTAATTCTAAAACCTTTTTTAAAATTAGCGCTCCTCTAAAGAAATTCCCATTGATATATCGAGTATTTCCAGATAACATGTTCCAGTTAGTCAAAAACATTGGTCGATCGATTTGCTTTTGCTGCATAAATGATTTAATTTTTTTCGTTTTATCGATAATGTAACGATGACTCTTAGAAAACTCTTCTACATTAATATCATGAAAATTAATAACGTCGTTTTGATCTGCTTCATAACCGATAAATTCAATTTTATTTGCATGCTCGATTTGCCATTGTTGATTTTCTGGAAGCTCTTCTTTTTGTTCATCAAATGGGAAAAATGCTCCCACTTTCATTTTGCTAGATTTATTTTTGATCACTTGCCAAACTTTTAAATAAACGCGTTCTAACTCCGTTGATTCTATTGATGAATCTTCTTTACTATAAAATAGAATTTGCCATTTTTCTACAAAATCACGCCCAAAACCTTGCAAAGCATGCTGAATGAATTGATCAATCTTTTTAAAGTAATACTCTTCGTTCTGACTAATTTGCTTATACTCTAATTTTAAGAATAAATGGATTCCTTGTTCTTTTAAAAACTGTAGGACAATATCAGAATTCGCATATATAGTTGAATTATTTGCCCCTTCAGATAGATCCGTTTCAGTTAAGGGTATGGTCTCTTCAAAGAGTTTTTGGATTCCTACAAAGTCTACACGCATTTGTTTTTTTATTAAAATCAACTGTCTTTTAACATTTTCATTTAGTAGTTCCTTTAATTCACCAATAAATATGATGTGCTTTTCATGTTTTAACTCTTGCTCACCTTCACTATTTAGAACAATTCTACGTTCTTCAAGGTGTTCTTCATCTATCGTATAACTTTGATCTATTCCTTCATCTAAATAACTAGCCAGTCTATCTAAAATAGCGGGAGAATCAAGAACGGTGTGAGCTTCAACTGTATTAATCAACGCTTCATGCTGTTCTAATTGTTCATGTTGGTGTTCTTTTCTATATTGAGCAGGTGTTTGATTATAAATCGTTTTAAAAACAACTGTGTAGTTTTTTGCAGTCGAGAAACCATTTTTCATCGCTATTTGAAATAAATTATCCGAAGTATACAATAAGTCGTCTAGGCTATGTTTTAGACGAACTTGATTTAGGTAATTTAAAAATCCCATACCTGTCATTTGCTTAAAATAACGAGATAGATAAGAAGAAGATAGATTTTCATGTTCTGCTAACTCAGAAAGCGTCAACGGTTCTGCATACCTCTGTTCAATTAATTGAATAATTCGTGCGATCCGTTCATCACTTGTATCTACACCTTTCCAATGTGGAGCTTCTTTTTTAAAAAAGCGAGTCATCAGTAACATAATCTGATACAAGTTGCTTCGAATTTCTAGCGTATTGCTCTCATCTTTTCTAGAATCTGCAATCATGATTTCAGATAACCATCGTCTTAATTGAGCAATCATTCCTTCTCTGCCAGGATCTAATTCCTTTGAAAAACAGAAAAAATTGTAATGAAAGTATTCCTTATAATGAGTCACAAAAAAATGACTAGAAATGCTTAGTGAAATAATGCAATTATCTTCACTTCCCATTACGGAATAGTTATTGGTACGATTAACAATTAAAATATCATTTTCTTCCATTTCAAAATTACGTCCTCCAAATGAAATGGTTGCAGATCCTTTAATAACAAATAAGATTCTTGTTCCATAATACCGTTGAGGAGCAGAATAACGGACATTTTCCATTTTTATGTCATAGTCTGCTGTACTTTCTCTTTTCATTCTCTCTACTCCTCCTTTTTTTCCTATTATACCTGTTTTTTACAAACAATCGATACCAAAATTCACAAAGATTTACCTAGTAGCAAAAAAATAAAAACTAGTTTTCTATTGGTTTTATCATTATTAAGTTAATTTTTCACAACTTCTTTTACTAATGCCAATTCTATAGTATACTATAATGAATAAATGATTAGAATTTAAGGAGGTGAAGAGATGTTAATGACTGGTTGGAACGTGATAACAAATAAAGAAATAGTATTTTTGTATGTTATCCGTGCCGAATTTTCCGCTTTTTAGTAAAAATTGGTGAAGTATGCCCTTTTTTAACTAAATTAAAATGGAAAAGCCAGAAAAAGCATCTTTTTACGACACGTGGAACTTCTTTAAGGAGTCTTTTTATACACCGTTGTTTCTAAAAAGAGAGGTCTTTTTCCCTCTCTTTTTTTGCTGTTTCCGGTAAACGGAGGAATGAAAAATGAGTCTTTTTAATATGAAAAATGTAACACAATCTTATGGAGCTAACACGATTTTTAGCGATTTAAGTCTAGATATCACTACTTCAAAAAAAATTGGTTTGATTGGACAAAATGGTGAAGGAAAAACAACCTTACTCAAGCTTATTGCTGGTATTGAGCAACCTAGTAATGGCATGATCTCTTGGCAAAAAAACTTAACCGTTGGCATGCTTGCTCAACTTCCAAAACAAGACGATCATTTGTTAGTCTATAAAATTTTAGCAAAAAGCTTCGCTGATATTTTTCTTTTAGAGAATAAAATGGAGCAACTCAGTTTAAAAATGGCAGACCCTAACGCTCCTTTAGAAAAGCTTTTAGATCAATATGGACAATTGCAGCAAGATTTTGAAGAACTTGGCGGATATGAGGTAGATGCTTCCATTCGTCGCGTAACAAGTGGTTTGCATATTGATGCTCTACTGGAAGAAGAGTGGAAAACTTTGAGTGGCGGAGAACGAACAAAAGTTGGTTTAGCAAAAATTTTACTGGAACACCCTGATTTACTTTTGCTGGATGAACCCACAAATCATTTAGATATTCTAGCTATTGAATGGTTGACTCAGTTCGTGAAGAACTATGATGGAGCAATCATCATCGTTTCACATGATCGCTACTTTTTAGATGATGTTGTACAAGAAATCGTTGAGATCGAACAAGGAGAACTACATTATTATTTTGGGAATTATTCTGATTATGTTAAGGAACGAGAGAAACGACTATTAAACGAATTTCAAGAGTATCAAGATCAACAGAAAAAAATAAAAAAAATGAAAGAATCCATCAAACGCTTAAAAGAATGGGCAAACCGTTCTAATCCACCCAGCGATGCAATGCACCGCCGTGCAAAAAATATGGAAAAGGCTTTAGCTAGAATTGAGTTAGTCAAAAAACCACTTCTTGAACAACATAAAATGGAGGTCCAATTAACGACTAAAAAGCGCTCTAGTAAAAATCTTTTTCAGCTAAATGGAGTCAGTAAACACTATGGAGAGAAGAAATTATTTGAAAATCTTGAACTTCACGTTCACTATCAAGATCGTATCGCCATTGTTGGGGCAAACGGAACTGGGAAAAGTACTTTATTAAATCTATTACTCGGAAAAATCCAACCGGATACTGGAAGCGTTGAAGTAGGTTCTTCTCTATCTATCGGCTATCTTTCCCAACATGCCTTTGAAATGTCTTCTCAATTTACAGTGATTGAAGAGTTTCGTGATAAAATTTCCGTTTCAGAAGGTGAAGCTAGGCATATTTTAGCAAAGTTTTTATTTTACGGACAAGATGTCTTTAAAAAAATGAATCAACTATCTGGTGGGGAAAGAATGCGTTTAAGATGGGCACAGCTCGTTCATTTAAATCATAACGTTCTTATATTAGATGAACCTACTAACCATTTGGATATTGATTCTAAAGAAATGATTGAAGAAGCCTTAAGTCAGTTTAAAGGAACGATTATTGCTGTTTCACATGACCGCTATTTTTTAGATAAATTTTTTGATACAACCTATCTTTTACAAAATGAGCACCTTGTAAGATATCTAGGAAACTATTCTTATGTCCGATCAAAACTGAAAGAATAGAATGGTTCCTTTATTTATTATCGTTTCTCATGACCGCTTCTTTATAGATTCTATTTGTACAAAAGTTTGAGAATTAGCCCAACAGTAAAACTCAGTTCTTTCTATAAAAAAAAAGGCAACCCTGTTTAAGGTTGCCTTTTTTTTGTCTTACTCATTCCAATTGCGTGGACTCCATAAGGTTCCATCCAATTCGCCTTCCATTTGTCTAATTCGTTCAACTTGCTCATCAATTAAAGCAATTACAGCTTTTAATAAAGCTTTTTGCTTGTAATCGCGACTTGTTTGGATTAATCGTTCCAATTCTTGAATCAACCACTCTTTTTGTTCCATTTCATTTACCGACCTCCTTAACAAGCTATTTCATTTGATCTAAAACAATCTTCAATTCATCTATTGTATCTCTATTTTCTTCTATAAATTCAATTGCTTGGTCTAGAACGAATTGATCGCCATTATTTAATTTAGTCACATCCGTCTCTGATAATTCTTGGATGAACCATCTTTCTCGAGCTTCTAAACTATCATCTTTTTCACGAGTTAAATATTGTTGATAGCGAATCAATAGACTCATTTTTTGATTTTCTGTTAAATAACTAAATTGAAAAATAGGCAATGTTTTAAGAAACGTCATTCCAGTCTTCAATGCCATCGCTTGAAAGGGTTTTGTCAACTCATCAATACTGAATCCTTCACGTCCTCCAGCTTGGTATTCTTCTTTTTTCACACCAATACTCAATACTAACCCAAATTCTTTTCCGATTAATGCTTTCCCTTTCTTACCATAAGCAAAACCATCTGCCAGTACATCATCTTGCCATTTTTTCAATAATGCAGGAGCTGTATACCAGTAAAAAGGAAACTGAAAAATGATTCGATCGTGTCTTTTTAATAGCTCTTGTTCTTTTTCTACGTCTATGTTGAAATCAGGATAAATGGATTCCAAATGATGAACGGTAATATTTTTATTTTCAGGAATCGAACTCAGCAAATACTGCTGACTTCCTGACTCCTTAATTTCAGGATGAGATAGGATCACTAGAGTTTTCATTATTGGCCTCCATTTTTGATTGATTAAAAATTACTCTTTAAAATATTCTAACATGTCTTCTTTAACAACGGATAATAAAGGCAGTTTTTGAATTGGCACCAATTCGATATCTAATGTCGTTAACCTGATTTCTAAATACGTTGCAATTTTAACATAACGATTTGCATCTATTACTAGTATACCAAAACAGCTTGAAACCAGCCCTTTTTTTTCATCGGCTATTTAGTCATCTCCACTAATCGTTTGCTTTGTTCTTTGCGTTAATAACGGTTACAATAATAATGAAGTCAATTAGAAAACTCTCAGGGGGTCTGGAAAAAATGAAAAAAATCATCAATGATCCATCAAATATTTTAGATGAAATGCTGAATGGCTTAGCTTTTGCCTATGAAGATTTAGTTGAACGCTTACCTGAAACATCTGTCATTCACCGTAAAGTTGAACACACTGGAAAAGTTGGTTTAGTGAGTGGTGGCGGAAGTGGACATGAACCTTCTCATGCTGGTTTTGTCGGAAAAGGAATGTTGTCGGCTGCCGTTTGTGGTGAGGTTTTCACCTCTCCAACTCCTGACCAAATATTAGAAGGTATTAAAGCTAGCGATGAAGGTAAAGGTGTCTTTTTAATTATTAAAAATTATTCTGGAGACGTTATGAACTTTGATATGGCTAAAGAGTTAGCGGAAATGGAAGATATTGAAGTTGATTATATTGTAGTAGATGATGATATCGCCGTTGAAGACAGTACGTATACTGCTGGAAAACGTGGTATTGCTGGTACTGTTTTGGTCCATAAAATTTTAGGTGCCGCTGCCGAAAAAGGCTTATCTTTAACAGAAATTAAAACATTAGCAGACAAACTTATCCCCACTGTAAAATCTTTAGGTGTTGCATTAAATCCTGCTACTGTGCCAGAAGTTGGCAAACCAGGATTTGAATTAGAAGCTGACGAAATTGAATTTGGCGTAGGAATTCACGGCGAACCAGGTTACCGTAGAGAAAAACTTCAACCTTCTGCTGCATTAGCTAAAGAACTTGTGAATCAATTAAAAAAAGAATTTCAATGGGAAAAAGGAGATTCTTTTGCCGTTTTAGTAAATGGTATGGGTGGAACTCCATTAATGGAACAATTTATTTTTATGAATGATGTGAAACAGTTATTATCGGACGAAGGATTAACGTTAGCCTTCAGAAAAGTTGGCGACTACATGACTTCTATCGATATGGAAGGTCTTTCTTTAACCTTAGTCAAACTGGAAGATTCTAGTTGGTTAGAGTATTTAAATACACCCGTAACAACCATTGCTTGGTAAAGAAAGGGGAAAAAAAACTTATGTTAACTCAAGAAACAGCAAGAAAGTGGATTGATCTTTTTATTGAACAAATTTTAGAAAACAAAGATTATCTTAGCGAACTAGATACGGCTATTGGTGATGGTGACCACGGAAACAACCTTGCTCGCGGAGCTAATGCATTAACTGAAGCATTGCAAACTAAAAATCCTGAAACGTTACCCGATCTTCTTAAAGTAACTGGAATGACTTTAGTTAGTAAAGTAGGAGGCGCTTCAGGCCCACTACTAGGCTCTGCTTTTATTGGCATGGCCAAGGCTAGCCAAGACAACGATGACCTAGCAACCGTCTTAGAAGCCGGATTAGAAGGCATCCAAAAACGTGGAAAAGCCGTAGCAGGAGAAAAAACTATGGTCGATGAATGGATACCGGTTGTTGAAGCTGTAAAATCAAAAACGTTAACGAGTGCTTTTATTGAAGAAACTGTTGAGAAAACGAAAGACATAAAAGCTACTAAAGGTCGTGCCTCTTATTTAGGCGATCGCTCTATCGGTCATATTGACCCGGGTGCTATGTCAAGCAGTTATTTATTTAAAACAATGATGGAAGCAGGTGTCTACGATGAGTAAAGAATACGGTGTCTTGTTAGTTTCTCATGTAAACGAAATTGCGGACGGTTTAGCTAAATTAATTAGTGAAGTTGCTAAAGATGTCACTGTTAAAAGTGCTGGTGGAACTCCAGAAGGCGGAATTGGAACTAGCTTTGATCGAATTGAAGAAGCTTTATCTTCATTTGAAGAAGAAACGGTTCTGGCTTTTTATGATCTAGGTAGCGCTAAAATGAATTTAGAACTAGCAATTGAAACCTCTGATAAGACCGTTAACTTATACGACACTGCGTTAATCGAAAGTGCCTATACTGCAGCTGCTTTATTGCAAGCGGAAGCTCCATTAGATGCTATTGAAGAACAATTGAACACCTTAAAAATAAAATAATATTATTTAATTGAGAACCGCTTTCTATAATGAAGAGCGGTTCTTTAATTTGGTTAAAATATATTGAAACTTTCATGTAATTTTCATGAAAGTTTTACTTACGAAAGAGGTATACTTTCTGATACACTTTTTATAGATACACAAAAAAGGAGTTCTTCACTATCAAAGAAGTTAAAGAAAACAGATTGCCGCACAATGCTAAAGAAGGAATGTTATACGGTCTTATTATTTGTACGATAACTGTTCTTATTATGAGCACAGTAAACATTGGACTAGAATTTGGAAAGCTTGATACAGAAGTATTCATGATTATTCTAAAGTCTTTTCCCATTATCTTGATCATTGCCATGTTGCTAGAAGTACTCGTTATTGGACGAATTGCAGAAAAATTAGTGCACACTTTTTCCGATGATACCGATGGATTTAATGCAAGAATATTATTCACCATCTTTTTTACTGTTATTGGGATGTCATTGATTATGACATTCATTGGCACTATGATTGGAAAAGGTTTCAACTTATCTTTATTTGAAACCTTATCACATTGGCCTAGAAACTTTTCAATTGCTTTATTCTGTGAGCTTTTGATTGCTCAACCACCTGCACGTTTTGTTATGAAAAAACTGCATGAACGTCAAGAAAACAGCACGATTACAGAAGACAACTCTTCTATAGATTTTGACTAAGATCTTACCATTCAAACGAACCTAAAAAAACTTGCCATCTCCTTTTTCAGGAAATGGCAAGTTTTTTTGCTCCACTTTTCCAAGGAATCAACTTTTATGGAAAAGTGGCAATAGTTTGATTCCTCATTTATTCGTGTAGAGCCGTTTCACGGAAAAGTGGACTGATTTTCCATATCACTTATTCGCGAAACGATTTATTTTCGCTGGATTTTATTTATTTTTTCTTTTAGATTTATGTTTGAACACTCGAGTAGCTGCTACAGCTGATTGCCAACCGGCATACAAATCTTCACGCTCTTCTTCTTCCATATTTGGTTCAAATGTCGCATCTTTTTCCCAGTATTTTTTTATCTCATCTTGGTCCTTCCAGAATCCAGTTGCCAATCCTGCAAGATAAGCAGCACCTAAAGCTGTTGTTTCACTGATTTTAGAACGTTCGATTTTAGTATCTAAAATATCCGCTTGGAATTGCATTAAAAAGTCATTTTTTGATGCTCCACCATCCACACGCAATGTTTTAATTGGAATACCTGATTCTTTGTTCATTGTATCTACAACATCTTTTGTTTGGTAAGCTAACGATTCAAGTGTTGCTCTGATGAAGTGCTCTTTCGTTGTCCCACGTGTTAAACCAAAGACCGCTCCACGAGCATCTTGATCCCAATAAGGGGCTCCCAACCCTGTAAATGCTGGTACGACATACACATTTTCTGTTGACTCTACTTTTTTAGCATACTCTTCTGATTCTGGAGCCGTTCTAAACATTCTCATTCCGTCTCTTAACCATTGAAGTGCTGATCCAGCAACAAAAATACTACCTTCTAAGGCGTAAGTGATTTCACCGTTTAAACCGTAAGCAATTGATGTAAGCAATCCATTATCTGATTTAATGGGTTCTTTTCCGGTGTTCATAATAATAAAAGCACCTGTACCATAAGTGTTTTTAACCATTCCTTTTTCATATCCTACCTGACCGAATAAAGCAGCTTGTTGGTCACCAGCCATACCGGCAATTGGAATTTGTCCACCATAGAAATGTTCTGGGATTGTTTTGCCATAAATTTCTGAAGAAGATTTTACTTCTGGAAGCATTTCTTTTGGTATATCTAATAATGCTAAAATATCTTCATCCCATTTAAGATCATAAATATTAAACAGCATCGTACGACTAGCATTTGAATAATCAGTAACATGTGCTTTTCCACCTGTTAATCTCCAAACCAACCAAGAATCGATTGTCCCAAATAACAGTTCACCTTTTTTAGCACGTTCTCTTGATCCTTCAACATGATCCAAGATCCACTTAATTTTAGTTGCTGAAAAGTAGGAATCAATTACTAATCCCGTTTTATCTTTAATTAATTTTGTATGCCCATCTTCTTTTAACTGATCTGCAATATCATTCGTTTGTTTTGATTGCCAAACAATGGCACGATAAATAGGTCTACCAGTTGCTTTATCCCAAACAACAGTTGTTTCACGTTGGTTGGTAATTCCAATACTATCAATATCAGATGGTTTTAATCCAGATTCAATCAAAACGCCTGCAATGACTGATAAAACTGAAACCCAAATTTCGTTTGCATCATGTTCTACCCAACCTGGTTGAGGAAAATGTTGAGTGAATTCTTTTTGAGAACTCCATTTGGGGTTTCCTGCTTTATCAAATATGATTGCTCTAGAACTAGTAGTACCTTGATCAATCGACATAATATATTCTTTCGTCATTTTATTCCCTCCAATAATGTAATACGCTTTCAAGCGTTTCATCCATAATGTACCGCTAAAAAAAACACTTGTAAAGCGATTCACCTTAGTGTTTCCTCAAAGAATGTAATCGATTTCTTGTCATTTCGCGTATTTTTTTCACAATGAGTCCATAAAATTTAACTTAAACTGAAATTTTTTATTTAATCACCATTTATAACAGTAGTTTAAATACAATCAACATGACAATGACACTGATTGAAAAGATACTCTTTTGTTTAATAAAGGAGTTTGATTTGAGTTTGTTTTCTTCGAGAAGAAGTTGAATTAGCTTAGCATGATTGATTCGTGGATTATCGAGAATAAGTACAACTTTTCAGGGATAACGCACCAATAGCTTGATAATCTCGAATCATTCATTCGACTTCAATAAGATGTAGTGGATTTTGTCTATTTTCAGTTTTTTATCAATAGTGTGTGTCGTATTGGTAACTATCTCTAAATTCCTTTGCTTTTAAGATGAAAAAAAGAACCCTATTTACATAGGATTCTCCAACTCTCTTTTTACCCAGAAAAGCAGTGAGCCTCACTCTTCTAACTATTTTTCAACATGCTTTAAATAGCGATTTCAAAATAATAGAGTAGATTGAAATACTTTACACAACCTTTTATCTTACTTGCTTATTCTATAATTCATAAAACCTTAAATATCTTGTTTAATTCTTTCTTGAGGTCTCTTTTGATTAGCGAAAATCGTTACTAAAAGAACGAGAATAAACAAAACAGCAAAAACATAAAATGGAGCAGTTAATTCGTTGCTTCCCGTAATCATTTGAGTAAAACTCATAGCGATCGGAGCAATAAAGTTTCCTATGTTACACCCAATAAAAATGAGCGATGTAGCAAGATTCACAGTATTTTTTGTCGTAATTCTATCTAGATTACTAAATATAAATGGAAAATACCATGCGCCTGGAATACTTGATAAAAATAACCCTAGCAACAGCAAGACCATATTTCCACTCGACATAGCAATGAATACGTTTGATAGAATAAAGAAGCCAATTCCTAAATACATTGTTTTATTTCCGAAGGTTCGATTAACAGCACCAAAGATAAATCCGGCAGCAATACCTAATATCGGCATTAAAGCTAAATAATTACTAGCGTTAAATGCTGAACCATTAATTTCTGTGACTATAGAAGAAAATCGTACAGATATTGCAATGCTATTCATTACAAGTAAGATCGCAAACAATACAAGCGCGTATACCGCTGGATTCATTTTTTCTTTAACTGAACCGCTTTCAGACTTTTCAATTTTTACTTCAGGAACTCTTAAAGCAAACAGAAGCGCTATCGGAAAGGCTAATGCATATACACTAAATGAAGCAGTCCAACTAATATTGACTAATATACCTGCTAAGAAAATCAACACAGTTTGACCAATTGCTTCCATAGAGCTTCTCATACCTAATAATGATGCTCGTGCGTTTCCAGTATATAAAGCGCTAATATAAGTAACTGCTAAAGAATTGTATAATCCTAGCCCAGCTCCTAAAATAATTCTGCTAATTAATACGATTGGAAAGTTCGCTACAAAGACAGGTAGAATTCCTCCTATACCAGCTAATAATAAACCAATAATAATTGTCTTTCTCATACCGAGCTTATCAGCAACATAACTAGATAACAAGATAAACAAAATAACGGTGATACTAGGAGCTGTTCCTAGTAATTCGCTTTGACTTTGCGAAATATTTAAAGCCTCTTTCATTTGAGGAATCACACCGTTAATAGCTTGGGAGCTGGGAAGCATTAACGAAATGCTTAGCACTCCTACTGTTTGTAGTACGTTATTCGGATTTTTCATTTACTATCTCTCCTCTTTAGTAAGAACCCATATCCTAGAATCAAAATCATGTGTTTCTGTTTGATCATTTTGATCAATAATTTGTCCGCTTGAAGAATCTGTAATTACTAATCCTGCGTTCATCAATTCTGTACCAGAATAGGATTGTTGCTTAATTTGGTAATCAAATTGAGAATTCAATCCTTTCAGCTGCATTCTTTGGAAAGCACGATTCACTTCGTTTAAACCTTTATAGTGAGCTACAATCGCCGTTTTTTGGTCTTTGCTAACGACCATCCAGGCAGTTTGATTATCATTGTCAAATGGCGAAAGCAATCGATAAAAGGAACCATTATGAATAGTTGAACGGTGTTTCTTATAAAATTTAATTTGTTCTTCTACAATTATTAACTCTTGTGGAGTCAATTGATTTAAATCTAATTCATAACCAAACGCTCCGAAAAATGCAACGTTCCCTCGTGTTTCGATAGGTGTGATACGATTAGTTTGATGATTAGGAACCATTGAAACATGTGCGCCTATAGATGAGATTGGATACAATAAACTTGTACCATATTGAATTTTCAACCTTTCAATAGCATCTGAGTCATCGCTTGTCCACGTTTGAGGGGCATAATACAACATACCCGGGTCAAATCGACCACCACCAGAAGAACAAGATTCGAATAATACATTCGGGTATCTGGTTACTAACATTTCGTATAATCGGTACACTCCCAGAACATAACGGTGGAAAACTTCTCCTTGCTGTCTAATATCCAATCGATGATCATATACATCTGTCAATGGGCGGTTCATATCCCACTTGATATAGTCTAATTTAGATTCATCGATAATTTTACACATTTGATTGAAAATATTATCTACAACTTCATCAAATCCGAAATTCAATACAAATTGATTACGACCATGATTCTCTTTGCGGTTAGGTGTATGAATCAACCAATCTGGATGCTCTCTGTAAAGTTTACTATCTTTATTAACCATTTCCGGTTCAAACCATAATCCAAATTTCAGTCCTAAGTCACGTACTTTTTCTGCTAAACTGCCAATCCCCTTAGGTAATCTTTTCTCATTAACAAACCAGTCACCTAAGCCAGCACGATCGTCGTTTCTCTCTCCAAACCATCCGTCATCAAGTACAAATAATTCTACGCCTACATCATGAGCTTTCTCTGCTATGCTAACCAATTTTTCTTCATCAAAATCAAAATAGGTTGCTTCCCAATTATTAATCAACACAGGACGATCTTTTTCTCTCCAATTGCCTCGAGCTAAGCGCTTTCTAAATAGTTGATGAAAGGCTTGACTCATTCCATTTAAACCTGTGTCTGAATAGACAAGTACTACTTCTGGACTAGTGAACGATTCATTAGGCAATAATTTCCATTCAAAACCAAATGGATTAATTCCTACCTGCAAACGAGTTACATCCCATGTATCAACCTCTGCTTGAATTAAGAAGTTCCCTGAATAGACAAAAGATGCTCCAATAACTTCTCCTTGAAATTCATCTGCATTTTTTCTTTTTAACGCTACAAAAGGGTTATGTTGGTGACTTGAGATTCCTCTTGTAGACTCAATTGATTGAATACCTTGTTGTAATGGACGTTCTTTAATGGTTCTTTCTCGACCCCATGCACCTGATAATTGCATCCAATCATACTCAGCATCAGGCAGATCTAATGATAAACTTGCAATTTGTTCGATCGCTTGTGTTTGATTTCCCTTATTAACAACACGAACGCTTCGAGTAATAATAGGCAACTCGCTAAAAATAGTATAGAGTAATTCAACTTCAACACCCGTCAATGAATCTTTTAGTGTAACCGTTAATGTCTTGCTTTCATTCTCATCCTCTACATATGTAGCAGGTAAATTCTCTAAGCTTGGTTTCCCACTCGTTATTTTGTGACTATGGTAAGTAAAATCACTAATTTTTGAGCCGTTTTCTTGTCGTAAAGAAATGGCTGGATGACGAAAATCTGTAGAACCATATTCAGGAAATTCTTGTTTTAAATGTTCTAAAGAATAAAGGAGATCATTTTCTTGTCGGTAGGTTGTCATTGGTCGATGGTGCATTTCAACTAAATAACTGTAATCCTTTTCCGGTAGCGCTTTCCCGTAATACAAATGTAAAAGCTTTTCATCTGAAGAAACTTGAAATAAATAGCTGATTTCTCCATTGCTTAAATGAAATTGATTCATTTCAGATTGATAAGTGATTGTTGCTTGTTGTTTTTTTACCATTCTTAATATTCCTCCTCTTTAACTATCTCCATTATAAAAAGCGCTTACCAATATAGTAAGCGCTTTTCACAAACAAAAGTAAGCCAAATGCGACTTTTTTTATATTAGATTACCGGTTTTTCAGTCTCATTTTTCCTATCCCTATTCTGTTTTTTCGATAAGCACTTGGAGTAACCCCGCGGGATTGTTTAAAGGCTTTTGAAAAAGTTTGAGAGCTAGTAAACCCAGTGAGTTCACTTATTTCATGTATTGAATAATCCGTTGAAGATAATAAATCATTTCCTATATTAAGACGGATTTCGTTGATATATTCCTTGATTGAGCTTCCAATATCAGCTTTAAATAAACGAGATAAATAGCTGGGGTTGATAGATAATTGTTCCGAGAGACTTCCGATTGAGATATTTTTATGTGCCTGTTTACTAATGATTTCTAATGCTTGGCTAACATATGGGTTCATTTTCTTTGTGATAATTTCCTGTTTAGGAATAGCTAAAGACTTTACAAGTAATTCTAAAAATTTGTAGGCTTGTTTTTGTAATACGATTTCGTTAATTAAATCATCCTGTTCGTAAGCAAAACATTCGAATACTGTAGCTTTAAAATCGTTTGAATTTATAACATCAAATGCTAAATGATCATTATTGATGCCTAGATATTCTAAATAATGATCCACATTTTTACCGCCTATCCCCATCCAAACGTAGCTCCATGGATTTTTTTCATCTGCTTGATAGAACGTTGAGACATTAGGCGGGATAACGAAACCTTGCCCTTTACTTAGATAATATTTTTGATTTTTGATAGAATAATAGCCTTCTCCTTCTAGAATGATATGAATTAAATATTGATCACGAATTGCTGGTCCGAAACTATGTTTAGACTCCGTTTTAGCAAAACCGCAATAAGAGAAATAATAATCCGTATAAACATTATTAAGCTTTTTCAACAAAAAAATAGATTCTTCCATCATTTTCTTCCCTTTCCAAAATGTCAGATTTGGTTAAATTTTATAAAGAAATTTACTATATTTATTTTTTTTAGTTTGTTTTCGTAAAAAAAGTATCCGTTTCTTACATCATCATATAACAAAGAAGAAGATTTTAGGTCTTTTTAATAAAAAGAACTGCATCGGATTCAATCGTATTCTTCATAGTATAGATCTATTTTTGTGCCATTATCAGCATTCAGGAAAATATATCACAACCAATAGCTTTTTTTTTCAACTTCTATTTAATCTTTTCGATTCTCTTATCCTCTTTATTTTCCGTCACTTTGTATAAACCTGTTTCATCCAAAAAGTAATTCTACTTAACAAAAATAAGCTTAAACTATCAAGTTTCTAAACACATGATTCTATGTAAATAATGTGTTTTAGGCCACAAGGATATTTGTATCCTTGTGGCCTGTTTTATCAATACTTGATTTTATGGAATTTACTGTTAATTTTTAAAGTGAATTATTTTTGTATCTGAAGAATTAACACCCTTTATTTTAATTTTTTCTAGCACTTAGGATAAATCTCGATAGTCCTTGTTCATCACTCTCTTTTTTTGCATTATAAAAGATGTCTGACTGGATATTCTGAAAGCCTACTTCTGTTAAAGTAGCAGCTAATACTAATCTGTCAATTCCATGGTGGTGGTTGCTTGAATTTTCTTCTTGTTTTTCCATCTCAATGATCAGCAATTGTCCGCCTTCATTTAAAGCTTCATAAAGTTTTAATAATAACTGGTGACTATCTGAAATATGATGTAATACTAGAGAGAGTATAATCGTATCCACTTTATAGGGAAACTGAACGTCTTTTTCAATATCCAGACATAGTACTGTCGCTTTTTTTGTATCTATATCTACTAATTTTTTTTCTACCTGTTCGATCATGTTTGTAGATGCATCTACAAACAGCATAGATTCAAATTCCTCTAACAAGTCTAGTCCTACATTTCCTGTACCGCAACCTAAATCTATAGCTGTCTTCGTATGATTTTTGTCCAATAAACTGCGTATAGCATCGGTAGAACGTTTCGCCATATCCCTATTCTTTGGCGTATCATAATTTGCTGCTAGCTGATTGAATTGATTTATATGTCCCATTGCTTCCACTCCGTTCTTTTTTTCTGAATCCTTTTATATGCCTTGAAAAGCTGCATCACAAGATTCGGCTATAATCCCTGCACCTGCCATATGACCTTGGCTGGCAGAAACAATCAATTGAGAGGGTCCTGTTATTTCTCCTGCAGCATAAATACCTTTTATGTTCGTGTGTCCCATGATATCCGTCATAATAAATCCTGCTTCGTTGACTTCTATCCCTAATTGCTCAAGGAACGGAAAGTTATTCTCCAATACTGTAGTACAGAAACCACCTGCTCTTTTGATTTCTTCTCCGCTTTCGAAGACAATGCTTTGAAGTTCTCCACCTATACCTTTTAACTCAACAATCCTTTCTTCTATTAGACGAATATGGTTTGTTTCCAGAACTCTTTTCTGGTCATCATCAAAAACTGTATTTCCGTTAGTTGCCACAATCAGATCATCCGTCCAATTTTTCAATAATTTAGTAACATGTAAAGCTTGAACTGATTCTGCTATGAGTACTAGGGGTCTATCTTTCATTTCCCAACCGTCACAGAAAGGACAAGAGAAAATACTGCTTCCATAGTAGGTTTCAATTCCTCTAACATCTGGAAGTGTCTCTTTCACTCCTGTAGCTAAAATGATATTTTTAGTGTTGATTATTTCCTCTGACTCGGTAGTTAATTCAAATGAACTTTCCAACGTTTTTTCAATGGATAGAATTTTACCTTTTTTGATAGAAATGGTTGGATATTTAAGTAAATCTCTTCTACCTTTTTCTCTGAAAGCTTCTGGTTTAATGCCATCTCTCGTTAAGAATGCATGCGTTGCATTCGTCACAGCATTTCTTGGCTTTTCTTCATCGATAAGAAGCACTTGTTTTCTCCCTCTTCCAGCTACTAAAGCTGCACTCATTCCTGCTGGTCCTCCACCGATTACAACAACGTCTATCATCTTTACTCCTCCTATAAACTCTATTAAAGACCTTTAATATCTATAATTAGAATAAAAATTAGCTGAACACTAATTTTTTTCTTGCCTTTGATTCAAAATATCCGCAATTGTCTTATGTGCAAGTTCATCTTTCAGCTTATCTTCTGCATCAGCTACTGCACGTTCGATTAAACAGTGTCTATTCCACTTACCATCATGAGACATCGTACAGTTCAGTAATGATTCATATCCTTCTATCGCTTGAATGATATCAAGAAATGTACATTCTTCTGGTGAACGCAGTAACCGGTATCCACCTTTTACTCCCGGAGTTGATGCGATCAATCCAGCTTTTGCTAATTTTGTCAGTATTTTTGACAAATAAGTGGGCGATATTTTTTGACGTTTAGCTAAATCTTCTACCCTTACTGCTCCAGAGGTAGATTCCATTGCTAAATGTACCATAGAATGTAAGGCATAATTTGTTGCTTTTGAGTACTTCATATCGCTCTTCCTTTTAATTACAGATTCATTTTGTCTATAATTGAATATAAGGTAAGTCTAACTTAAAGTCAACCTATTTTTGTTAAGATATGATGGAAGTCCGAAAAAAGAATCTGTTGGTTTCCTTAATCAAGAACTCTATCACGGGGTAAAACTTGTTCTTTGTGAAGAATTAAAAAATACATCGATTGGGTCTATTCAAGTACGGTCAAAAGAAAAACTGACTGGTTTGAGTCTGGTCGAATACCGAACTTAAACCAGCCAATCAGCTATACAATAAAAACTCTAACTTTTAGGGGTCAGCATCTTGTTTAAAAAATAGGCCGACTTATTTTTACTTATTCCGCTTCTATCCATGTCCATTTGTAACTATCTGGACCAAAAACCCTTTTATAATAATCTTTAACTTTTGGATTCAATAAGTAAGAATCAGCTGACTGGTATAACGGTGCTAAAGCTGCATCTTCACCTAAAGAAACCTTCTCAATCTCTACTAACGTTTCCCAACGTGCTTCGTCATCATCGAATATCGCCTTTGCTATATCTACTAAAGCATCTACATCTGGATTCGAATAATTCATACGATTGATGTCTGTATCAAAACGTTCTACATAATTAATGGGGTCTGCAAAGTCAGCGATCCACGAGTTGACAGCCATATCATAGTTTCCTTCCCGTACTGTTTCTAATTTCATACTGAAAGGCATACTTCTCAATGTAACCGTCAGTCCTGGTAAATTCTTTTGCAATTGATCCTGTAAATATTCAGCTAAACGTTTTGAATCTTCTGTATCTGAGGTAATCAACTCTAATTCAATACTCTCTGTTCCTAATTCAGATAACCCCGCATTCCAAGCTTCTGTAGCTTTTTCTAAGTCATAGGGTAATAAATTTCCAGCATCTTCACGGAAATCTGATTTTGTTGTAGGATTACTGGCTAAACCAGCTGGAACAAATCCATCGATAGAAGCAGATCCATCTTGTAAGACATTATCAACATAGCCATCTTTATCAATTGCAGATGCAATCGCTAAACGAATATTTGCATTGCTTAGTTCCGTAGTTTCTTCGTTGTTTAAATGATTCATTTCAATATAGAATGTTGTCGCATTTAGTGAGGAGTGAAAATTAGGATCTTCACTATATTGCGACACAAAGTTTCCAGATAAAAAGGCAATATCTGTTTCGCCGTTTTCAAATAAATTCAATTCAGTTGTTACTTCTTTGATTACATCAACTGTTACTGTGTCTAAAACAACTGAGTCAGCATCCCAATAATCTTCATTTTTTTCAAATGTCCATCCAACACTGCTTGCTTGATTCCATCCTTCTAATACAAAAGGTCCATTATAAACGAGCGTTTCATTTGTACTCCCATATTCATCCCCTTGTTCTTGTGCAAATGCTCTATTTTGAGGAAAGAAAAACGGCAAAGTCAATAATTGATCAAAATACGATGTGGGCTGCATCAATGTAATCTCTAACTCGGTATCGCTTAGCGCTTTGATACCTAATTCAGTTGGATCCATTTCGTCATTGATAATCTCAGTAGCATTTTGAATTAACCCATCAAACATATACGCATATCCACTGGCTGTTTCAGGTGCCGCAACTTTTTGCCAGGCATAGACAAAATCATCCGCTGTTACAGGTTCTCCATTGGACCAAAAAGCATCTTCTCGTAGCTTAAAAGTGTACGTTTTTCCATCTTCACTGATAGTAGGTTCTTCAGCCGCTACCCCTAAAACAGGCTCAGCATCTGGTCCTAAAACATATAATCCTTCGAAGACATTGTTCATAACCGTAAAACTGGTTAAATCAGTTGCTAAAGCTGTATCCATAGAGGGAATCTCTGACGCAGCGGTTAACCGCAGTTCTTGAGTGTCTGCTAAGTTTTTTTCTCCATCAGCTGAATTGCTTTCTGTTGATGATCCATTTGTTTCTGTACTTCCGCATGCAGATAATAAAACCGCTAAACTAAGTATTCCCAAACCTTTTATTTGATTGTTCATTTATTTTCACCCTTTCCTCTTCTTTTTATTTTTTCTCCTTTAAAAAAAACGCCTGACTGCGCATAATTCTTTTTGGTAATTAGTTCCTTCAAGCTTTGTTATGATTACTTTTGATCCGGGAGTTTGTGAATGGATCATTTGATCCTCTCCTAGATAAATACCTACATGATGAACTTCTCCATTACCTTCTTGGTAGGCAAAAAACAACAAATCTCCAGGTATTGCTTCTTCATATGAATGAGCTTCTCCTTCAAAAACTTGTTCTTGAGCATCTCTGCTTAACCAAACATTAAACGTTCGAAACAAGGTATAGACAAATCCGGAGCAATCAAATCCAGCAGCACTTGTCCCCGCCCAAACATATCTCAAATCTAAAAATGATTTTGCGAGACTAATGAGTTGTTCAGCAGCATTGATTGAAGAGTTTTCAATTAAATGAGCATCTTCTTTTGCTACAAATCCAATCCCATCTGGTGTAATAACTTTGTACTGACTAGGTGTCTCTTCCAGTAACGATAACGTCGTCCCTATCGAAACGAATTGAAAACTTTGTTTATCCTCAGTAAATAGAATTTTTGCTGTAGGTTGATTGATAGCAATTTGTTCTAAGTCTTCTGACCATTCCTGTGGCACAGGAACAAGGTCTTTAGCTATCACCCAACCGGGATATCCCTTAGGTTCATTTTTAAAAGCTTGTTTTAGAACGGTTACCTTTGCGTATTCTCCTACAATTTCAGAGACTTCAACAATATCCCCATAAAGCAATTCTGAATCTACCAAGCGATCCTTATAAAGGCTTAAAACCTCCTCATCGGATAATGTATAAAACTGTCTTTTTGTCTGTTGTTTTTTTATTTTTTCCTGAACCGGATGTTCCTTATTTTTTGACCATAAAAAAGTTGTAGCAACGTTAACCATTTTTTTCATTTAGTTCTTCTCCCCTTACTGCCAAAGTTCCAATTCTATTAGCAAAAATATTGGTTAGACCGCATTCGTTAAAAATTTAAACGCTAATTTTCCTAATTCTTGCATCCATTCAATTGCCTTTGCTTCTTCTTTTACATTTTTATTTAAAGCAGCGATATATACTATTTGATTGTTATACCGAAATAAAGCAACATCATGACGAATTTCATTATCTTCGCCAGTCTTATTTAACATCTCTAGAATAGGAATCTCTCTCTCATCTAAATATCCTGGAAGGCCTGTTCGAAACTGCTGCAATAAAAATGGTTTTTCTATCTGTTTTTCCCATAATGGATGATTACTTCCAAGTTCCATGATTTCTTTTAAAACTGATACAGCTCCTTGTGGTGTCACTTCATTGACTAAACCAGACTCATAATCCATTAAGTATCGTCTTAAAGCTATTTCTTCATTCCATGTTTTTTCTTTTATCCATGCTTGTAAATTCTCTAACCCTACATAAGAAATCAACTGATTTGTCGCTTCATTGTCTGAAACAGCAATCATTAATTGTAAGAGTTCTTCAACACTCCAGTCTTCAATGGAGGTCAAAACGTGCATTACTCCAGAGCCATTAGCACGCCCTTTGTTTGATACATTCACTCTATCCATTAAATTGAGTCTGCCTTGAATTGCTTGTTCATAATAGTAGAGGTAAATAGGAAGCTTAATAATGCTTGCTGAAGGAAACAACTCTTCTTTGTTTTTGCTAAATAACAGTTTCATTCCATCATGGATGTAAATTCCGCTTTCCATATAAGAAGAAAAATCAGTTTCTAAGCCTTGTATTTCCTTATTCCAGTCCATCTTCACCCTCATTTCTTTTAAATCCTAAACTATCTCACACCAAAAACTCATATATTTGTTACTTAAAATTAATTATATAGAATTCCTTTGTTTACCACAACATAATTGTAACGCTCTCATGTCAGGTACACTATCTGCCTTTATTTTTAATACTCTAAAAAATGCAGAGCATAAAAAAAGTAGCCATTACTCAAAATAATTGAGTGTTGGCTACTTTTTCTACTTATAATTTATTATGCGTATTTTTTAACGAATTTGACCTCTTTTTTTTTTTAATGATTTGCAAGGAAGAACGATACCATACAGATGATCATCAATACAATACATACAGTAATGGTTAATTGGTAAGTTTCAGTTAAGTCATACATTAGACCTAAAATTGGATTTCCAATGGCTAAACCGATATTTGCTGCAACGGCTAGCATTCCCCAAATTGCAGTAAAGTCTTTTTTCCCAAATAAATCTAAGGTAATCAATTGATGTAAAACATTTGGAGTACCTGCACACATGTAATACATCAGTAACGCTACGAATAAAATGATTGGCGAACTTGTTGAAAAGAAAATGATGAAGGCTGTAGTAAAGATAATCGCTAAGCCTATATACGTCGTTTTCGAACCAATTTTATCACTTATAGATCCCATTGCAATCTTAGATATGATCATAGCAATTGAAGCCATAGACATCATAGCACCAACTTGAACGATATTAATTCCAGTTGAAACTAAGAATACTTGTAATTGTTGGGTAAATGTACTAACCATTACAAATGAGATAAAGGCAATTGCTGCAAAGTAAAAGATAGGTGAACGGATTGCTTCAGCAAAAGTTAATCCTTCAGGTACAGCTTCTTCTGATTCATTGGTTACCATTGCTGCGTTCGGTTCTTTGACAGTTGATTCTTCTTTACCATACGCTACTGCTCCTAAATCTTCAGGTTTATCTCTAAGCAGTAAAGCTCCACCAAGAACATTTAGTTAAATATAATACAAATTTTCTGATGGATAGAATGGATCACATGTGATATCCAATCCTAATTTACGAAGTGTTTGTTCATCATCTTTATTCAACATTACAGTTGAATGTGCTTGAACGTCTTGCAACTCAGCTAGTTTATTGTAAGCTAATTGAGCTGTTGGATTCGTTACTGCACTAATTGCAAGAGCAATCAAAACTTCATTGGCATTCAAAGCCGTCATTTTACTATGAAGATCATTTACTTTTAATTTTTGAATCGTTTCTAAGATGTTTGGAGATAACAAATGGATTTCATCTGAGATCTTAGCCAAAACTTTAATCGAATTTAAAATAGCTGTAGAGCATGAATCCATTAACTCAGTCGTTCTCCCAGTCACAATTTGGCCGTCTGGTAATTCAAATGCGATAACTGCAGGCATATCTGTAACTTCAGAATGTTCTCTTATCTTTTCAGCATATTTACGGGCAGGTGCCACAGGAACTCTATCTTCTTTTTTCAATTCGACTTCTTCCATAATCAATTTCATATGATTAAGAATTTCTTCATCGATCAAACCTTTTTTAAAATCACATTCTGTTGAAAAACTTCTACGAATAATTTCTTGTTTTGAAGCATCTTTAACCACTTCATCATCAATGATACCAAATCCCACACGGTTAACACCCATATCTGTTGGAGATTGGTATACCGATTCTTTACCAGTAATTTTTTCAATAATTCGTTTAATAACAGGGAACGTTTCAAGATCACGATTATAATTAACCGCCACTTGGTTGTATTTTTCAAAATGAAAATTATCCATCATATTTACATCTTTCAAGTCTACAGTAGCTGCTTCATAAGCAATGTTAAGCGGATGCTTTAATGGAACATTCCAAACTGGAAATGTTTCAAATTTTGAATATCCAGCTGTATTCCCTTGGTGACGTTCATGATAAAGCTGATTTAAGCAGGTTGCTAACTTTCCACTTCCTGGACCAGGAGCGGTAACGACTACAATTGGTTTAGTTGTTGGAATATAGTCATTTTTTGCAAATCCTTCGTCGCTTACAATATTTTCGATATCAGATGGATACCCTTCAATTGCAGCATGTGTGAAGACTTTGATGTCTCTTCTTTCTAGCTTATTAATGAAAAGTTTTGTAGAAGGTTGACCGTTATAGCGAGTAATAACTACACTGTTAACTTCTAAGCCATATCCTCTTAGTTCGTCTATTAATCTTAATACATCCATATCATAAGTAATCCCGTAATCGCCACGAATTTTATTGCGTTCGATATCTCCAGCATAGACACAGATAATGATTTCAGCTTGATCTTTTAATTTTTGCAGCAACTTAATCTTTGCATCTTCATCAAACCCTGGTAATACACGTTTAGCATGTTTGTCACCAATCAGTTTGCCACCAAATTCAAGGTATAATTTATCGTAGTCATTTACTCGTTCTAGGATATATTTTGATTGTTCTTCAATGTACTTCTGTGGATCAAATCCTGTTTTTTTCATATGCTTTCCTCCTGTATTATTGCTGGATTTTAGCAGCTGCCTTTTTAAACAAAAAAAAGTTAGACGATTTTTGTCGTACTAACGGTTTTTATTTTTTAACTACTATTAAGAATAAATAAGTTCAATTACATCTTGCTCGAAACTAACGTCCTATTTTTACATCCTTTTCAATTATAGTGGTTTATTATTTATAATCAATGTATTTTCTCTATGAATGTATTAATCGTATTAAAAAAAACCATCTGAACTTCTGCTTTTGAGTACAGAAATTAAGACTGATTTTTTTATTTGCTTTTTGCAATCAACTGACTATTCGCGCCAAGCTATAGCTAGACCCTTTAAAAAGTTTCGGGCGTATCGATCGCCACATTCTTTGTAGTTTCGGTGCCCTTCTTTTCTAAGGACCGCACTCAATTCACTTTTTGAAATCTGTACTCCAGCATTTCCTAAAACACCTAACATATCTTCACTTGTAAGAGACAGAGCAATTTTAATTTTTTTAAGCAACATATTATTTACGTTTTTATCATTTATCACCATTGGAACTAGCTTTTCTGGCTCATTTACTGCAGACTCTTGTCTACCTCTTTTAAAAATAATTAAGCCATTTAAAAAAGATTCCAACGTTTGGTTAGAACAGTCTTTTACGTAATCATTTTTTTGAAATTCCTCTTTTTTTATAGTATCAGAATTTTCATTTTTTGATTTAGTCAGCATTTTCTTTACATCTTCTTTTGTTAACTCTAATCCGCCTAATTTAAAAATCTCTACCATCTCGGTATCTTTAATATCTAAAGCATATCTTAATCTTACTAATCGATCATTATTGTTCATCTTATTAACCCTCCACAAGCTTTTTCAAATTATTATCTTCCATTAGTATAAAGCTTTATTGGCTGTATTGCACTCTTTGTCAGAAAATAGGATTCAGTCTAATTTTCAATTAAAATCCAATCCTACTCTTCTTTGTCTGTTTACTAATAATAGTATACATGAGTCTTTCTTAAATCAGTTACTACAATCGTTAAGTATTTTAAATTTTTCAATAAAACACTCTCCCGCTTCACCTTACTAAAGGGTGTACTCATAAATCTCATTCTTCTATCTAAATAACAATAGCTTATTGTAATTCCTATCCTTTACTGCTAGAATAAATCAAAGCAAAGTCCTTTTAAATTAATCCAGAGAGATTAAAAAGGGTAACAAGTCAATTTATGATACGATACCTGAGGTCCTTTTGCGAATACACCATTCATAAAGGGCATTTTTTGTGCCCAAAAATAGGAGGAATCGTATATGTCAAGCAAGAAAATTATTCAAGTAGATGAAAAAGTCCCAGGAAAATTACTGGTCCCTTTAAGTTTACAGCATACATTTGCTATGTTCGGAGCTTCGGTATTAGTACCCATTATCTTTGGTATTGATCCTAGTATTGTTTTATTAATGAACGGAATTTCTACGTTATTATTTATTCTTATCACCAAAGGAAAAGCTCCTGCTTATCTTGGTTCAAGTTTTGCCTTCATTGGACCTGCAAGTATTATTATTGCGAATCAAGGATTTGCTTATGCTCAAGGAGGTTTTGTCGTCTTAGGGATCATTGGTTGTCTCTTAGCCTTATTCATTCGACGTGTAGGTACAGCATGGATCAACATCGTTCTTCCACCAGCAGCAATGGGCGCAGTCGTTGCTTTGATTGGTTTGGAACTAGCTGGAAACACCGTTCAAGGCGGTGCAATCGGTGCAAACTTGATGACCGAAACGGCCTCATCGCAAGACTTCATTGTCTTTTTCATTACTTTAGGTGTAGCGATTTTAGGTTCGGTACTGTTTAAAGGATTTTTATCCACTATCCCAATTTTAATCTCAATCGTTGTCGGTTATATCTCTGCTGCCGCTTTCGGAATGGTGGACTTTACACCTTTAATGGAAACGTCATTGTTTACCTTGCCCCATTTTCAATGGGCAAAATTCGATGTGAATGCCATATTAACGATGCTGCCGGTTCTTCTTGTCTTAACTTCTGAACACATCGGACATCAGGTCGTCACTTCAAATGTTGTCGGCCATGATCTGATAAAAGATCCTGGGTTGCATCGCTCTTTATTCGCCGACAATTTGGGAACTGCTTTATCTGGTCTAATTGGTGGGGTTCCAACAACAACTTATGGAGAAAATATTGGCGTCATGGCGATCACACGTGTTTACAGTGTTCGAGTAATCGCTGGAGCAGCCATCTTTTCAATCTGTATGGCTTTCATTGGACCTTTAGCAGCGTTTATCTCGACGATTCCAGGAAATGTCATTGGTGGAGTAACCTTCCTGCTTTACGGAATGATCGGAACAAGTGGATTGCGCTTATTAGTGGAATCTAAAGTAGATTATAGCAAATCAAAAAATTTAATTTTAACTTCTATCGTTCTTGTTGCTGGTTTAAGCGGATTAACGGTTAATTTTGCGGGAATCGAATTAAAAGGGATGATTCTTGCGAGTGTAGTCGGAATTATTCTAAGTATCGCCTTTTATTTATTTGAAAAAGCCGGCATAATGAACGAATCAGACGAAGACTAAATACAACTAAAAAAAGCTGAGTTACATTTCTCTCTATTATTACTAAATAGAAGAAATCGTAACTCAGCTTTTTATTTGTAGTTTTTTAATTTTTCATTCAATTTCTCGTAAACAATTTTCATTTCTGGCTCAGTACAGGCTTCAACAGCTTCCTCTAGTTCCATCCATTTTATTGCACTATTTTCATCCTGATTTACTCTTGTTTGTTCGTTTTCATTTGCTTCAATCAAATAAGTTACGTTTAAGTGCAGATGTGTTGCAATAGGAAATCCTTTTTTCATGTGACTTGGAACGCCTAGAATCTCTAATGAATAGATTGTATTTGCTAAAGGACTGATATGCAACAAACCGGTTTCTTCTGTTGTTTCTTTCAGAGCCACTTCTAATAAATTTGCGTTGCCATCTGCATGTCCACCAATCCATGACCATGATTGATAGATGTTGTGATAGGCCATTAAAACTTTGGTCCGTTCTGAATTAACAATCCAAGCAGAAGCCGTAAAATGCGCAAACTCATTTTCGCGTATCAACAAATTGTCAAAAGTATCCATATACTGTAGGATCACTTCTTGTTCTTTAGCTTCTTGAGTAGTATAAGGTATGTAGTGGCTAATTTGTTCTCTTAAGTTCATCTAAGATTCTCCTTTGATAAATTCTCTATAACATTGAACCATTCGACCATTTACTAATTTTATTTTCTATAATTAAATAGGTCCTTTTAAGTCTACTTTAAAATTCTTAAAAAAGAGTTTAAGTACCTTATGTGATAGGCTTTTTCGCACATATGGCACGCAAGATGGCTTTGTCTACCTTATCAATAGGCATTTAAAAACCTTATGGTACTCAAAAGGAGTTTATCTACCATATCGATAGAAATTTAAAGGCCTTAAGGTATTTAAACAGGTTTAAGCACCCTATCCCTCTATATTTTATGCTCGTATCACCTATCTTTACTCAAAAAAACATTTAAATGTTTTTTGTAAGGGCTCTTTAGCGTTTTTACTGTTCATTAAACCATTAGCAACAGCTCTTTAATCTATTCCTACAAAAATTTCAGCATTATTCAGTGTCTGCTTGCTGCTTAGGATAAATGATTGTTGAACCTTCAATGACAGCTTTTGCCCCGTACATTCCGATTTCATGCAAAATTGTTTTTTTCTCTGTCATAATATGGTGAACAGTCAGTCCTTTTAATGCCAAGGTATTTGAAACAATCAACCGGTGGCATCTCCATGGAACACTTTCAGAACACATATAACAAACCCGTTCTTTATCTTCGATTGTTATTAAGTCGCTGATTCCTTCTTCATAGTCTTTTGTTAAACTATACGCAGCATAATTGCGAAAGGATGTATTTCTCCATCCATCAATCAACGACTCCTCTATTTCACGGTTTTTCTTTCTTCTACCACCTAATTCAGGCATATGTAGATAGCGAATACCACTATCAGGCACCCATTTTTCAATATTTTCCTTATTAAACTGCGGCACATGCTTGCTGCCTGGATAAGAACGAATATCAACTAATGTCTCTATTTTATAAGCTTTAAGCAAATCAATAAATTCCTCGCTACTATGAGTTGAATGTCCAATAGAATAAATGTCCATTTTAATCCTACCTTTTCTTATTTTTGAGTACCATAAAGAGTTTGAATTTCTAATGATAAGGTACGCAATTCCTGTTTGAGTACCTTAATGAGTTTAATTTTCTAACGTTAAGGTATGCAAAACACTTTTGAGTACCTTAATGAGTTTAATTCTCTAGCGGTAAGGTACGCAAAACACTTTTAAGTACCCTAACAAGTTTATTTCTCTAGCGGTAAGGTATGCAAAACACTTTTGAGTACCTTAATGAGTTTAATTCTCTATCCTTATTGTACACAAACTCCTTTTGAGTACAAATGAGTTTAAATCCATACTTCACTAACGGAGTAGGAGACAATTTTATTTAAAATAGAGATATAAGAGAAATACTCTTTTCAATAACGCACTATAGTCACCTAGTATATTATTCTATTTTACTTCTAGCCATTCAAAAAGGTATAATAAGGATATAGTGTGTAAATAGTTATGCCTATTTTTATAAAGCAATTTATTAGGAGAGATCATATTGGAAAACACAGTAGGAACAGTAGTACGCGGTCTTCGCGGTCCAATCATCAATAAAGGTGACGATATTGAACAAATTGTAGTGGAGACTGTCTTAAATGCAGCTAAGAATAAAGATTTTTCTTTTGAAGATCGAGATATTGTTACTATAACCGAGTCAATTGTAGCACGCGCACAAGGAAACTACGCATCAATTGATGCTATTGCTGAAGATATCAAAGCAAAATTCGGTGATGAAACAATTGGCGTCATTTTCCCAATATTAAGTCGTAATCGCTTTGCAAATATTTTACGTGGTATTGCAAAAGGTGCAAATAGTATCATCTTAATGTTGAGTTATCCTTCTGATGAAGTAGGGAATCAACTTGTTGAGATTGATGAATTGGATGTCAAAGGTGTAAATCCATGGACAGATGTTTTAACGGAAGCTGAATTTCGTGAGCATTTTGGTTACAAAAAACACCGCTTTACTGGGATCGATTATATCGATTACTATCGAGAGTTGATTGAAGCTGAAGGCGCAACTTGCGAAGTCATTTTCTCAAACAATCCCAAAACTATTTTGACGTATACTAAACATGTCCTGGCGAGTGATATACATTCACGCTTTAGAACAAAACGTATTTTATCAGCTAATGGAGCTGAAACAGTATACGGCCTTGATGATATCTTAACGGCGTCAATCAATGGTAGCGGCTTTAACGAAACTTATGGCCTGCTTGGATCCAATAAAGCAACAGAAGATACCCTGAAGCTCTTTCCAAACAATTGCCAACCAATTGTTGATGGTATTCAAGCCAAATTAAAAGAACTGACAGGTAAAACAATTGAAGTTATGGTATATGGCGATGGGGCATTCAAAGACCCAGTTGGTAAAATTTGGGAACTTGCAGATCCAGTTGTTTCACCTGCATACACCGTAGGACTTGAAGGCACTCCAAATGAAGTGAAATTAAAATATTTAGCCGACAATAACTTCTCTCATCTTCGTGGAGAAGATCTAAAACAATCTATTTCTGAATACATCCTGAATAAAAAGGAAGATTTAGTTGGCACGATGGAAGCGCAAGGTACTACTCCACGTAGATTAACAGACTTAATCGGTTCATTATCTGACTTAACCTCTGGTAGCGGAGACAAAGGGACACCTATTGTTTATATTCAAGGTTACTTCGACAACTATACAAAATAAGTTTAATACAAAAAAGACGAATTTCAAAATAAGTCATTCCCTAAAAATCTAATTTTTAGGGTTTTTTTGCATAAAAATACGATTAATAGCTTCAAAGTATTTAATTCAGACTTTTATTTGACTTGTATAGACCGCCTTCTGTATAATAAGAATCGCGCGATTTTTTTGCGACTATTATATTTAGAGGAGATTTACAAATTGGATAAAGATAAATTAGGTAAAACAGTTACTTTTAAAGAAATAACTGCAAACCCTGCTCCGCTTGGGCTTTTGGGTTTCGGAATGACTACTGTATTGTTAAATCTTCATAACGCTGGATTTTTCCCAATGGATTCAATGATTTTTGCAATGGGTATTTTTTATGGCGGATTTGCACAAGTTATTGCAGGCATTATGGAATGGAAAAAGGATAATACATTTGGTGCTACAGCATTTACATCATATGGATTCTTTTGGCTATCATTGATTGCAATAAACATTTTACCTACTATGGGTTTAGGCGAAACGCCTTCTAGTCAATCTATGGGAGCTTACTTATTCATGTGGGCTATCTTTACATTTGCTATGTTTATTGGAACACTTAGAATCAATAAAGCTTTACAAGTTGTATTTGGATCATTAGCACTTTTATTCCTATTATTATCTTTAGGTCATTTTACAGACTCTTCACTTATTTTAACCATTGCTGGTTACGAGGGAATCATTTGTGGATTCTCAGCAATTTATGCTGCAATGGCACAAGTTTTGAATGAACTTTATGGAAAAGTTATTATGCCAATTGGCGAAGTGAAATAATAAAAATTAGTAAAGGCACACCGTCCAGTAATAAATGGATGTTGTGCCTTTTTATATGAGTTTATTATTCTGGTTACCGTTAGTTACAGTTAAATACGCTCAGGGAGAACTACAAAGGGGGCTCTTCACTAATAATAAAATCAAGAATCAGCTTATTGACACGTTCGGGTTCTTCATGGTGTACCCAGTGAGTAGCTTCTCCCAGCAATACTCCTCGACCATCATCACAAAATTCGAGACTTTTACTGGCCAATTCAGGACCTAAAAATTGATCTTTAGCTCCCCAGATCAAGAACGTTGGGACAATCACTCGAGATGGAACATCTGAACTAGTATAGTTGGATACCAAAGCACGGTACCAATTGATCATTGAGCGCATAGCACCTGGCTGAGACCACGCAGTTCGATATTTTTGTAAGTCTTCTTCACTGAAGGTTCCTTTTCGGCTGCTGGTCACTAATGCCTTCTCCACAACTTTCCAATTAGACATGCCAAATAATTTTTCCGGCAATCCTCGCAATTGAAAGAAAGCAATATACGAACTTTTCAGAATTTGTAATGGGTGTGTTAAGAGTTGGTTACTCATAGCCATTTCGTGTGGAGCGTTAAGAATAATCAACTTATTTAGCAGCTCAGGATATTCTCTTGCGACTCTCCAAGCCACGATTCCACCCCAGTCATGACCTACTAAAACTACTTTTTCTTTACCGGAAGCTTTAATTAAACCAGCAACATCTGCAGCTAAATGATCCGTTCGGTAATCACTTACTTTTTTAGGTTTATCGCTAAGATTATAGCCTCTTTGATCTGGCGCCCATACTCTAAATCCTTTATTTGCCAGTTCAGACATCTGATTGCTCCAACCATACCAAAATTCAGGAAACCCATGCAGTAAAATCACTAACTGTCCATTTTCAGGTCCTTGTTGAACAACATGCAGCTTGATTCCATTCGTCTCAATATACTTATGCTCTTGTATTCCCATATCTTAGAACCTCCTGTGTGAAGCTAATCTTAACACCTTACATATTTACGTTTAAAGCCGATTCTTCCTTTTTCTACTTGTTTTTGAATACTCTCATAAGCATTTAAGGTACTGTTTTTTTTGTTTTCACGTTTGACTTCTACTGTACCTACTTCCATTGCTGTCTCGAGTGCCTTTTCATGTAAAGGAGAAAATGAAATCCCAACCGTGGATAGGAAATTGTTCATGGACGCTTTTGTGCGTTCTGGCGCATCATGAATCGTCTTTTTTACATGATCAAGCATGTCAGAAATTTTACTTTCAGAAAATTCATTGTCTGAACGATTTCCTAAAAGCCAACAATAACAACTCCAACCCGCAGACATTCTCAATTCTTGACCACTTGCAATCCATTTATCCGCAACGTCTTGTGCAATATCTGATTCAGATAATGTTACAGCTACAACAAAATCAGACAACATATAGAAATAAGCTGCATCCATCCAGCGATCAAAATCAGACTCCGTCATAATTTTGGGGTCCGAAATAACACCAGCAAAATACATAGCATCATAATTACCTGTAGCATAAAGCTCTTCCGCTAAAGGTTGATTTTTTTTTATCTTCTTTGACATAGGTTTCATTTCACCCGTGGTTACACCAAAAAGCGGCTCTTGTGCACCATTGGATAGATATATTTTCTTCATTCTTGGCTTACTTAAGTCTTCAAGCTCCTGCATAACTGTTTCAAAATTCATAATTGTTTTGTATCTCCTTACTTAATTTAGTAAAAACTTAGTGTCAGGATTTGAAAGAATACCTAAAACTTATCACGAGCATCACGCAACTCTTTAAAGTCCTCCATCTTCTCTGCTTGCAGAAACAGATTGATTTTTTTCTCTTTACCAATTGTTGTAGGTAAAGTTGGTTTTCCTTTTGCGCGCATTTCATTGACTTGGTTTAAGGCTTCAGAAATGGCTGTGTTCGATGGCTGCATAGAATGCGCAAAACGTAAATTGGTTTGCGTATATTCATGAGCGGCATATACTTGTACCTCATCGTCTAATTGTTTGAATTTCTGTAAGGCATCATATTGAGCTTGATAATCTTTTGTAAAAACTCGGCCACAGCCTGCTGAGAATAAAGCATCCCCGCAAAAGAGAACATTATCCATTAAGAAGCTGATATGTCCCTCGGTGTGTCCGCCCGTTTTTAATACTTGGAAATTTTGACCTAACAAACTAAAAGAGTCCCCGTCCACTACGATATGATCTGCTATGTCCTCTGTTTCTTTCGGGCCATAAATTGAGGCATCTGGGTATTTTGCTGAAATTTGCTGAACTCCTCCGATATGGTCGTCGTGATTATGCGTTAAAAGGATGGAGTTTAACTGTAGCTGCTTTTCCGCTAAGTAGTCCATTACTTGTTCAGCTTCTCCTGGATCGACTACCACTGCCTCTGTACCTTCTTCAATAATCCAAATATAATTATCAGAAAATGCTTTTACGAGATTAATGTCCATAATTCTGTCTCCTCAATTTAAATTTTAGTATCCATAGTTAAAATGTGATTTTTAATATATTATTAATTATACCAGAAACTTACATTTATCTAGTAGTTACCATAATCACTATCTTACTACCAAATCTTTTTTATTTTTAGTAATACTATACAACCATTCCATTTTACCTATTGAGTGATGAACACAGGTACGTAACTTTGATGTGAAATTTTGATAAGTAATTTCTCATAAGAAGCTTTTTCTGATATGATATTCTTATAACGATTTAATGGAGGAAAATTAATTATGATGGAATTCAAACAAAATATTCGTGGAAATGTAGCTTTAGGTATAAATCCACTTGGATGCAAACAGGAAGTATTGAATCAAATTGACTATGTAAAAGGCAAAGGAACTTATGAAGGTCCAAAAAAAGTATTGATCATTGGCGCATCATCAAGCTACGGCTTAGCTACCCGAATCAGCTTAGCTTTCGGTACTGGAGCAGATACAATTGGCGTTTCTTTTGAAAAGGGTCCAAAGAACGAAAAGAATTTAGGTACAGCTGGCTGGTACAATAATATTGCTTTTCGAGAAGCCGCTGAAAAAGAAGGTCTGATTGCTAAAAACTTTGTTCAAGACGCTTTCAGCCACGAAAGCAAGCAAGAAGTCATCGATTATATAAAGAACGAATTTGGCGGTAAAGTAGACTTAGTCGTTTACAGTCTGGCAAGTGGTCGAAGAACAGATCCTACTACTGGAGAAACATATACTTCTTCGATTAAAGCCATTGGAGAGCCCGTAGTTGGACCTAATATTAATATGCAAAACCAGACTTACTATACTGAAACTCTGGAACCTGCAACTGAACAGGAAATCGCTAATACTGTAAAGGTAATGGGCGGAGAAGACTGGGAACTATGGATGCAAGCACTAAAAGAAGCAGACGTATTAGCTGATGGCGTCTTAACAACTAATTATTCTTATTTAGGAACAGAGCTTAACCATTCTTACTATGGTGGTGGTACACTTGGCCTGGCTAAAGCAGATTGTGATGAAAAGACAAACAATATTAATGAGTTACTAGCTGACATAAACGGCAAAGCTCAGATTGTAGTCGCTACTGCAGTTACCACTAAAGCAAGTTCAGTTATTCCTTTTTTCCCTGTTTATTGTATCGGTCTTTACAAAGTGATGGCAGATAAAGGCACCCATGAAACACCAATTATGCATCAAGACCGCATTTATAGAGAAATGATTTATGGCAACAAGCCTGAATACGATGAAGTGGGCCGTCTTAGACCTGATAACTGGGAACTTGACAGCGATACTCAGGCTAAAACGAAGGAACTTATCCTAAAATTAAATGAAGAAAATTTCAATTCTAATCTGACAGCTTACGACATCTTTTATAAAGAATTTTCAAATTTAAGTGGCTTTATGGTTGATGGCTATGTTGATCAAGATGTTACTATAGAAGAATTAAAAGCACTACACTATTAAGCAGTTGTGACTCTATAAATAAACAAAGAACCCCTCACAGTAAAATGCGAGGGGTTCTTTGTTTGGATGGACTACAAGAGTCCTTTTGACTTCAGGTCGTAGTCCATATAAATTTTGTACAGTTTAGTGTAGACAATCCAATCTAAGTCTATTTTAAATAATCAAATAAGTTTTTTCCGTTTATTTCAAATTCATCATGGGTTGATTTTACGTAATTGACGTGATGATACAATGAGAAATATAAGAGACCAAGAAAGAGGTATAAGCTACTTGCTACAAGCCAAATATCAACGTTAGTATATAGCAATAAGCCGGCACCAACTATGCTACCTAATAGAAAGAAGCTGAGATTTAGTAGTTGGAAACGGGCCTTCCATAACTCGGATTTTCGTCCTGCTAAACTTCTACCTAAAGCCAAACCAGCATCAGTTAGGTTTCCAGACATATGTGTCGTACGAACAATCATCCCTTTATAATAGACAAACATACCATTTTGCAGACCTAAAATCAGGGTTGTCTCTAGCAAACGCCACCAAGGATCCTTAAGCATAATGCTTCCCACTAAAATCGCTAAACCGGATAAGAGTTGAATATAACCATACCGACGTTTCAATTTAAAGACCTGTTCTGGAAATAGGAATCCACTCAACATCGTTCCTAAGAAAAAGGCTAGTATAACGATTATCAAACGAATAAAACCCTCGAAATCCCCTTTTACTAAATGAATCATACTGTTTGATAAACTCCCCGTATGATGGGAGCTAGTAGCTGAAAATAAAATAATCGTTACAACGTTCATAAATCCTGCAGTTGCAGTTAAGAGGAAAATCCAACTCGTTAACTGAATCTTTAGTGCTTTTTTTCTCAATACAAACCCTACTATCATAAACATTTTTATCTATTACATACCTCAAGTGTAACTTAAATCTACCTATAATAAATTATTTTTGCAAGGTATTTATAGAGAATCCTAGTATTGGTGATAATTTATTGTTGTCTTGTTTATTATAATACAGTGCTGATTGTTTATTTCTTTTTAATCAAAATAGATTGTTAAAACCCTAAAGTAATAAAATATGATACAAACTATTCTTTAATTGATTGAGACTCTGCTGCCAGACCTTTTTGAACACCTGGTCGTTCTGCAATGCGCTGAGACCATTCTAAGAGATGGGTATATTCATCTAGATTCAAAAATTCATATGATCCTTCATATAATTTTCCTAAAGCTAAACGTCCGTACCAAGACCAGATAGCAATGTCTGCGATGGTATAGGTATTACCTGCTATATAAGGTCGTTGTGCTAAAGTTTTATCTAATAAATCTAACTGACGTTTCGTTTCCATCGTGAAGCGATCAATCGGGTATTTCATAAACTCAGGAGCATAAGCGAAAAAGTGGCCAAATCCTCCACCAACATAAGGACCTGCTCCCATTTGCCAGAATAACCAATTAAGAGTTTCAGTCCGACCGTGAATAGTTGTCGGAATGAGTTGGTTAAATTTCTCCGCTAAGTAAAGAAGAATAGAACCTGATTCAAAAATATCCAAACGAGGACTTTGACTTTGATCAACAAGAGCTGGAATTTTAGAATTAGGATTGATCTCAACAAAATCTGAACCAAATTGGTCCCCTTCGCCAATATTGATAGTATATAAGTCATAATCTGCGCCTTCCGCACCCAACTCTTTCAGCTCTTCGAACATAATTGTAACTTTAATGCCATTCGGTGTTCCTAATGAATAGAGTTGAAACGGAGCATCTCCAACTGGTAATTTTTGTTCGAAACGACTCCCAGCTGTTGGACGATTGCCACCTTTTTTTGAATTCTCTTCTTCCCACTGCCACACTTTTGGTAATTCATATGCTGTCATCTTACCACTCCTCATAAAATTTATTCGTAACTTCATCATACTACTCATGCACCAATATGCCCAAATTTTAGCCTTTGCATTTACTTATACTAAAATTCTTATTGATGCATTAAAACAGCTACAACGAACATAACTAAACATACTCTATCTATAAATCTGTCTTTTCTCCATTAACACTAAACTCAATTATTTCCGCAATTTTATAATCATCTCTGTGTTCAATCACGTAAGCAACTTCATAAAGTTCTCCATCTACGTCTAGCTCGTGCTGTACAAAGGTAGTTAAATTTCCCTCATCTAAACTAGATCTACTGCTAGAATGTTCGATTTTTTCCCCCACGATGTTTTTTTCAATAATCTCAGTAGTTAATTTACTATAAGCCTCTGACAAAATAGCATAATTCCCATTATCACCATGCACTTTTGCATCCCAAATCTCTAACCAATCAAAATATAACTCTTCAGGATCTTCTCCGTATTCTTCAGCTATCTCGTATACAGTCTCCCGATCACCTGAGAAATCATCTATAGCATTTAATCTAGTTATAATGATATCGTACCACTCCAGGTCTTCTTCGGTAAGATGTCTTAATCTAGTTACTTCTGGATAAAAAGTTGTTGTCATTTCATCGGCTACAATACTTTTTTCTTCAGTTTCTTCAACTGCCTCTACAGCCTCATCTGTTGTATTCTCTGAGCTTTCTTCCATGTCAGTTGCTGCAGAACAAGCACCTAGCACCAACCCTAACGATACAATTAATATCAATTTATTAACAATAAATCCCATTCTCTTTCTCCCCCTAAAATAGTAAATCAAAAATATCATACTTAATAATTACAATTGACTGTTAGTTTATCACTAAACTTAATTATATTTCTAGGGTATCTGCAAAACTCTGTTCACAAGTATAATTTACTTTAATTATTCTCAATATTTATACCGTATATATGCATTATTGTACTAAAATCCTAAATGATTTATATCAATAACAGCAGAAAAAGTCGGAGATAAGCCATCATTTAACAATGGATTATCTCCGTCTTTATTAGTTTTCATTACAGTGTAAAAATCGTGAATGCTAAATAACTACTCATCCGTTGCACTGCTATGATAGTTAATTTTAGTTAATAATCTCCCCTTTATTCTTAGCTAATCTTTCATCCCATTCCTGTCGTTCTGAATGAGTCAGTTTTTCCCAATCTGTTACTTCTCCCAAAACTTTTAGAGGGTTTTGGGAGCGATAAGAACGTGTTAGGTTACCAGGGAATTTCTTGTCAGTTACATTAGGGTCGTTTTCAAATTCACCGGTAGGTTCTATGATATAAACATGTTCTATTCCTTCACCTTTTGATAATGCTGCAGCAAGTCCCGCACCATTGATATTTGCTGTGAAATAGATGTGGTTCATTTTAAGATCTTTTTCGTAATTTGATTTCTTACCCGCTGTTAGCAAATCGCCAACTTGCAAATCTGCCTTTGACCCATGATAAAAAGGACCAGCGTCAGTCGGTCTACCTTGACATGAATGAAACAATTCACTATTTTTTCTAGCATTTGTAGTATCATTCATTGCTTCATAACATTTAGCGATAGTTAAATATAAAGTTGGATAAGCACTCTTAACATCATCATCATTAATTTTTAGAGCCAGGGCCAATGATTTTTCCATCCATTTTAACTTATCGTCGACATTATTTTGTCTTAATCCTAAATGATAAGCTGCAATAAATCTTTCATAGTCGTCACTTGTTTGGTTCCATGCTTCAATAAAAGCTTCGATGGCATCATCCAAATTTCCACTTTCTTCTAGAGCCATCCCTTTCATACAGAGCTGGATAATAGGATTACTTGGGTCAAATTTCATCCTCATTTTATTTTTCCTCCTATTTAACTAACTAAATTTTTATTTTTACTTATGATATGGTTCTCTCAACACCTTTAACAAACTTTGTTTATTTCGTTAATTCATTTAGTTTACCAACTATTTCTTTGTAGAATATATTTTTGTCAATGAATGCTCCTATTATCAGATTAAACTCTGTTCTTTTTGCCTATCGAGGTAATAGAAAGCACTATAGAAAATAACATGGGCGTGCCTATATGACCTATTCATGCTAGAATAAAATAAGAAACTATTGGAGGATGATATTATTATGAAACAAGAACTTGTTGAGATTTGCCTGCGTGTTAGAGATATTGAAGCTACTTTAGACTTTTATACTAATCTATTTGATTTTGAAATTGCCAGTCGCAGAGAATTCCCTGAAGATAAATTTGATTTAGTTTATCTGAATTCTCCTGGTTCTTCTGTACAAATTGAACTCACTTACAATTACGATGCTGAGCCATACAATGTAGGAGACGGCTTCAGTCATTTAGGTGTGACTGTTAGTGACTTAGAAAAAATGCATGAAGTTTGTAAATCTTCTGCTTACCAAACAGGTGATTTAAGAGGGCTTTCAGGAGGCACACCCTCTTATTTCTTTGTGACGGACCCTGATGGCTATCGGATTGAAGTAAAACGCGCAAAATAATTTTTCTACTATTTTAAATATAAGCATGTTGGCTGTTGCCAACATGCTTATATTTTTTTATTCCTTCAAATCATCATTCGCATTTAATTGATTAACAAACATCTTAAATCATCTCATAAGTACCGAATCCATTTATTTGATAGACTCCCATTTCGTTTAAATAATTTCACCAGGCTTCAATCGTGTTCGTCCCTAATTTTAGGTAGTTTTCCAATGTTTTTATTTAAAATACTATTACATTCTCGACAACAAAAAACAAGCACTATTCTGTATGAAATTTCAATAAATTCTTTTTTTAGTTTGATTGCTTAGATCTTATCAGATTCATTAACTCAAATCCTGTATTCATTTTAGAATAAATTGAGCAAACCACAAAGAGCTCTTTGCCTGCAAAGTGCACAACTTTGCTTCGTCCAGACGATGCTGGTATATGATGATGACCATGTATAGCTCCAATTATGTTATATTCCTTAAATAATTCTTCAATATTAGGTTCTGAACAATTATATTCATTGTTATATACTTTGCTCTTCATTGAGACCATATTCAATTCGTTAAACAGTGGTGCATGTGAAACGATTACCGTTGGAATATCATAATCGTTGTTCAGTAAATTTTTTAAAGTTTTGAGAATAAATTTTTGTTGCTCTTTCTTTCTCTTAACTAAAACAACTGGTACTGTGATCCCGATATATCGTATTCCTTCATGAACTATATGACTATTATGCAATATGTTTATTCGTGGGAATCGTTGTTCAAGCTCATCCTTCACTACCTCATAAAATGTATGATTGCCCACAGGCAACATGTACCACGACTCATCGGGATTTTCTAAAAGCTGTTTAAACCATTTGGTTCTCAGAAATGGTTTCCACTTTTTTTCTTGAAGTTCTTGTCTACTACTCGGCAATACATCTACTAATTCATGATTTCCAATAACGTAGAGCCCTTTAATATCTCCGTTTGTTACTTTAGAGTCCGAGATATCTCCTACCATTATATTGAAATTTTTGTTGAAGAATGGCAGCTTTCCGTCATTAGAGTGAACATCAGAGATAACATTCAATAAATTTGTATTCTCTGTAGAAAGAACATTTTCAAAGTGTTCTTCTGTATCTTTAGGATGAACACTATGCGGAATATAATTTTTTCTAAGATTAGAAATTTTCTTCTCTGATTTTGATCGTAAAATAGGTTTTAATTTTACAGACTGAGATTGTTTTGCAATGATAATTGAATTTTCTAAACTTATCTTTAATTCTTGAGGCATGAAACTCAATGCTGGTTTAATGTCTGATCTATAGGTTAAAAACTCATCTTTATTTCTATTATTAGAAAAAACTTTCTTTAACTGATTTTTTTCTAACAATTCAACTCTTTTTCCATCCGTTGTTATGGGTAACGAATTAGCGAGTTGAACGACAAATTTAAGGTATTCGAAAACATACTCAGAAATTCCTGTGTTTACATTCTCACTAAATAAGAATTTACCTGCAATATTTGCAGAAATCGGTCCAGTTTCGTCATGCTGCAGAAGTCGCCCAAGAATTTGAATCTCAAATAATGTATTTTGAAATATTGCATTATAAGCTTGTTTAACTTCACTATTGTTTTTACCCATCCTTTTATTAGTAACTTGAAACATACTCAATTTAATGTATTTTTCTAAATTACCTTTATGCATTTTAATATACTCACGTACCTCTTCTGGATGGAGTCAGTACTGAATAGCTGCACGTTGGATGTAGTTTCTAGCTGTATCATATGGGATAGCTGAATAGACAATATCTCCTCTGGATGATATAGCTAAATCTTTTGTCTTCATATTATATCTTAATTCAAAGTACTCATTTCTAAACAAAGTCTTGTTGACAGGTCGTCGTATATTTTCTGGATAAAGTTCAAAGCGCGCAATAATTTCTGACGGAAGTTCATTCCCAATTTTCGTTGGTAAAAAAGGGATATGTTTTTTTGTGATAATTAAAGAATCTTTTGTTTTATTAAATTTCATTAATTCACCTCATCCTTTAGGTCATTCACCCCAGATTTAACTATGTTTAAAAAAACTCATTTACTTATGGTACGGTTCTCCGAACTTCATCTAAATGAGGTTTTTCAGTGTTTAGACACTTAGATATTGCTCAATTAAAATATGTAAGCGATATTGAAACTCCTTGTCAGGGGTATGCAATTTCTCGATCGTAAAACTCGCGTCCACCCTTTACAGGAAATTACTAACTCCTTTGTCTATTGCAACGATACACTGAAATATATTATGACAATATATTCAGTAAATTTAATCATTTTTTTATTTTGTTACCACTTAAAAAATCTAATAATAATTTAGCGTTTTCTAATAAGTCGTCATATGTAATTATTTCGATTTTATCTCTAAAAACTAAGTTTCTTCTTCTTAGCTTTTCTTTATTACTTCTTGTTAAAGTATTCGACCTTCCAATGACAACATAGCCCTTTGGTGAGTATAGTTTTTTAATTTTTTCTCGTGCGTATGAGCTATTATGTTCAATCCACTCTAACCAGTCCATTATTTGTTGCTCTGCGTGCACCAGTTGGCTAGACGGATTACCTTGTTTAGTATAAATATTTAATGTGCTTGCTTCGATTTCAACAATATCATAAAGTCCATTATACCTTTTCAAAACATAATCAGCTTCATATTCTGATCCAAAACTCTGCTTATCTAATACTTCAGTATATTCTGTTCCAAATAGAATTGGATAGTTTGTTAATATTTTTTGAATCTTATTCTCATTTCTTTCAGGGCTGTTTAACTGATCTGATAACTTTTCAATTCCATCTTTCAAGTTATTTATTATATATTGTGCATTATCAAAATTCTTTAATTTTTCCATTAATTTATTCTTATAAAAATTTACTTCGCTATATGAATATATCCGTGGTATTTTTTCTTCTGACAAATCATCCTTTTGATTTTCAAAATTTGGAATTAAAATATCAGCAAGTTTATATTTTTTTACCTTTTCGTTTTTATCTATTAATTCAAAACCATGTTTATATAATTCGTTATAATAAAGACCCAGTTCCTCTTCCAAATTCTCGTGATTAGGAAAGATAGGTATATTGTAAATAACCGACATAGCTAATTCATGAAGTATTGTTCTGTCTATTTCATTTTTTGATCCTTCAACTGATGTCTTCATTAGAGCTGCTACCTCGAGGCTATTATATGAACTATTAAATGTATAACAGATAATATAAAGAAACGGTCTATCTTCTTCATCAACCTCAAAAATCATTTCTTTGATAATTTCATAAAACTCAGAATCTTTTTTAAATTTATCATTATTAATTTCAACATCTTCTACTGCACGTGAATAAGTTTTATATTCTTCGTCACTGTGTTCATCATCATTCGTAATAAAAGTACGTAATAAAATAGGCTTCTTATATAAGTCTAATCTATTCAAATATAATCCTCCCAAGAAAAATATAATTTTTATCAATTATTAAAAATGCCCCCAACATAACAAGCTGTGGTTTCTAGGAAAACCTCCTTTACTTATGGTACGGTTCTCCGTGTTATACCTAAGTGAGGTTTTTTAATAATTGCCTTTGTTTGATAATGTTTATATGATCTTAACGGAGCTGTCTAATTAAGGGAGACTATCCATACTCAATTCATTCTATTAACACATGCAAAAAAAAACCAATAATAGGATACATAAATAGCCTTATTATTGGGGTGTTATTTTTGCTTGACACTTCTTATTTGTTGGTAGGGAGTGGGGCTTTTTTATTTAAGTTATTCTAACGTGGATAGATCAATTTCCGCTATATAAGGGTTACTATCTAATGAGAATAGTTCATCTAATTCCAATTCTAGCGGCTTAGTTGTATCAGATATACCAACCGTGCTCTGAGCACCTTCGATTACCCCACTAGGTCTTACTTCTTTTTGTCCAACTCCTAAATCTACACCCTCAACCATAATTGCATCATCAGTTTCAACATCATCTTGAAACCCTTTTAACATGAATGTCATGAACGGGGAAGTTGAATCTTCCGAATTATTGACCCAGTCATATTCAATGATTAAAGCACTATCTCCTTCATAATCTACACCAAGGCTATATTTTTGAATGGTTAATGTGTATTCTCCTAATTCTATAGGTTCTCCTAAGACAATCTCTTTTCCAGCAGACTCCTCAACTATTTCCTCTACCTCTTCATCAACTTCATCTGTAAGTTCTATTGAACTAAGTATGTTTTCAAATTCATTGCTATAATCTTCGTCTGAATTTGATGCCTTTGTCATAACTAAGCTAATTATTCCATCATAATAATCAAAAATAACTACAGAAGTTTCATACTCTTCGTTGGATACTTCATTATTCAAATTGTACTGGTATGCTGTTTTACCTCCTACGGTTATTTCTGTCTCCGAAATTATATCGAATGATTCAAGATTAGAAGTAAAGCCCTCTACGAAACTCGCTCTTGATACACTATTGGAAATAGTTCCATCTGTCTCCGAATAACTAACCATTAGCATACCATCTTCAGGGTAATAGTATTTCAGGTTTTCATCAGATACTTCTTCCGTCCAACTTTCAGGAATTGAATACTCCAAACTATTTATAGAATATACTTTATAATTTTCATCCACGCTGTTTGTTTCAGTTGTTGATACTTCTTCCGTTGCAACAGCATTTGAACTGCTATTTTGACCATCATTATCAACCTTATCGGTAGAGCAAGCACCCAACACACTTGCAACACTCAAAACCAACCAAAAAACTTTATTCATTAATTTTTCCCCCTTTTTTCTATACGAATTTCATGTTGTAACCGCTCTTAAAATAGATTTGAATTGTTTAGGTTTTAATAAATATATTATAACATCTATTTTTTACTATTATTTGCCTTTTTTATATTTAATAAGTGTTTCTCTGTAGATAACTAATTAACCAATAATTTTCATTTTTTGAAAGCTTATTTGTTCAGAATTATAAAGCTACTTAATATAGTTTCTATAGATTCTAGTATTAAATATACCTTCCGTTATTAATTCTTCATCCAAACCTATTCTTTTCATCAAACAGCATTCTGCAATCATTGATAATATATAGGTGGCGCTTAACATTTCATCAAAAGTAAATATTATTTGACTATTTCCATGTGCAAGATGATTTCTAGTCTTTACAGATTTACGCGTAAATTCATTTTTATCTTCATCTATAAGAAAGTTAATTTTATGATGTTTAAAATTTTGTTTTAGTTTAACAGGAGTTAAATCAAATAATTCAACTAATCGTTCTTTAAGCGTAATCTTTTTAACTTTTTTAATGTATGTTAATAGAATAGCTTCTTCATCTTTTTCATTTCCCTTTTTATCTTTATATGCTTCTTTAGTCTCTGCTTTTAATTTCATAATAATATCTTGGGTAAAGAGAGTAATTTTTTTATCATCACCATACAATTCCGTATGAAATGCTTCTAAACTAGTAATTGCATCTACATAACTAGACTCAAGTAAATTTTTATAAGAAATTAGCAGAGTTAAGTGTTGAATTATAGCTTGTAGCTTCCCATGCTCCTCGAAATACTTTGATAAAATATCACCAAAATTATCCGCAATTAAATCAAACTTATAGGCAGAGACAATTTTCTGATACTTTTTTTGGGAAGGGATTCCTTGACTAAAATAAAATTGACTCTTTACTGGCATTTTTTTGCCTAGTAAATCATATTCCGTTGAACTATATTTGAACGTACTTATCACTTGAGGAGCACCACTTAGTATACAAATTAAATTACAAATTTTTTGTACATCTTCTTTAATTTCAAGTATACTTTTTACTTTACTATATTTAATGCTAAAGTATGGTATTGTTTTAAATGTATTAACTAGACCTTCCGACGTTATTTGTGACTTAGTAATATATGAATAGTTAATACTTATGGTCGCATCTAAATTTTGAATCTTGTACTCTCTCTTTGGAATTTCAGAATATTTAACACCTTCTCCTTCACTTAAACCTTCCCAAGCACTATCATTTAGAAAAAGTGGTAAGTTATCAGTTGACCACTGAATTGAATCAATTTTAAAGTCTTCCAAACTATCAATTGCCTTTTTATCGATGAACATAAAGTCAGCAAGTAATTTAGTTTTATTTAAATATTTGTTCGATTCGCTAATAACTCGCACATTAAATAAACTTATTATATTTTTTTGATTTTCACCTATTACTGTTCTAAATTTTCTATCAAATTCCATATCGCTATCTGGCAACTCCACAACAATACTATTTTGCGAATATTTTAATATTCCATACTCTGCATTTTTAGAATCATCTGAAAACCATTTTGCCTCAATTTCAAATTCTCCAGTAAGCTTATTTTTATCCATAGTATCTCCAGCCTTTAAATTTAGATTATTAAAATTTTATCATTGCTTATGATACTGTTTCCTACTCCTAGAAGTAATTATTTTTATTAAATTAATCTACTGAAACACATTAATGAATTCTTCAAATGAATTTATTGATTTTTTAGCATCGGATTCAATATCTTTTATTAGTATTATATTTCCATGAATTATGTCGTTTCTATTTTTTCTTATATTATTGACTAGTCCATTTATCTTACTCTTACTTGTAGTAATCCTATTGTTATCGTTTAAATTAAAACACTTTTTTATGATTTGAAAAGTACTAGGAGAATGCAAACCTATTATTCCTTGCTCAATGGCTTTATTGAAATCTTCTTCTTTAATAAAATCTTTTAAAAAATATGTTGTATAGGATACTTTTCCTTGTAAGTAAGCTTCAACTTCTATATCAGTCATTCCACTTCTAAGTATCTCCCTTGATTTTATATTCAAATAATTTTCGAACGCAGAATTTATTGATATTACTGCTTCCTTATATTTTTCTATAAACATATTATTCTTTGCATCCAGGTATAATACTTTCCATAGTGGAAGTTCTTGCCCTTTAATAAGACTGTCTTTTAATTCGCTAAATTTTTCTTGGGTAATATAACTTGGCTTATCAGAAAATAAAATGCTCTGTCCAGAGTAAAAAGGAATTGATATTATATCATCATATTTTTCTGAGATTACCTTTACGTTTGATACTTGAATTTGCGATAAATTTAGATTGTCTATCCAATAATATTTTGTAGTTGTCTTATAATAATCTAAAAAATAATTAAATGATTCAGAACATAGAGCTAATAATTCATTAATATAATGAGTCGCATCAAAGAATTTATTAAAAGTCAACATTAAATCACTACATGAATATACCCCATATTTATCTCTATCAAGTTCTATCACTCCGTTAGTAGCTTCAAATGGTACTTGTGTGATATTATTGATTGTCTTAAATTTTAAACTAAATTGTATGTCCTTATATTCATATATAACTTCTTCATCTTCTGAAATATCTATTTTATATGGCAATTTAAAATTAACTATCGTTTTAATTGAATTATTTAAAAACGAGCTAGCTAAATCAAGTATCTTATCATAATCATCCTTTAAATTTACCTCTAACTCAGATCTGTTAATATCTCCATATTCAATTAATTCTTTTTTTACAATATTAATTTTTCCAAAGTTATTTTGATAAATTCCTAAAAAAACATCACATTGAAATCCTCTAATAGTCGCATGTCTAACTGTACTAATAGGTTCCTTTTTATAAAACTCACTAAGTTTAAGTTGTTTTATATGCTTTAAACAAGATTCATAATTTTTTTGTAAATACTCTGCTTCAGATAGAAATTTTAAAGTATCTATAAAAGCTCCTTTATATTTATTTTTTAAAGAGTCTTTTCCGAGACTTATCAGTTTATTTAATTTAGTAGCAACTTCTATGACTTCAAGATTATTATAATCATTAAAATTGTGATATAGAATTTCTTTTAATTTAACTATATCTTCTTCTTTCTTCATTTGCGCACCTCTCATAAAAAAACTTTATTCCTCAAACACTATAGTTTATTAGTATTCTTTTGATAAGCAACTAAAACCTCATTTACTTATGGTACGGTTCATTCCGAACAATTTTGAAGCCACGATAGATCTGTTCAATTAAAACTAATCGCATCAATTGATGAGGTAGTGTCATTTTTCCAAAGGAAATAGGTGTATTGCTTCTTTTCATTACTGCATCGCTTAACCCTAATGACCCACCTATCACAAAAACAATGGTACTTTTCCCTTGAACACCTAGTTGTTCAATTTCTTTTGCAAATTCTTCTGAAGTACGTTGTTTGCCTTCAATAGTTAACGCAAAAACAAATGCTTGATCTGGAATCTTTGCTAAAATACGCTCGCCTTCTTTTTCTTTAACTTGCACCATTTCAGCTTCACTTAATTTTTCAGGTGCTTTTTCGTCTGGAACTTCAATTAATTCCATTTTACAATAAGCTGATAATCTCTTAGCGTATTCTGCAATACCCATTTTCAAATATTTTTCTTTTAACTTACCCACAGTTATTATTTTGATGTTCAAAAAGTTATCCTCCTATAATCACAGGTTATCCACAAAAGTTATACACATGTCCACAACTTTAAATCATTATATAGTGGTAGAATGCTTGTTCGACACTACATATATTGCATCCTTCTCGCAATAACCACATTTTTGTTTCGAGTTATCAACAGGTAACAATTGGTCTAGTACCGGCAGTTCAAAACCTCCATAAACTGCGTCATCTAAAGCTTCTTCCACATGTTCCTTACAAGCTAAAATTTTATCCATCCACAACACCTTCCTCATTTTGTGGATAACTTATTTCGTCTCCACATACCTACCTCTATTATTTTACAGCACTTATCCACAATGTTCAAAACTTTTCACACTTACTTGTCCACAAAAATTTAAAAAACCAATTAAAAATTGGTTTATTTCATCATTTTTTCAGGTTAAAGAATTCGTTTCCAATTTTTTTACGAAGACCTAGACTTTTTGTATTCTACACCTTATTCTTTTTATATAGAATCTTCTGTTCTTATTACTAAACGATTAGGAGGAATTTTTTATGAGAGAATATCAAAATAAAACTGAATTAATAAACACCATTAAAGAACACTACCAAAAATACATCACCGAATTTGATTCTATCCCTGAAGAATTTAAAGACAAGAGAATCATAGAAGTAGAACAAACTCCTTCTGAAAATTTATCTTATCAGCTTGGTTGGATCAATCTCTTACTTCAATGGGAAAAAAATGAACAACAAGGAAAAACTGTTCAAACACCTACTGAAGAATACAAATGGAACAATCTAGGTGGATTATATCAGTCTTTCTATCAAGAATATGGGAAATACTCATTAGTAAAACAAAAAGAACTGTTAACTCAGTTAGTTGAAGAGTTATGCCAGTGGGTGGAAAGTCTCTCTGATACTGAATTATTTGAACCCGAACAACGAAATTGGGCTACTACAAAAGCCAAATGGCCTATTTGGAAATGGATTCATACAAATACAATTGCACCATTTACGAATTTCAGAACCAAAATTCGTAAATGGAAAAAAGCAATTAGCTAATGACAAAAAAATGGAGTCTGAGTTTTTATCACTCAGACTCCATTTTCATTTTAAAATTTTTATTTTATTATAGAGTTGGTTCTGAAGCAGTCATTGTGACTGTCGTTTTTTGAAGTTCACCATTACGATAGTACTCGACTTCAATTTCTTTTCCAAGTTCAGAAGCATAAATTTCTTTACGCAATGATATTGAATCTGTCACTTCTTTACCATTGAATTTCACAATAACATCGTATTGCTCTAATCCAGCGACTTCAGCTGCTGAATCTGGTTGAACTTCAGCTACTACAACACCTGAGGTAACATCTTCAGGTAATTTCAAGACTGTTTCTTGTTGTTGTTCAGATATTTCACTTAAATCCAATAAGCTAATTCCCAATACCGGACGAACAACTTCACCATTTGCTTCCAATTGATTAATGATGCTGACAACGTCATTGCTTGGAATAGCAAATCCCATTCCTTCGACAGTATCACTAGAGATTTTCATTGAATTGATGCCAATTACTTGACCAGCTATATTGATCAAAGCACCACCAGAATTACCTGGATTGATAGCTGCGTCGGTTTGAAGAGCTGTAACTTCCCAATCTACTACGCCATCGCCTGTAATATCCGTTTCAACACTACGATTTTTAGCAGATATAATTCCTTGAGTAACAGAAGAAACAAAGTTTGTTCCTAGTGGAGAACCGATTGCAATTGCAGGTTCGCCAACAGTCAATGCATCTGAATCGCCAAAAGTAGCAACTGTGGTAATATTTTCAGAAGGAATAGACAATACGGCTAGATCTGTCCAGATATCTGTTCCGATTAATTCAGCTTCAACTTTTGTGCCATCTTTTAAAATAACTTCAATTGCATCTGAACCATCGATAACATGATTATTGGTTACGACATAAGCTGTATCACCATCTTTTTTATAAATCACTCCACTACCTTCACCAGCTGTCTGTAAATTATCTTCTTCTTGCATGCTATTCGTCTCAAATGCGCCACCTAAACCTCCATCGGCCTGTGATTGCATATTAACAACGGAAACAACTGAATCCTCTACTTTAGCGACAGCTTCTGTTACATCAGAAGTCACATCTACGCTGACATTGGTTGTGATCACTTCTCCAGTGTCTTTATCGACCATACCTACACCAGTTTCAGTATTTACTCCATTATCCGTTGCTGCTAAGTAACCTCCACCTAGTGCCGCTACTACAAGTCCACCTATTAGCCCTCCGACAAGTCCATTTTTCCAAGAACCACTTTTTTTATTTTTTGTTTCCTCACTCATAACTATTCACCCCTTGTAGTCTTTTTATGATGTTAGTATAATCTTTACATTTGAACTTTATATGAAAATTTTGGGAACTTTTTATTTATTCATTATTATATTAACATTAAATCTACTTTACACGATAGTGAATAATCTTATACAAAATCAATAACCTCTCTTGACCTTTAGTCGCGAGAGGTTATTTTGTAAAATTTAAACAACAAATAAAGAAGTAGGTACAACTGGATCTGTATCAAATACTAAAAATTTGTCCTCTACACCTGTTTCTTTTTCTTTTAAAATATTTACAGCAGTTAAATGAGCCAATTCTTTTAAATTATTGTCTTTACTTAGATGACCTAAATACACTTTTTTCGTGGCATCTCCTATGATTTCAGCTAAAGCTAGTGCACCGTCTTCGTTTGAAAGATGTCCTTTATCTCCTAAAATACGTTGTTTTAAATGCCACGGGTAATTTCCCATTCGCAGCATTTCGAGATCATGATTGCTTTCAAATAAATACGCATCTGCGTTCGAAACAATCCCTCTCATACGATCACTAACATAACCTGTATCAGTCAACATGACAAAACTTTTATTGTCTTTATGAAAACTATAAAACTGAGGTGCGATTGCATCATGTGAAACTCCAAAACTTTCTACATCTATATCGCCAATGGTCATTGTTTTTCCCATTTCAAATAAATACTTCTGTTCTGTTTTTATCGTGCCGATTATGGGTGTCATAGCTTCCCATGTCTGTTCATTAGCGTAAACATCTAAATGATATTTTCTAGCTAAAACACCCACACCATGTACATGATCACGGTGTTCGTGTGTGACTAATATCCCATCCAGGTCAGCTACATTTCGGTCAATTTTTTTTAACAATTCCGTTATTTTTTTTCCGCTTAATCCACTATCAACTAAAATCTTCTTTTTTTCAGATTCTATATATGTCACATTTCCAGAACTTCCGCTGGCAAGAATACTAACCTTTAAACCATTACTTTCTTTGGATACCATCTAAAAAATCCTCCTCTATTACCTTTATCATTTTACATCAAACTTATATAAATTCAAGTTTTCAAAACGCAAAAAAAGACCCAAAGAAAGGGAGTGTGACAAGACATCTCTTGCACACCTCTTACTTTGGCTCTAGCTTTAAACTAAGAAAACCGATTTTTTCAAATCTTTCATTTCAGTTTCTAAACCTATTGTGCTGCAGATTCTTCTGCAGCTGGTGTCTCACTCGTTGGCGTTCGTATAATACTGCCGCTCAGTGCATCTACTCGTTCGATCTCGGTACTTCCACTGTTAACAATTTCAATGTACCACACTGGTGCATACATGCTTAATTTCTGTAGCGAAAGTGTTTTCGAATACGTTAACTTTGGTTTTCTTACAGTAGCATTCGCTTGTATTTCGTCATTTTGATATAAAATTTCAACAGCATTTTTATCTGTAATCAGTTTTCGACTATCTCCTTGAACAGTAACAGGACCTGCATAGGTTTGGTCATAAGAGATGACTTCTTTCTTATTATTCAAATGAAATACAATTTGGGATGTTCCATCTGCAATTGGAATATTGTTCGCTAGTTGAGTATAAATTATTTTTTGCTCTGTTGAGCTATAACTAAAATAACTATACTGTTTACCAAAAAGAACTTGATCACTTATCACAAATTCATCGAGCAACTTAATGTCTTCCTTAGTCAATTCTTCCTCTTCTGACAAAGCAAGTGGATTAGAAAGTAAACTCATGTAAAGTGAACCGTCTTTTTCGATTGTTCCAGAATGATTTTTCAATTTATCTATATTATCTTCAAATAAACTATTTATTTCTGCTTGAACATAGGGCACTTTATTTTCAGTTTTTGAAAAATTTGGTAACCGAATATTTTCATTTTCCATTTCTTCTATAAAATCAATTAACTGATTTGAACTGCTAGTATAATAATTTTTATTTTTATCTAAATACGTAAATATCAAAAAAGTATTTAGAAAGAGAAAGGTAATAATAAAAATAATTTGAATTCGTTTAAAGTCCATTTTACTGACCTCCTTCTTTGAAAAGAAGGCTTTGAGCAAGTTGCCATCTACCATTGATTTTAACATACCAATTAGGTTCTAAGTTGATCACACGATCAGATTCCGCACTATTTATCCAAGTATAACCGATTTTTAGATCATCGATTTCTTCACTAGCATAGCCACTTGCTGTTAGAGATTCCAAGATACTTACACCGCTTTGTAGTGTTTTTTGTTCTTCAACCTCAGAAATAGGCGTTTGAGCAATAACTAAAGGAACTTGTAACCGTGACAATCCATCTTCAAAAACAGTTATATGAGTTGTTCCATAGTCAGAAAATTCACTAAACACAGGAAATCCTGCAATATAACGACGATAAGTAACTTCTTTCGTAGAATCGTTATAGTCAAAATAATGAACATCTGAAGCCCAATTTTCATACTGAATCAATTCATTGTAACTTACTCTAAGTGTTTCTGTGATGGATAACTTATTTTCAGCATTTCGATTACGATAATACGTTAATATGTCAGTATTTTCATTTATTTGCAATTCACTCACATAGTCATTGTAACTAACCATGTTTTCATCGTTAGCATTATTTTCTCTTACTTCTGAAGTATCATCAAACAACCGTTCAATAAATAATTGATTTGTTTGCCTTTCAACTAAATAACTTAAATAAGGCAATTCTATTTCCTCTATTGAAGTATAAATTTGTTTGCCTTCATCTAAAACAGCATTTGCCAAGTAAGATTTAGCATTTTCTTCTTCTATCAGTTTATCTATTTTGCTTTGATCTATTCCTTCTATTGTTTCACTGTAAAATAATTTTGAATGCGTATTATAGAAATAAACCTGATTTAAATTATCTTTTGAAAAATATATACGATTAAATGACCGATCTTGATATTCTCCTGCAAGATCCTTAAATAAATCTGGGAAAACACCAAATGAAATATTTTCAACAAAAACCATTTCTAGTGCATTGGTCTGTCTCAACTTTTCTTGGTATTCTTCATTTGTTAATTCAATCGGTTCTTCAATAGTATCTATTTTCCATTTAGTAAATTCTCTAGTTATAGCCGTTACAATTTCTGTTTGAGTAAATACATTTATTTCACCATTTTCATGAAGGACAACTTGTGTTGGGCCAAATACCTGGGACAAATTGCGTGCGATAGACACAGCAGAGGTCGTCCCTTGACTCGCATTTGTCTCTTCATTAAATTGGCTAGGCATGGTCCAAATCATAAAGGTTAGAAAGAGGCTAAGTGCGATAAGAGCTACTAGAACAACTTTTATTATTAAATCTTTCTTCATTCCCAATCATCCTCCTCATACGGAAGATAAGGCAGTGAAATATAAAAAGTCGTTCCTTTTCCCTCCGTACTTTCTGCCCATATCTTACCTTTATGTTGTTGAACCACTTCCTTAGAAATGGCTAAACCTAATCCAGTTCCACCCATTGAGCGTGCTCTAGCTTTGTCTACTCTAAAGAAACGATCAAATACATTTGCAAGATCTCTTTTTGGAATACCAAGACCTTCATCACTAATGCTCAAAACGACGCTATCATTTGTTTCCATTAGTCCACAGGTGATCGTTCCTCCATCTGGAGAATATTTAATAGCATTATTCATGATATTATCTAAAACTTGAATCATTTTATCAGCGTCCACTTCAACCCATAATTGTCTATCCGTAAAGTTTCGTTTGATTAAAAAATCTTTTGTTGATTTGTCAGAGGATTGTATCATCATTTCAAAACGTTTGATGACATGATCAAACAACTCATTTACATTAAGGTATTCTAAATCCAGCGAACCTTTACCAGAATCCATACGAGATAAATCTAACAAATCTTTGATCATCCGAATCATACGATCTGTTTCTTCTTGTGTTACTTGTAAAAATTGCGGAGCGATTTCCGGGTCTTTCCATGCACCATCAAGTAACGCCTCCAGATAACTTCTCATACTTGTTAAAGGTGTTCTAAGTTCATGAGAAACATTTGACACAAACTCTTTTCGTTCATTTTCTATTTTTTCTTGCTTTGTTACATCATGCAATACACAAACAATTCCACTGATAAACCCAGTTTCTCTTTGAATAAGAGTAAACTCACCTCTCAAAGTTACTGGCATCTCATCATTTGAAAAATCAAAATACATATCATCTTCATTTTCAAGTAATTTGCGCAATGTATATTCTTTATCTATTTTTAATACTTTTAAAATTGAAACACCTAGCGCCATTTCCTGGGAAATATTCAACATTTCCATAGCCTTGTCATTAATAATAACAATGACTCCTCTTCGGTCTGTAGCGATAACCCCATCTGTCATGTGGGTCAGCACACTATTTAAACGTCTCCGTTCAGATTCAGTCGTTTCTTGAGCTTCTTCAACCTTAGTTGACAAATCATTGATTGCCATAGATAAGATACCCAGTTCATCTTTACTATAGACTTTAACTTGTCCTGAATAATCTCCATCCGCCATTTGAATCGTTTGTTGTGTCATTTCAGTGATTGGCTTTGTTATTGCCCGGGAAATAAACAGCGCTAAAATAACGGTTAATGCGACTGCTATCAAGGAAGAATTAAGAAAAATGAGCGTTATTTCGCTGATTTGTTCGTAGACACTTTCGATATTTGTCGTTAATGCTATTACACCCAATATTTCATTTGAGCCATCACCTGCAATAATAGGAGAAACCAACTTCCAGATTCGGTCGTTGGTCGTTTGATCTCTGTATTGGCTGGTGACTGTATTTCCCAGCAGTAATGCTTGTTGAACATCCTTGTCATTTGTTTTACTACCAACACTATTTTGCTGCGTGCTGTCGCTCGTTCCTAATAAATAATGTTGGGCGTCAATGATCTGAACTTCTAAAATTCCATTTCCTGAGAAATCTTCAATTAACCGTTCAATCTCGGTACTATCTTCTGCTGTCTCATCATCAAATAAAATAGGTTGAATAGTATTATCTAAAAAACCTACTTGAAGTTTTTTTTCTTCTTGGAAATTAGTGACTAGCTGTGTTTCTAATTGTCTAACAAAATACGTTCCAATTAATTCTAATGCCACTAATATTAGAATAATGAACACGAAAATTATTTTGAAATCAATAGATTGAAAAAAAGTGATTTTTTTCTTCATGAAACATTACTCCTGTTCAGGATTTCTTAAATAATAGCCCACTCCGCGTCTCGTTACAAGCCAAGTTGGATGGCTAGGGTTGTCTTCTATTTTTTCTCTTAATCTTCTAACTGTTACATCAACCGTTCTTACGTCACCAAAATAATCGTAACCCCAAACCGTTTGCAACAAATGCTCTCTGGTCATTACTTGACCTAAATGTTTAGCCAAATAATGCAGCAATTCAAATTCACGGTGCGTTAATTCAATTGTAATGCCTCTTTTAGAAACAATATAAGCATCTGGATGAATTATTAGAGCACCTACTTCAATATCATTTGTTTCTATTTCTTCAACAACAGGTGTCTTAGCGTTGTCGTGTCTTCTTAAGTTTGCTTTTACACGCGCTGTCAATTCTCTATTAGAAAATGGTTTTGTGACATAATCATCCGCACCAAGTTCTAATCCAAGTACTTTATCGATTTCCGAGTCTTTTGCTGTAACCATAATAATAGGCATATCATGATTTTTTCGCACTTCGCGACAAACTTCTAGTCCGTCTTTTTTAGGAAGCATTAAGTCTAAAATGATAAGATCTGGCATCACTTCTTCTACTTTTTCTAAAGCTTCTTCTCCATCATACGCAGTAAAGACTTCATATCCTTCTTTTGTTAAATTAAATTTAACGATATCTGAAATTGGTTTCTCATCATCAACGACTAATATTTTTTTCAAAATGAAACCTCCTTGGAATTTCTACTTTTTATGATTATTTTTTTTATTAATGGTTTATTGCTTTTTAATTAATTTGCTGTAAGAATAACAAACTATTCTACCTTTCATTATACCGAACATACAGTAAGAGTGCAAAAACAAAATCAAGAGCATGCATACACGCTCTTGATTTTGTATTATTGATTGGCTATTTTTTTAATAACCCTCGATAGTTAATGCAACTGTTTTTCCAGCTTGAGCTTCGACTTCATTATTTGGTTTGAATACATAACGGTAATTTTCGTTTTCTCCATTTATTACAATCACTGGTATAAACAATCGGCAACCGTGACTAAGTAGGTATTCCTTATCAAACTTTACCAGCGTGTCTCCCTGTTTAACAGTCATGCCTTTTTTTAAATGCGTTTCAAAACCTTCTCCATTTAAGATTACGGTATCTAAACCAACATGTATGAGAACTTCTAATCCGTCTTCTGTTCGGATTTCGAATGCATGAGATGCATCTGCTACTTGGAATAATATACCGCCAATAGGAGCACAAACTACATTAGAAGTAGGGATCATAGCAAAACCTTCTCCCATCATTTTTTCAGAAAACACAAGATCTGGCACTTCTTCTACAGGTATCACACTACCATCTGTTACAGCTACTAATGATGCCTTTTTCTTCCCTAGCCATTCGCTTTGTGCTTCTTTTTTTGAAGATAAGTCCATTCCAATAAATCCTCCAATATCTATCTCTTTTTTATTCATTTTTTGATCTTTCCTCATTATTTATTTTATCTTTAATTGTACCGGATTCTAAATGCTTTGACCATCTTTTAAAAAAATCTATCTAAATTCATTCGTTATTTAATCCAACGGTAATTAAGAACTTTAAGTTTGTCTTCTCTTTTATCCATTAGTCAAACTTTACAATAATGCGATTTCATTTTATTTGGCTATTCCCATATTTAATGGTATTCTTATAGAAAATAAAGGTAAACTGATACTCGTTGATAAAATGAGTGGCTACTTTACCTATTTCTTATTAAGTTAAACCAATTTCAACTCTATCTTTAATGAAAGGAGCGTAAAAGCTAAATGTCAATCGAATTTATCATAGCTATTGGTATCGTGGTTTTAGCCTTGGTTGCTTTAGTTATTGTCGGAATACTCATGGGTAAAAAGGTAGGAAGTTTAATGAAAGAAATTAATTCAACTCAGACTACTGTTCAAGATCAAATAACTCATTTTACAAAAGAAACAGATGCTATAACAAGTAAAATAGACCATATGACCACTCGAGTAGATAGTATGACAAAAGATGTAGCTGTTAAACAAGCTTATATTTCTGATTTTACTCAGACAACAGCTGATTTTGGAGATTCTATCAACGATTTAAAACAAAATAGCACTAAAGTCGCTTCATACTTTCTTTCTAGTTCAAGGAGAAAAGTAACAGTTACTCCTCCTCGAATAACCAAAGTTGGAAAAACTGCTTTAAAGATGTACCAGAGTAGAAAAAACAGAACAAAAAAACGTTTTTCATTTAACTAAACTAAATCAATTTAGAAAAGGGGAACTTTGTTATGGCTAATAGTTTTACTAGAACTTTATTTGTAGGAGCTGCTGCTGCAGTTACTGCTTTATTACTCGCTCCTAAATCAGGAAAAGAATTACGACAAGATATCAAAACGCAAGCAAACGATTTGAAAGACCAAGCAATGGATCAAGTAAACAGTTTTGCTGATGAAGTAAAACAAAGTTACAAAGAAGTTGAAGAGGAAATCAGCTATACTGATCCTGAATTAGCTGCAACCATTGAAGATATTGAAACAGACTTAAATTTACACTCTGAACCACTTGATAATTCAGAATTCGTAGGTGCTGTGGAAGTTCCACCAACATCTGTAGTTGAAGACTTATCTAATGCTCCTGACTTATCTGTTGAAGATAGACGTGGACAATTATAAAAAGAGCGTGTGGAAAAAAGCGTTTAAATCCGAATCTTCTAACGCATACCTTATCTCTAAGCGACTAAAGCCGCAAGAGCTAGGGCAACTGGAGCAAACGTATCTACAGCAACTACAGGCATGATAAAGTGGCCCTCGGGTCTGCTTTTTGGAACACGTTTTAGAGTGAATAGTCGTATATAGAAAAGAGGCTGGAATTTTTTCCAGCCTCTTTTTTTTGATCACTTCATTATTTTTTATTCTTCACTGTGAACCCATACAGATATGGATCCAGCTTCTACAAGAAAATGACCATTTCCTTCTTCATCAATAGTTACAGTCTCCTTGCAATGCCCTAAATAATCTTCATAAACGAATCCCTTTTTATCTTTTCCTACAAACATATCTTTATATCCAGCTTCACTATTTGAAATGACTATAGCGCATCCTTTAAGGTGTTCTTCATTTCCAGAACGTGTCCAGCCAATGCAATTGCCATGATCAAAATAATCCGTTTGATCTCCATACGCATACTGTTTTTTTACATAAAGTAATTTATCGATTACTTCACGATGTGGTTCGATAGGATTTTCCCCTTTTATACCATAATAATCACCATAAAAGAGTACAGGATAGCCTTCTTTCCTTAGTAAGATGACTCCATACGCTATAGACTTAAACCAAGGTTCAACAAATGATTCAAGTGATTGGTTTGGCTGTGAATCATGATTATCTACAAATGTGACAGCTTGCATTGGATTGTTTTTAATTAATGTTTGATCAAATAAATGTGTTAAATCAAATTCTTGTCCCATTTTAGAAGCGTTTTCTAATTGATGGTGTAATCCTACATCAAATAAATCCAACTTGTAATCTTGACTATCTAAATAACTATTTAAGTTTGTATAGTTTTGGTCCCAATATTCTCCTACAATAAAGAACTGTTTGCCAAAATTAGCTTCTATACTTTCACGAAGTTCATAAATAAATTTCTCATTTATGTGTTTAACAGCATCTAACCTAAATCCATCCACTCCAGTTTCTTCAATAAACCAGTTGGCCCATTTTTTTGTTTCTTCAATGACTTCAGGATGACTATAATCAATATCCGCAAACATCAAGTAATCGTAGTTTCCGTATTCATTATCTACCGTCTCGTCATCTGCCCAACCCTTATGTTGTCCTTCAATACGATAAATGGCTTTTTTTTCATTTTCTTGATTGTAGTCTGTCCCAGAAAAATGATACCAGTGCCAGTGAAAATCAGAATACTTTCCTTTTCTGCCTGGGAACGTAAACTCTGTCCATCCTTCAATTTCATAAACATCACTAATCTTTTGATTACGATCATCTGGATTCACTTCAGCCGCTTTAAATCGTTCAGTTCCATCTGCACCTGCTTTATGGTTCAAAACGACATCTGCATAAACCTGTATTTCATATTTATGTAGCTCTTCAATAGCTGCAATTAGTTCTTCCTTAGTACCATATTTCGTACGTACAGTCCCTTTTTGATCGAATTCTCCTAAATCATATAAATCATAAATACCATACCCGTTATCATTTTTATCCATACCTTTAAAACAAGGAGGAATCCATACACTGGTTACACCAATTTCATGTAGGTGCTTTGCATCTTCTTTTAACCGTATCCAATGCTTTCCATCATTTTCTACATACCATTCGAAATACTGCATCATTAGTCCATTTTTGTGCATAATCTTCATCCTTTCGATAACTAATCTGTTATTTGATATCTTGCTTGTTCAAAAATTTAATTTTATTGATTTTAGCAATTTTACCATTTTTCTATCAAAAAGAATAATAACAAGAATTTCTTTTGCAAGTCACATTAATCGACAACTAATTCTAAACCAAGTATAGTTACTTTATCAAATAAAGGAGGTTATCTAGATGAAAGCATTGGATAGTATTGCGTTAGCACTATTAATTGTTGGCGGTTTAAACTGGCTCTTGGTTGGACTATTTGAATTTGATCTCGTTGCTACAATTTTTGGCGGACAAACATCGTTGTTATCTAAAATTATTTATATCATCGTTGGTTTATGTGCATTGTATTCCTTGAAATTCTTCCCTTTATTAAATTCAGATCGCAGAGATAGACACTAATATATGAAAAAAAAAATGGATTCAACAGTAAACTGTTGAGTCCATTTTTTTTCATATACACTTGATTCTTCTACCCAAGAGCTACATCTAAAATCATCATGATTGTAAAACCAATCATCAACCACATAGATGCTAGATCCTTATTACCATTTTCTTGAGAACCAGGTATAACTTCCTCTGCAACAACGAAAATCATAGCTCCAGCAGCAAAACTTAAAGCATATGGAAGTAAAGGCTCCATTACTGTAACAGCTAATACCCCTACTATGGCAGCAATTGGTTCAACAGCACCCGAAAGTTGACCATAGTAAAAACTTTTCGCTCTAGACATGCCATCACGTCTCAGAGGCATAGACACAGCCGTTCCTTCTGGGAAGTTTTGTATCCCCATACCAATTGCTAAAGCAACTGCTCCAGCGATAGAAGCTTCTGGATTACCTGTTGCAACTGATCCAAAGGCAACCCCTACTGCTAAACCCTCAGGTATATTATGCATCGTGATCGCTAAAACTAATAATGTACTACGTTTTCTCTTTTGAGGATTGACCCCTTCAGCTTCTGTTGGAGGCATATTAGGATTTAGATGAGGTAAAACATTATCTGCACTCCATAAAAAGATACCACCTAACATAAAACCAATAGCAGAAGGCATCCATGCTGGTAACGGACCGCTTTCAGCCATTGAAAGAGCAGGCGCTAAAAGTGACCAAAAACTTGCTGCAATCATTACTCCTCCAGCAAAACCTAGCATGCCATCCATCAACTTTTGATTCACGTTCTTAGTAGAAAATACTAATGCAGCTCCTAAAGCTGTCATTCCCCATGTAAAGAGCGTAGCAATTATCGTTTGTACTAGTGGACTTAATGAACTCATAAATTCAATCAATTACTTCACTCCTTTTAATAATAGCCAACTATTTTATTCTTCCTCTTCAGTATAATGCTCTTTTATTTTTTTCACAAACAGTTGAATGCAGATGTCATGAACAAATAAAAAAGAGACGCAACAAACGTTTTCAAAATGCTTTCGCACCAACGTTTATTCGTCTCGTGGGTTTGGCACCCAATGGGCTGTGGGGGGCTCGAACCCTCGACCCGCTGATTAAGAGTCAGCTGCTCTACCAACTGAGCTAACAACCCGTTTTTTACCTTCTTGCTTACAAAATATAGTTTAACACATTTTATTGTTTTTATGTAAAAAACAGCAAAAAAAATCCTTTTTCTAACTTTTATCAACTAAAAAATTAACCAAACAAAACAGCTTTTTGCTTGGTTAATCGTTAATTTATTAAACTTGCGCCCAAACACTTTCTAAGATGTTTGTTTGGTCGCGGTCAGGTCCAACTGAAAACGTTGAAATACGAACACCCACTAATTCAGAAATGCGGTGTACATAATTTCTTGCATTTTCAGGAAGCTCTGCTAAAGTACGACATCCTGTAATATCTTCACTCCAACCTGGTAACTCTTCGTAGATTGGTGTACATTCAGCTAACTCTTTTAAACTTGCTGGGTAATGTAGAATCTCTTCTCCATTGCGTTCATAAGCTGTACAAATCTTAACTGTCTCTAAACCACTTAAAACATCAATTGAATTTAAAGAAAGATTAGTGATCCCAGATACTCGTTTTGAGTGACGCATCACTACAGTATCAAACCAACCAATACGACGTGGACGTCCAGTAGTTGTACCATATTCACGTCCAACATCACGGATACGTTGTCCTACTTCGTCAAATAATTCAGTTGGGAACGGGCCATCTCCAACACGTGAAGTGTATGCTTTACATACGCCAACTACTTTATTAATTTTCGAAGGGCCGACACCACTACCAATAGTTACTCCACCAGCTACTGGATTAGAAGAAGTAACGAAAGGATACGTACCTTGATCGATATCCAACATAACCCCTTGAGCTCCCTCAAATAAGACACGTTTGCCATCATCTAAAGCATCATTTAATACTACTGATGTATCACAAACATACTGTTTAAGTTCTTGTCCATATTGATAGTACTCTTCAAAAACATCTTCAAAGTCAATTGCAGTAGAATCGTACATTTTTACAAAACTACGATTTTTTTCTTCCAAATTAATGCGCAAACGTTCTTCAAAAATTTCTTTATCTAGTAAGTCAGCAATTCGGATACCAATACGAGCAGCTTTATCCATATATGCTGGTCCAATTCCCTTAATTGTTGTTCCGAGTTTTTGATCACCTTTAGAATCTTCTTGTAATTGATCTAACTGAATATGATAAGGCAGAATAACATGAGCACGATCAGAAATACGCAGATTCTCTGTTGTTATTCCTTTGTCATGTAAATAAGCTAACTCTTTAATAAGTGCTTTAGGATTTACAACAACACCATTTCCAATAACACTGATTTTTTCTTTAGAGAAAATTCCTGATGGGATTAAATGCAGTTTGTAAGTTTCACCATCAAATTGGATAGTATGTCCCGCATTGTCGCCACCTTGATAACGTGCAATAACTTCCGCATTTTCGCTTAGAAAGTCCGTGATTTTACCTTTTCCTTCATCGCCCCACTGTGTACCAACGACTACTACTGAAGACATATGAACACCTCATTAATTTTTTTTTACCCAAATACTTGTTAATTTTAGCAGTAAATGATAATTGTTTCAACAAAAAAGCGAATATTTTTTTTTATTTCAACTAAAAAAATCCACATAAACGAACATTAATTTTTTATTACTAAAAAAAAAAGACAAAATGCGAACAATACTTCGCATTTGTCTTTTTAACGTTGTACCATATCATCTGGATAATAACTTAATGAAGAAAATTTATTATACTCTTTTATAAATAAAAGTTTAACAGTACCCCTTGCACCACTTCTGTTTTTTTCGATAATGACTTCTATCACATTGTCTTCACCGGCAGATCCATGATCGTCGTCATCTTCTCCTTCTTCACGATCATAATAATCATCACGATATAAGAAGGCTACGATATCAGCATCTTGTTCAATTGATCCAGATTCACGTATGTCACTTAAAACTGGACGTTTATCTTGACGTTGTTCCACACCACGCGATAATTGAGACAACGCAATAACAGGAACTTTTAATTCTTTTGCTAATTTCTTTAACTGACGAGAAATTTCAGAAACTTCTTGTTGTCTGCTTTCACGCCCAGTACCTTCAATTAATTGCAAATAATCAATTAATACTAAACCAAGATTCCCTTTTTCTTGTTTTAGTCGACGACATTTAGCCCGAATTTCAGCTATTCTAATTCCTGGTGTATCATCGATGTAAATATTGGCTTTTGATAAGCTACCCATAGCTACAATCAGGCTTTGCCATTCTTCTTCTGATAACGTCCCCGTTCTCAAATGGCCAGCATCGATACTTCCTTCTGCACAAAGCATCCGATTGACCAATGATTCTGCTCCCATTTCTAAACTAAAAATGGCAACTGTTTCATCTGTTTTTGTGCCTATATTTTGAGCAATATTTAAAGCAAATGCCGTTTTCCCTACAGCGGGACGTGCAGCTAAAATAATCAATTCTTCTTTTTGAAGTCCAGCTGTCATTTTATCTAGAGCTTGATAACCAGTCGGCAAGCCTGTAATTTCTTCATTATTTTGATAAAGTTGATCTATCTGAGCAATAGAACTGTTCAACACGTCTGAGATGGCTAAAAATCCGCTCCTGTTGCGCCTTTCAGATACTTCCAGAATACTACGCTCTGCCTCATCTAAAATTGAAGCTAGCTCATCTCCTTCTTCATATCCTTTGGTCACAATATCTGTTGCTGTGTGGATTAAATTTCTTAAAATAGCTTTTTGTTCTACTATTTTTGCGTAATATTCCATATTAGCAGCTGTTGGAACCGACACAGCTAACTCGGCTAGGTAAGCCATTCCACCAATGTCTTCTAACTGGTTTTTAGACTCCAAGGCATTGGTTACCGTAACGATATCAATAGCTTCATTATGGTTATTTAATTCCAGCATTGCTTGAAAAATCAACTGATGTCCTCGACGATAAAAATCTTTGGACTCAATAAATTCTAAAGCACCGACAACCGTTTCAGGATCTAAAAATATTGAACCTAAAACAGCTTGTTCTGCTTCTATACTCTGTGGTGGTAAGCGATCTTGAAAAGCTTCTTGTACCAATAAATTCTCTCCCTTTCACTATCAACAGTACGATTATTTTCCGTAAAATAGTTGTATTCAATTCTGTTATTTTACCTTAAAAGGACTTGAAACACAATCTAGAAAACAGAACATTCGTTCCACGATTGTTCTGTTTAAAAAAAGCATTTGACTCTTATAATGCTACTGAGCCAAATGCTTTTTTTGCTAATTTAATTTTCTGGTAGGACTCTTACCGTTATAGTGGCAACTACCTCTGGATGAATTTTTACATCAATTTTCATTGACGTTAAACTTCTAATAGGAACAGGTAATTCAATTTTACGTTTATCAAGCTTTATGTTTAACTGTTTTTGAGCTGCAGCAGCAATTTGTTTTGTTGTAACGGAACCAAATAAACGACCATCTTCAGCTGCTTTTGTTTTGATTTCGATTGCATTTTCATCTTTTTCAAGAAATTCCTTTATCTTTTTAGCTTCTTGTAGAATCTCTTCTTCTTTTTTCTCATCAGCTTTTATTTTACCATTTAATTCACTTATACTAGCTGAAGTAGCTTCTTTCGCTAAGTTGTTTTTCAATAAAAAGTTATGTGCATATCCATCAGCAACGTTTTTTACCTCGCCTTTTTTACCTTTACCTTTTACATCCGCTAAAAATATAACTTTCATAATGTTATTCCTCCTTAATTTTGTTTAAAATAACTTCACTCAATTGTTCTTTTGCTTCTTTTATCGTCATGTTATCTAATTGCGTAGCTGCATTAGATAAATGTCCGCCGCCACCAAGCTGTTCCATGATAACTTGTACATTAATTTCACCTAAACTGCGAGCACTAATGCCAATTTTATTATCTGTACGTTTAGTAATGACAAAAGCTGCATCTATCTTAGACATTGAAAGCATGGTATCAGCTGTTTGTGCTGCTACCACTGTATCATAAATAGTATTCTCTTCACCAACAGCAACGGCTATATTTTTAGTCACAAATTCAATGGTTTCAATTAAATGACTACGAAGAAGGTAGGTTTCTTTATCTTCTTTCAATAGTCGTTGGATCATAACAGCATCTGCACCGCAAGATCTTAAGTAACTTGCAGCATCAAAAGTACGAGATCCTGTTCTAAGAGAAAAACTATTGGTATCTACAATAATACCGCCTAATAGCGCAGTAGCCTCAATCTTATTGATGGGATCTGCTTCTTTCGATTGGTACTCGAACAGCTCTGTAATCAGTTCTGCTGACGAGGAAGCATAGGGTTCAATGTAAACTAAAGCTGGATTTTCTGGAAAAGCTTCTCCACGACGATGATGATCAATAACAACTACCTTATTTGTTTGAGAAATTAAATCTGGAGCTATTCCCATAGACGGACGATGAAAATCAACTAACACAATTAAACTATTGTTTGTAATCATTTGTTCAGCAACAGCAGGTGTTATAACATATCGGCTAATTTCATTATCCTTTTCTACTTCATTCATTAATTTAGAGATATCTTTGCTAAATTCATCTGGATTTACAATAACCCAAGCTTCTTTGTTATTCATTTCAGCAATTCTTCTAATACCTAATGAAGCTCCAATGGCATCCAAATCAGGGTACCTATGCCCCATAATAAAAATTTGATCGGATTGCTTCATTAATTCTTGAAGTGCTTGACTAATCATCCGAGAACGAACACGCGTTCTTTTTTCCATCGGATTTGTTTTTCCGCCATAATAACGCGGTTCAGCATCATAACCTTTTACAACAACCTGGTCTCCACCTCTACCTAGAGCCAAATCTAAATTACTTTGAGCTAATTTAGATAATTCACTTAAATCTTCAGATCCATAAGCAATACCTATACTCAACGTTAGAGGGAAATTTTGTTTTGAAGTTCTCTCCCTAATCTGATCGATAATACTGAACTTTTCTTCTTCCATTTTAGCTAAAGATCTCTTGTGCATCATAACGATAAAGCGATCTTCTGTTATGCGTTTTAAGTACACATGATGTGATTTAGCCCAATTAGATAATTGAGTTGTAATAAAGTTATCCAAATTAGATATGTTTCTATCGGTCATTCCTTGAGTAATTTCATCATGATTATCGACAAATATATTTCCAATAACGATTTGTTCTTCCTCATACTTTGATTGAATGATAGCGTATTCTGTAATGTCCATTAGATAAACAACTTTAATATCTTTTTGAACAATTATTTGGAAAACTTTATCGCCCCATTTTGCTTTTTTCAATCCAGAATCTTGGCTTTCTTTGACAAGTATGGCTAATTCGCTATCAACATCTTCTAACTGTTTACCTAGCACTTCTTGGTATCCTAAATGTGATTGAAGATAAGGGTTGATCCATTGCAGTTGTAACTGTTCATTAAACAAAAGAATACCAATGGGCATTTTTATCAGAGCTTCTTGCTCTCCGCGCTTAATTCGAAAAGCTAAATCTGAAATGTATTTTTTGTTTTCAATGGCTAATTTTTTTGCCAAATCATACAATAAAAATAATACCACTATAAAAATAATGAATAACGCTAAGCCAATTCCAATATTAGCAATAAATCCTAAAATAATTATAACTAACTGAAGCACCATTATAATGGCTATAATTGTCTGGATTTTTTTATCACTTAAGAATTCCGGAAATTTTTCTTGAGATAGTTTCTTATTCATAACAGGCCCCTTTTTCCATCTCTCTCCTAATTAAAGTTCAACCTCTATTTTACCACTTGTTCTTTAAGTAGACAACTTGTTTCACATGAAACAAGTTTCGTGAGTATGTTTCACGTGAAACATGTTTTTTATTAAGTATCTTTCAAAATTAGAATGACAGTTGAACGAGAAAAATAAAAAGAGCCGAGACATTTGCCTCAACTCTTTATCTTTTTATTGTTCGTCAGTTACGAAAGGTAATAATCCCATAATACGAGCACGTTTGATTGCTTTAGTTAATTTACGTTGGTTTTTCGCGTATGTTCCAGTAACACGGCGCGGTAAAATTCTACCTCTTTCAGAGATAAAACGTTTCAATAGGTCAATGTCTTTGTAGTCCACGTGTTCGATGTGGTTTGCTGCAAAAAAATCAACTTTACGGCGTTTTTTTCCGCCTCTACGTTGTTGAGCCATTTCATATTCCTCCTTTACGTCCCACTCTTTTTAGAATGGTAAATCGTCATCTGAAATATCAATCGGTTGTCCGCTCTTTTCAAAAGGATCAGAGTTTCCAAAGTTTTGATATTGTTGGTTACGGGGAGCTTCTTGTGAATTACTTTGTGTATTAGTGTTATAAGATTTTTGTTGAGAACCATATGATCCCGATTGAGCTTGAGAATCATTTTGATCTTTACGTTGATCATTTTTAGATTTTGATTCTAATAATGAGAACGTTTCAACAACTACTTCAGTAACATATACACGTTGCCCTTGTTGATTATCGTAAGAACGTGTTTGGATACGGCCTTCTACACCTACTAATGCACCTTTTCTGGTGAAGTTTGCAAATGATTCAGCACTCTTTCTCCAAATCACACAGTTGATAAAATCTGCATCTCTTTCACCTTTTTGGTTTGTAAACTGTCTGTTTACAGCCAATGAAAAAGTTGCTACCGCTGTGCCATTTGAAGTGTATCTTAAATCAGCATCTTTTGTTAATCTTCCAACTAAAACAACATTGTTAATCACATTGTCCACTCCTTCCGATAAAAATGTTTCATGTGAAACATTTTTGCTTAGTCTTCTTCTCTAATTGTCATATGACGCAGAATATCAGAACTGATTTTAGACAAACGATCGAATTCGTTAATTGCAGCTGCATCATTAGCAGTAAGTTTTACGATATGGTAGATTCCTTCGTGGAAATCTTTGATTTCGTAAGCAAAACGACGTTTCGACCAGTCTTTAGATTCAGTGATTTCAGCACCATTATCTTTTAAAATAGTGTCAAAGCGTTCAACTAAAGCTGCTTTTTCAGCTTCTTCGATGTTTGGACGGATAATGTATAAAATTTCGTATTTTGCTGTTTTACTCATCTTGACTGTCACCTCCTTATGGACTTTGGCTCTTTTTACAGAGCAAGGAGAGTATTCTAATTAATGTTCCTTTAGATTACTCACGTCCGTTTAGTATAGCATATTTCATTCTAAACATCAATACTTGAATTGCACTTATATATAATCCTTTTCTAATGACTATGACTACATGCAAAAAAAATTATTCTAATAGAAATTTTCTTTTAGCCACTAACATCATTTGTTAAATCATAAAAAAATAGAGAGAATGATCTATTGATCTCATTCTCTCTACTCTTTTAGTCTTCAGTTAAATCATTGTTGCTTTCAGCATCATTATCAGAATTGTTTGAAGTATCATTTTCTTGAATCGATTCGTTTAGTTCACTGTCTTCTATAGACGGCGATTCAGAAAGGATTCCTGCTTCATCTATTTCTTCTTTGATAACTTCTGCATCTACTTTTGCCATAGTTGAAACTTTGACATCTTCAGCTACTCGAATAACACGTACACCTAATGTTGCACGGCCCGTTTGAGATACTGCAGAAACATTAAAGCGAATAATAACACCTGTATTTGTTATTAACATGATATCTTCGTCGCCTTTGACAGTCGTTAATCCAGCTAGATTCCCATTTTTACTTGTGATATTAGCTGTTTTAATTCCTTTTCCGCCACGACCTTTAATCGCATATTCACTCGCTTTGGTACGTTTTCCATACCCTTTTTCTGTAATGACTAAAACTTCTGAGTCCTCAGTTAGTAAATCTACTCCAATGACGTAATCATCTTCTCTTAAACGAATACCACGAACACCGCCAGCAGTTCTACCCATATTTCGGACATCATTTTCATGGAAACTCACAGCATACCCCATATGTGTTCCAATGATAATATTTTGATCTCCATTTGTTACAGAAACAGACATCAATTCATCATTTTCTTTTAATACAATCGCTTTTAGACCATTGCTTCGGATATTAGAAAAAGCTTTTACATCCGTACGTTTAACTGTTCCAAGACGAGTCGTAAAGAACAAGTACAGTCCTTCTTCAGCTTCTCCTCTAACGTTTATAACCGCTTGAACCGTTTCCCCAGAGTCGACTCCTAGTAAGTTGATAACTGGGATTCCTTTAGCTGTACGGCCATATTCAGGGATTTCGTATCCTTTCGAGCGGTAGACTTTCCCATTATTCGTAAAGAATAATAAGGTATCGTGAGTAGAACAAGAAACTAAGGTTTCAATGAAATCATCATCATGAACGCCCATTCCTTGTACTCCACGCCCTCCACGTCTTTGTGATTTGAATTCAGAACTTGGAAGACGTTTGATATAACCTTTGCTAGTCAATGTAATCACGACATCTTCTTCTTCAATCAGATCTTCATCTTCAAGACTTAATACTTCTCCTACCAACAATTCAGTACGACGAGCATCTCCAAATCTTTCTTGAACTTCAAGAAGTTCCGTTTCAATAATCGTGTGTACACGAGCTGGATTCGCCAAAATATCCGCCATATCCGCGATCAAAGCCATCAATTCAGTATACTCTGCTTCAATTTTGTCTCTTTCTAAACCAGTTAATCGAACCATTCGCATATCTAAAATAGCTTGTGCTTGTTTCTCTGATAAACCATACGTCTCAATTAAAGTTGTTTTGGCAATATCACCAGTTTTTGAACCACGTATAATTCGAATGATTTCATCAATATGGTCTAACGCTATTCTTAATCCTTCTAAGATGTGTGCTCGTGCCTCAGCTTTACGTTTATCGTAAGCTGTTCTTCTGCGAATCACTATTTCTTGGTGCTTCAAGTATTCTTCAAGAATTGATTTCAAACTCAATACTTTTGGAACACCGTTCACAATAGCTAGCATGTTAAAGCCAAAAGAAGTTTGTAAAGAAGTTAATTTATATAGATTATTTAAAACTACACTCGCACTAACGTCACGTCTAACATCAATCACAACACGCATACCATCACGGTCGGATTCATCTGCTAAATCAGTGATACCTTCGATTCGTTTATCTCTAGCTAAATCAGCTATACGCTCTACCAATCGTGCTTTATTTACCATATAAGGCAATTCATGCACAATAATGCGTTCTTTGCCATTTTTTTGTATTTCGATTTCAACTTTAGCTCGAACCATAATAGAACCTTTACCTGTTTCATAGGCTTTTCTGATTCCAGATTTACCCATCACTAATCCACCGGTTGGAAAATCAGGACCTGGTATAGCTTCCATTAAATCAGCCGTGGTTGCATCAGGGTTATTCATCAAAATGTGTAATGCAGAAATAACCTCAGTTAAATTGTGCGGTGGAATATTAGTAGCCATACCAACTGCAATACCAGTGACACCATTTACAAGTAGATTAGGAAAGCGAGCCGGTAATACATCTGGTTCACGCTCTGATCCATCATAGTTTTCATGGTAATCAATAGTATCTTTATTGATATCACGTAACATTTCTAACGCCATTTTTGTCATACGGGCTTCGGTATACCGCATTGCTGCAGCTCCATCTCCATCCACTGATCCAAAGTTTCCATGACCATCCACTAACGGATAGCGATAACTCCAGTCTTGTGCCATACGAACCATCGATTCATAAATTGCACTATCACCATGAGGATGGTATTTACCCATAACATCCCCAACAATACGTGCTGATTTTTTATGCGCTTTATCCGGCGTTACGCCCAATTCACTCATTCCATATAAAATACGACGATGGACGGGTTTCAATCCATCTCGTACATCCGGCAATGCGCGAGCTACAATAACACTCATTGCATAATCAAGAAACGATGTGCGCATTTCATGGCTTAGTTCAATACTTTTTATATTCTCTTTAAATTCTTCAGCCATTCTTTATTGTCCTCCTATTTGGATTAAATATCTAGATTTTGTACGTAGCGTGCATTTTCTTCAATGAATAAACGTCTTGGTTCAACACGATCACCCATTAACATATCACAACTTTTATCTGCCTCAATAGCATCGTCAACTGTGACTTGCAACATTCGTCTATTTTCTGGATTCATAGTTGTTTCCCATAATTGTTCAGCATCCATTTCTCCAAGACCTTTGTATCGTTGAATGGCAGGTTTTGGTGAAAGAGGTATCTCTTTCAAATAACTATCCAGTTCTTCATCTGAATCCAAATAAACCATTTTCTTACCTTGACGTACTTGGTATAAAGGTGGCTGAGCAATGTAAACATACCCTGCTTCAACTACTGGACGCATGTAACGGTAGAATAAAGTTAATAATAATGTACGAATATGTGCTCCGTCGACATCGGCATCGGTCATGATAACTAATTTATGGTAACGTGCTTTAGAAACATCAAAATCATTTCCAAATCCGGTACCCATAGCGGTAAACAATGAGCGAATTTCTTCATTCGCTAAAATTTTATCCAATGTTGCTTTTTCAACATTTAAAATTTTTCCACGAATCGGTAGAATTGCTTGAAAAAGTCTCGAGCGTCCTTGTTTAGCAGAACCGCCAGCGGAATCTCCCTCAACAATGAATATTTCGCTGATAGTTGGATCTTTACTCGAACAATCTGCTAATTTACCAGGAAGGTTGCTGATTTCTAATCCGCTCTTTTTACGCGTTACTTCACGAGCTCTTTTGGCGGCTAAACGAGCTCTAGCTGCCAATAAGCCTTTCTCGACGATTTGACGAGCTACTTGTGGATTTTCCATCAAGAATTTATCAAAATGCGCAGAAAATAAACGATCTGTAATGGTACGTGCTTCAGAATTCCCTAATTTTGTTTTCGTTTGTCCTTCAAATTGAGGATCAGGATGTTTAATGGATAAAACGATTGTTAAGCCTTCTCGCACATCTTCACCAGTTAGATTTTCTTCATTTTCTTTAATTATTTTATTCTTTTTTGCGTAATCGTTTATCACACGTGTCAAAGCTGTCTTGAACCCAAATTCATGCGTTCCACCTTCATAAGTATGAATATTATTCGCAAAACTTAATAAGTTATTGTGATAACCGTCTGTATGTTGCATAGCTACCTCAAGAGTGATGCCTTGTTGCTCGCCTTCTAGAAAAATAGGCTCATCATATAAAACAGCTTTGTTTTCATTCAAGAATTCTACATAGCTCTTGATACCGCCTTCGTAGTGGTATTCTAGAAATTGTTCTTTGCCCTCACGCTTGTCTTCAATCGTAATTTTTAATCCTTTATTTAAGAAAGCTAATTCTCGAACACGTGTAGCTAATTTATCAAAATTAAACTCTACTGTTTCTTTAAAGATTTCAGGATCTGGAACAAAATGCACAGTTGTACCGTGTTTATCTGTTTCACCAATGACTTCAACATCATGAACAACTTTTCCTTGAGCATATTGTTGGTGATAGATTTTTCCGTCTTTGTGTACATAAACATCTAAAGTGGACGAAAGTGCATTAACGACTGAGGAACCAACTCCGTGTAAACCACCTGAAACTTTATAACCTCCACCGCCAAATTTACCTCCAGCATGAAGAATCGTAAACACGGTTTCTAACGCTGGACGACCTGTTTTAGCTTGAATATCAACAGGAATCCCACGACCATTATCAATAACGGTAATACTTTCGTCTTTTTCAATGACTAAATTAATTTCATCGGCAAAACCTGCTAAAGCTTCGTCAATTGAATTATCAACGATTTCCCAAACAAGGTGGTGCAATCCTTCACCACTTGTTGAACCAATGTACATACCTGGACGTTTACGAACAGCTTCTAGACCTTCTAAAACTTGTATTTGACTCGCATCATATTCTTTTGCACGATCTTGTTTGCTCTTTATTTCTTCAGACACACTCATTCACTCTCCATTTCTACTTGTCCATTATCAATCAGAAAAATTTTGGGAGTTTCCAGCATATTTTTCTTTATTCCATCTAAACTAGTTGTCGTTAAGAACGTTTGAACTTTATTTTGAATTGCTTTCAATAAATGCGTTTGACGCTCATCATCCAGCTCGGACAGGACATCATCTAGTAATAAGACGGGGTATTCACCTGTCATTTCTTTCATTAAATCGATTTCAGCTAATTTTACGCTTAATGCTGTCGTTCTTTGTTGACCCTGAGAGCCATAGGTTTGAACATTTCTCCCATTTACACTAAACTTCAAATCATCTCTATGTGGACCAAAAACAGTTGTTCGCTGCTCTAATTCTCTTTGTCTGCCTTGCGTATAAGCGTCCATCAAATCTGAATAAATCTGCTTTTTGTCTGTTTCGTTTGTGATTTTCAAACTACAAGAATACCCAATTTCAAGAATTTCTTTCTGCTTAGAAATTTCAGCATGAACAGGCTTAGCCCAATTCTCTAGTTTTTTTATAAATGAAAAACGTTCTACTAAAATAGCCGCCCCAAACTCAGCTAATTGTTCCGTTAAAATGTCCAAAAAAGTTAAATCTTTTACTTTTTTTAGACTTAATTGTTTTAGATAGCTGTTTCTTTGTTTTAAAAGATGCTGATACTGCACGAGATGATGTAAATAAATAGGGCTCATCTGCCCCATTTCCATATCTAAAAATTTTCTTCTGACAGAAGGCGAACCTTTTACCAAAGATAAATCCTCTGGAGCAAATAAGATAACATTTAGGTTTCCAATGTATTCACTTAATTTTTTTTGCTCCAAATGATTAAATTTTGCTTTTTTTCCTTTTTTAGAAATAGAGATTTCAAGTGGAAAACTCGTATTTTTCTTTTGAATTCTTCCACTTACTCGTGCAAATTCTTGTTCCCATCGAATGGTTTCTTTATCATTTGCAGTTCTATGGCTTCTTGCCATTGCTAATACGTAGATAGCTTCCATCAAACTTGTTTTTCCTTGAGCGTTTTCTCCTAAGAAAACATTGATACCTTCAGAAAAGACAACTTCAGCATGTTCGTAATTTCGATAATCGGAAAGATGGATCTCTTTCAATAACATTATTTTTCTTCCTCATTTGTTTTAGCAGTTTCATTTTCTGACTGGATAAAGAATGTTCCTTCATCAGGTATTTCAACTACAGAACCAGGATAAAGTTTTTTACCTCTGCGATTCTCAACTTCGTTATCAAGAAGGACTGTATGTTCAGATAGATACCACTTGGCCATTCCACCACTGCTGATAATATTTTCATGTTTTAAAAATTGTCCCAATGTAATAAATTCACGATCGATTTTAATCGTTTTTTTCATTTTTTTCACCTACTTTTCAATAAAATAAGCGTGGAGTTAATCCACGCATTACGCTGCCGCTTATTAATACTATTATACTCTTTTTTTACCAATAGTACAAATGAATCTAAAAATAACCCTACTATTATCGGTTTTAAGCAAAAGATAAAAAAAGACCTTAAATCCTCCATAATTGCTTAAATCGAAAAAAACATGGTTATTCAGCATAGATATAAAAAAAACTACTTTTCAGTTGCCTGAAAAGTAGTTTTTTTTGAATGTCCTTTAGAATGTTCGAACTGGAGTAATCAATTGAATAAAATCTTGGTCATTTTCACTAGGAACTAAAATAAATGGACGAACTGGTGAAGTGAACTTTATTTTAATGTCTGTTTGGCCAAAAGTTCTCAGTGCATCCTTCATATAATCTGGGTTAAAGGAAAGTTCGATTGGCTCTCCTTCAACAGACTGATAATCTAATTCCTCATTAACATTTCCAACATCAGGTGAATTTCCAGAAATCTCGACCAAATTCGGATTGATCGTAATTTTTACAACATTATTTTTTCCTTCATGTGAAAGCAATGAAGCACGTTCAATCGAACCTAATAAAGAATTAGCATTAAAACTGATTTCTGTAGAAGAATTAGCAGGAATCAAACGATTTGTATCAGGATAGTGCCCTTCTAGTAAGCGAGAATAAAAATACATGTTTTCTGATTTAAACAATACTTGGTTTTCAGTGATCATCATTTCAATAGTGTCAGAATTTTCATCTAGTGTACGAGACAATTCAATTAAACTTTTACCAGGAATAATAACATTGTATTTTTTTGAAGCTTGCTCATCGTTCATTTTTAAAGGAATCACACGTTGGCTTAAGCGGTGGCTATCGGTAGCAACAGCTAAAAACTTACCATTTTCAATCACTATATTTACTCCTGTAAGTATTGGACGACTTTCATGAGTTGAAGTAGCAATAACGGTTTGTCCAATTACTTGCTTAAATAAATTTACAGGCAAAGTAAATGATTCTTTTGTATCAATAATCGGTAAATGAGGATAATTATTAGGATCTAGTCCATTAATAGTAAATGAAGCTGTTGCAGAAGTAATCAACGCTTGAAAATGGTCAAGTATTTCAATAGTCATTGTTTCTTCAGGAAGTTTTTTTACGATTTCACTAAAAAAGCGTGCTTGTAAAACAATTCCTCCAGTTTTTTCAATAACTAATAAATTGTCTTCTTCAGATACAGGAATGAATGCTTCAATAGAAATATCTGAATCACTACCTGTTAAAGTCAATCCTTCATCATTAGCGATTATTTTCAACCCAGTCAATATTGGAATAGTGGTTCTCGAAGAAATTGCACGTTGTACATCAGATAAGCTTTTTAAAAAGACGCTTCTTTTAATTGTAAATTTCATTAAATTTACCTCCAAGTATAGTTTAATTTAGTTTAATAAGTTCTTTAGTAATAGTAGTAGGGCTTGTTGATACTGTGGAAAACTAAAGGGACCTTTTTATTTATAAGGTTTTACACATGTGGATAACCTGTTAGTAAAAAAAGGATAAGTCTATTAGTTATGCACATGTGTAAAAGAAAAAAATCACGTTACTTTTTTCTTTATATCGTTAATTTCTTGTTTTAATTGGTCATCGTTCGTTAAAGCATGGACGATTTTTTCGTAAGCATGAATAACAGTTGTATGATCTTTTCCTCCAAACTCAGCTCCTATCTTAGGTAGTGAATTTGATGTAAGTTCTCTAGATAAATACATAGCAATTTGTCTTGGTAAAACAATCGATTTAATGCGTTTCTTCCCTTTAAGATCAGCAATAGATAACTGATAATATTTACTGACAGCATTTTGAATATCTAAGATGGTCAATGTGGTTGGTTTTGCTGAAGGTAACATACTTTTTAAAGCATCAGCAGCGAGACTGGTTGTAATGTCACGACTTTCAATAGCTGCATAAGCTTGTACACGAACTAAAGCACCTTCTAATTCTCTAATATTTGAATCAATTTGACCGGCGATATAACTTAATGTGTCACCAGGAATTTCTAATCGTTCAGCATTGGCTTTTTTTCTTAGAATCGCAATACGTGTTTCCAAATCTGGAGGGGTAATGTCGACGGATAATCCCCATGCGAATCTTGATACTAAGCGTTCTTGTAATTTAGGTATTTCGTTAGGTAAACGATCACTAGTCAATACGATTTGTTTACGATCATCGTATAAAGCATTAAATGTATGGAAAAATTCTTCTTGAGTTCCTTCTTTATCGGCAAAAAATTGAATATCATCTACTAGAAGCAGATCAACACTACGGTATTCATTTCTAAATTTTTCTTGTGTTTTATTTTGAATGGAATTTATAAAATCATTTGCAAATGTTTCACTACTAACATATTTCACTCGTGCATCTGGGTTTAGCAGTAACATTTGGTGACCAATAGCATGCATCAAATGGGTTTTTCCAAGTCCAACTCCACCGTAGAAAAATAAAGGATTATAAATTGTTCCAGGTTCTTCTGCAACGACTAAAGCTGCAGCGTGAGCCATTTGATTTCCTTTACCTATAACAAACGTATCAAAAGTATATTTAGTATTTAATTGAATATCTTTTTTAAAGAGGGTTTTTTTTGGCACCTCATTACGTAAATTTTTATTTACCAAATTGCTTGCTTCTTGTTCATTTTTGATAATAAACAATGGAGAAATTTCACGACTGGAGTATTCATAAATATTTTCAACAATTCGAGTAGCTAAGTTATTTTCCCAATATTCTTTATGTAAAGAAGAAGGGACTTCGATAATAATATTGTTATCAGTGATACGTATGGGACTTGCGCTTTCAATCCATGTATCATAGCTGACTTTGGAGAGCGATTCTTTGAATTTTTCTTTTAGAAAAATCCAGAGTGTTTGTAAATCGTCCAAAATAGAACCTCCTTTTAAAATGCGTCTAAGTTATTTTAGCACTTTTATAAATAGTTTTCCACAAGTAGTTTTTTTAATAGAAAATTTGTCCAAGGCCTGTAAATAAAGTTATCCACAAGTGATTATAGACAGTGTATAACTTTTTTAGGCAACAAGTTAATGGTTGTTTTTGTGGATAACTATTACTAATTAAAAGTTGTTCTGATAACATTTCTAATAGTTATCCACAAAGATATATTGGTAGTGGATAATGTTTTTACACAGCGTGTTTGTATGTGGATAACTAGGTGATAACTACGGGATAACAAAAATTAAAAAAAAATCATACATAGCCTTGTGTATAATGTTATGCACCTGTGGATATCTTTATATTGAATGAAAAAAAAGGATTAAATCTTATTAAGTCTTAATAAAGAAGAAGAAATTAGGGGTTTGGAAAAAGAATTTGCAAAAGATAGTTTCTTATTAGGTAAAAATATGCTATTATACTGGAGTGAATGAATAAAAATAGGGGAATTGTGCTTGACAAGACTATTTTTTCTTCGTTATAATAATCTAGACTGTCTTGGGATAATTTAAAATAGAATAATGAGAGATAGTTTTTACAGGAGGTGTATCACGTATGAAAAGAACTTACCAACCTAAAAAACGTAAACGTCAAAAAGTACATGGTTTCCGTAAACGCATGAGTACTAAAAATGGACGTAATGTATTACAAAGTAGACGCCGTAAAGGTAGAAAAGTATTGTCTGCATAGATCACTGAACGTTTCAGTGGTCTTTTTTTTTAGGATTCGAATAAAAAAGTACTCAGTGGTTGTTTAATGTAAACAACTACGGAGTATTTTTAATACTTATTCCATTATATGGGAACAGGTTTATATCAATTTATTATAGAGATGAGAGGTTATTTTAATGAGAAAAACCTATCGTGTCAAAAAAGAAGCTGAATTTCAAAAAGTTTTTCATCATGGCAAATCAACAGCAAATCGGCAATTTGTCATTTATGTATTAGATAAGAAGAATCAACCACATTTTCGTGTAGGAATATCCGTTGGTAAAAAAATTGGAAATGCTGTTATGCGGAACAAAGTTAAAAGAAGCATTCGACAAAGTTTAACAGAGTTGAAGCCGCAATTAAAAGCAGAAAAAGATTTTATCGTAATTGCTCGAAAACCAGCAGCAGAGATGACCGTGCAAGAAACAAAGAAAAGCTTGATGCACGTATTAAAGCTTGCTAAATTATTAAGATAGAATAGATTAGAGTGGGGGACAAAATGTGAATAAACGTAAGCGATTACTTCTTTTGTTAGGAACAGTGTTGTTAGCAGTCGTTTTGGTAGGTTGTGGTACTTCACCTATTACAGAACAAAGTACCGGAATATGGGACAAATATGTTATTTTTAATTTCTCTCGTGTTATTATTTGGTTGTCTAATTTATTTGGTGGAAGTTATGGAGTAGGGATAATTGTCTTTACATTGATTATTCGATTAATTCTTTTACCTGTTATGCATGGTCAAACCAAAAGTACTCGGAAAATGTCAGAGTTGCAACCGCAACTAAAAGAATTGCAAACAAAATATGCTTCTAAAGATACAGAGACTCAAAGTAAGTTAAAAGAAGAAACTTCTAAATTGTATTCAGAAGCAGGTGTCAACCCTGTAGCCGGTTGTTTGCCATTACTCATTCAGATGCCAGTACTGATTGCCATGTATCAAGCAATCAGCCGTACAGAAGTTTTAAAAACGGGAAATTTTTTATGGATGAATCTAGGGGCACCAGATCCATACTTCATCTTACCTGTACTAGCTGCAATATTAACATTTGCAACGACTAAGTTATCTACTATGAGTCAAGCAGAATCTAACCCGACAACGACCACTATGCTTTACGTAATGCCTGCTTTGATTTTATTCATGGGTATCACATTGCCTAGTGCATTATCATTATACTGGGTAGTTGGAAATGCGTTCTCTGTGGCACAAACATTATTATTAAATAATCCTTTTAAAATAAAAAAAGAGCGTGATGAAAAAATAAAAGCTGAACGAGATCGTCAACGCGCTCTTGAAAAAGCACTAAAAACGAAAAAAAAGAAAAAAAGATAAAGCATTAAAAATGGGGAGAATGGAGGCAGGCAGATGGATAAGTACACAGCTCAAGCTGAGACAATAGAGGAAGCTACTCAAAAAGCATTGAAGAAATTAGGAATCACTAGAAAAGAAGCTTCTATTGAAATAATAGATTCAGGCAGAAAAGGAATTTTTAAAATAGGTAAGAAAGATGCTATTGTAATGGTCACTAAAATGGCAACAGACAACAATGCGAAAGAAATCTTTCAAAAAACAGCTATTAAAGAGGAAACTTTTAGTCCAGTATCTGATTCAATCCGAGTTGAAACTGTACAAGAAAAAGCACCAAACTTGTCAGAGGTGAATCATTTAGAAACGGATCATCTTTCTACCGTAACTAGCACGGAACGAAATGATGAGCAAGCAATCAAAATGGTAGCCGATTACCTTCAAGACATCACGCAAAAAATGGGTATTTCTAGTACAGTAACGGTAGAAGAAACAACAGATCAAATCGTATTTCAAATTGAAACAGAAAAAGCGGGTTTGATTATTGGAAAACATGGTAAAGTGTTAAATGCCTTACAATCGTTAGCTCAAGTGTTGCTTCATCGTCATGCTCAAACAAAATTTGTTGCTATCGTAAATGTTGGAGATTATCGTGAACGCCGTGAAAATGCTTTGAGAGAGCTGGCTGAACGAACTGCTTTAAAAGTTCGACGTACAAAGCAACCTGTATTCTTAGAACCTATGCCTGCTTCTGAAAGAAAACAAATTCATTTTTATTTAAGTAAAGATGATTCTGTTATTACTCATTCTGAAGGCAATGAACCTCACCGTTATTTAGTCGTTGAATCAAAGTAACTAAATTTTTCTATAGAAAAAATAGTAAAAGAAAGAATTCGGTCAGCACGATCAGCCGAATTCTTTCTTTTTTTTGTAGTATAGTTGTTGTCTAATACAAAAGTCTCATAGGATGATTGAAAAAAATCCTGTATAGTATGTAATAAATAATTAAAGATAAGTAGGTGCCTAGAATGGTTAAAATTATGATTATTGAAGATGACTTGGTAATTGCTTCAAGTTTACAAGAAGAGTTAACGAAATGGCAATACGATGCGTTCCATGTAACAGACTTTAATGGGGTGATGGATACATTCACACATGAAGCACCTCAATTAGTTTTAATCGATATTAAACTACCTTATTTTAACGGCTATTACTGGTGTACAGAAATTCGCAAAATTTCACAAGTACCAATTATTTTTATTTCTTCTCAAAGTGAGCAAATGGACATTGTGATGGCTATTCAGATGGGAGCAGATGACTTTATTAGTAAACCTTTTGACTTAACCGTTGCATTAGCGAAGATACAAGCGCTATTGCGCAGAACGTATGATTTTACGGGAAATGATGCTTATTTAAGCTATCAGAAAGTCTATTTAAAAATAAGTGAATTAAAGATTCACTATCAAGATCAAGAAGTTGAACTGACAAAAAATGAAATGAAAATTTTAGAAGTTTTATTTTTACAAAAAGGAGCATTTGTTTCCCGAGAAGCGATTATGATGAAATTATGGGAAAATGATTCATTCATTGATGACAATACATTAGCAGTTAATATTAATCGTCTACGAAAAAAACTGGCAGAATTGAACTTAACTTCATTTATTGTTACAAAAAAAGGCTATGGGTATGGCCTACAAAAGGATGATGACTTTATTGAAAGCAACTAATAAAGTGATTGATGTTCTCAAGGCGTTTATAAAAGCTAATTATCCGTTCTTTTTAGCATACGTACTTAACTTATGTGTGTTTAGCTTTATTTATGTATTAGGACAATTGCCATTGTACTTTTTAGTATTTAGTATTGAACTTTCGCTATTTATAGGCGGATGTTTCTTTTTGTTTAAATTTTCAAAGTATTACAAACGTTTTCGATTGTTGGAACGATTAGATAAGGATCCGTTCGAAACATTGAAGCAGCTATCATCGAATCATGATCCGAGTGAAGCTTTTTTTCATCTTAAAATTGAAAATTTAATGGGAGAAATACAGCAAATCAAAAAAAAGAGTCTACAACGCAATGCGTCTCAAATGGATTATTTTACTTTGTGGCTGCATCAAATCAAAACACCTATTTCAGCTATCAGCTTATTGATGCAAAGAGATACTAAATCACTATTTAGCCATCAAATGGAACAAGAGTTAGTGCAGATTGAAAACTATACACATATGGCATTGAATTATTTGAAAATAGAGCAAAGCGGTTCTGATTTGGACTTTGTACAAGTTTCGCTTGATCGAGTCATCAAAGAAACGGTTAAAAAGTCTTCAATTCTATTTATTTATAAACATATCCAATTAGATTATCAAGAAATTGATAAGTCTGTTTTATCAGATGAGAAGTGGTTAAAGGTATTAGTAGAACAAATTGTTTCTAACAGCCTAAAATATACTCCAGAAGGCGGTAAGATAAAAATTTATATGAGCCCAACTACAGAAGATCAACTCATTATTGAAGATACCGGTATTGGCATTCGCTCTGAAGATTTGCCGCGTATTTTTGAACGTGGCTATTCTGGTTTTAATGGAAGAATACATGAAAAATCAACAGGGCTTGGTTTATTTCTTAGTCAGGAAATTACAAAACGTCTTGGTCATGGGATGTCAATCGAGTCAACTGTAGGAAAAGGCACTAAAGTAATGATCGATTTAGCCCGAACGTCACTAATAAAAGAGTATTAATACTGAATCTTACGAAAGTGTAAGGTTTAATCGTTATTTGTAAGAAGAGATAAAAGCAACTATTGTTCATTTTTATTAAACTAGTAATAGAAATAAAGAAATGAACAGGAGGAAACAATGATGACATTATTAAAAGTGAGCCATTTAAAAAAGACATATACAGGAAGGTTTTCAGCACAGGAAGTACAAGCTTTAAAAGACGTGAATTTCTCAGTAGAAAAAGGAGAATTTGTCTCCATTATGGGAGAATCAGGTTCTGGCAAGACCAGCTTATTAAACATTTTAGCAACACTGGATACGGCTACAGGTGGAGAAGTCTTGCTAGAAGGAAATGATTTAACAGGAATTAAGGACAGTGATATTTCTAATTTCCGCAGAGACTATCTTGGATTCGTGTTTCAAGACTTTAACTTACTAGACAACTTCTCAATTAAAGACAATATTCTGTTGCCGTTAGTACTGTCTAATACGCCAATAACTGAAATGGAACATCGTCTGATGCCAATTGTTAAAAAACTGAAAATTGAAGGGTTGGTCAATCATTATCCTTACGAAGTATCTGGAGGACAAAAACAACGTGCAGCTGTAGCTCGTGCTTTAATCACAAACCCGAAATTACTTCTTGCTGATGAACCAACTGGAGCATTAGATTCAAAATCCAGCCAAAGTTTATTAGAAACGTTTGAAACCATCAATAACGCTGGTCAGACCATTATCATGGTCACTCATAGTACAAGAGCTGCTGCTTATTCGAATCGTGTCTTGTTTATTCAAGATGGTGAAGTGTACCACGAAATTTACCGTGGAGAACAAACGCCAGATCAATTCATGGACAAAATTTCTCAAGCGTTGATCGTATTAGCTAATAGAGGTGAGCAACATGAATAGAGGATTTTTTTCTAAGTTAGCTTTACGTAACCTTAAATCCAATAAACAAATTTATTTACCTTATATTTTCGCTTCTATTGCTACGGTAGCAATGTTTTATATGATGGTTGCCTTAATGGGAAACAAATTTGTTCAGACGAGAAACGCATCTTTACCAATGATGTTTACTGTTGGAGCAGTGGTCATTGGGGTATTTTCCTTTCTGTTTGTTTTGTATACCAACAGTTTCTTAATCAAACGACGGAAAAAAGAAATTGGGTTGTACGCGATACTAGGAATGAAGAAAAAACATGTTTCTAGAATATTGACAATTGAATCATTAGTAACCAGCTCTTTTAGCATCATTGTAGGTTTGATTCTCGGACATCTACTGGGAGAACTTGCTTTCCTTATTTTAAATTATGCTTTGCAATTCGGCGTAAAGATGTCTTTTCCTTTTACATTGAATGCTGTAATAATCACGATTGGATTATTTGTTCTCATCTTTTTGGTGACGTTGCTCTATAATATCACTCAAGTAACGTTTTCTAACCCCATTCAATTGATCAAAGGAAAACAAACAGGAGAACGGGAACCAAAAAGTTCTATTATCCTTTTTATTCTCTCGTTATTATTGATTGGATCAGGTTACTATCTGTCTGTAATGATTGATAACCCAATGGACGCAATGCTTTACTTTTTACTTGCAGTGCTTTTGGTTATTGTAGGTACGTATTTCTTATTCATTTCTGGTTCAATATTTATCTTAAAAGCATTGAAGAAAAACAAGAAATTGTATTACCGTCCAAGTCCATTTATTTCAATTTCTGGTATGCTTTATCGTATGAAACAAAACGCCGTAGGATTAGCTAATATTACTATTTTAGCAACGATGGTCATTGTTGCAGTATCGACTACGATAGCGGTTTTTATAGGGATACAAGGTACGTTAGATGTCCGCTTTCCTTATGAAAATAAAGTAACGTATTATACAGAAGCTAATTTAGAAGAAGAATTTAAAGAAATACAAAAAGAAACGGAAGCAACAGGCTTAGAAGTAACAGGTACAGAAATCTATACGTACTATAACTTGAATCCAATAGTAGCAGATAATGAACTAATTCTTGGCGAAACGGATTATTCTGCAAATGAACTTTTTCAAGCTAAAATAATCGTACAAGAAGACTATGAAAAAATGACAAATCAATCGATTGACCTAGAATCAAATGAAATATTGATTTATGACTTAAAAGATGACTATGACTTTTCTACATTGCTTATAGGAGATGAAATTTATCAAATCAAGTCAAAGATAGAAAACCCTATCAAAATGGATGAATGGTTAAGCCCGAATATGATTCTTGTAGTTGAATCAAAAGAAGTTCTTCAGTCTATTATAGACTATAACATTCAAGCATCAGAGATCGAGTATGATGTTCCTATGGAAGCGATGATTTCATGGAATACGACTGGAACACAAGAGCAGAAAAAAAGCTATTCTGAGAAATTGGCAGATAAATTGAACAGTAGAGAAGGTTCATACTTTGAGTCTAAAGAACTTTTAAGTGATGCGTTATATGATATGAATGGTGGTTTCTTATTCTTAGGTATTTTCCTTGGATTATTGTTTACCTTTGGAGCAGCTTTGATTACCTACTTTAAACAAGTCTCAGAGGGCTATGATGATCGAGAAAAATTCCAAATCATGCAGAAAGTAGGATTAGACAAACAAATGATTCGCAAAACGACTCGTTTACAAATTATTTGGATGTTCTTATTGCCTCTAGTAATTGCGGTGATTCATGTTGCATTTGCCTTTCCAATTATCCAAAAACTGTTACTACTTTTCAATGTAGTAGATACAACATTAATCTTTTGGTGTTTTGCAAGTGTAATTGTTGGCTATAGTGTAATCTATGGAATCATTTATCAAGTAACCTCAAAAGTTTATTACAGCATCGTTAAATAATTTGTTAACAGGTAAAAGAGTGAACTAAGATTAATTCTTAGCTCACTCTTTTTATTTTTAAAAATAAAGGTAAAACGCTTGCATTTACAAAAGAAAAAGGTTACATTGTACTTGTATATACAAGTTGCAATTATAACTTTTTCTTAGGAGGAAAAAAATGGCAGATTACACGCAAGATGCAAAACAGCTTTTAGAAGACATCGGAGGTCCCGATAATATTTCTGCAGTCAGTCACTGTGCCACTCGCATGCGTTTCGTGTTAAATGATCCAGCAAAAGCAGACAGCAAAAAAATCGAAGATATCCCTGCAGTCAAAGGTACCTTTACTCAAGCCGGTCAGTATCAAGTTATTATTGGCAATGATGTTGCCACATTTTACAATGTATTTTCAAAAATTTCCGGAAAAGAAGGCGTATCTAAGGACGAAGTGAAAGCAGCCAGTAAACAAAATCAAAATCCAGTACAACGCGCGATGTCTGTTTTAGCAGAAATCTTTTCACCTATTATTCCAGCAATTATTGTCGGAGGGTTGATTTTAGGCTTCCGAAATATTTTGGAAGCCATTCCAATGGAATCTCTTGGTCAATTGATGGTAGATGGTGTAGCACAAGTCAACAGTGCTGGAGAACCTATTTACAATACAATCGTTAATGTCAGTCAGTTTTGGAGTGGAGTCAACTCGTTCTTATGGCTGATTGGTGAAGCTATTTTCCACTTCTTACCAGTCGGTATCACGTGGAGTGTTGCTAAAAAAATGGGAACCACTCAGATTTTAGGAATCGTTCTAGGGATCACACTAGTGTCACCTCAACTATTGAATGCATACGCAGTTGCCGGAACAGCAGCAGCAGACATTCCAGTTTGGGATTTTGGTTACTTCACAATTGACATGATCGGGTACCAAGCACAAGTTATTCCTGCTATGTTAGCCGGATTTGTATTAGCTTATTTAGAATTAGGATTGCGTAAAATAGTTCCGCAAGCTATTTCAATGATTTTTGTACCATTCTTTGCTTTAGTTCCAACGGTTTTGATTGCTCACACGGTTTTAGGACCAATTGGTTGGGTTATAGGAAACTGGGTTTCAAGTGTCGTTTATGCAGGATTAGGAAGCTCATTTAGCTGGTTGTTTGGTGCTTTGTTTGGTTTCTTATATTCACCGTTGGTTATTACAGGATTGCACCATATGACGAATGCAATCGATTTACAATTGATTGCTGACTTTAAAGGAACCAATTTATGGCCAATGATCGCTTTATCAAATATTGCTCAAGGTTCAGCAGTGCTGGCGATTATCTTCTTACACCGCGGAAATGAAAAAGAAGAACAAGTGTCTATTCCAGCGATGATTTCTTGTTATCTAGGTGTAACTGAGCCCGCTATGTTTGGGATCAATATCAAATACATTTACCCATTTGTGGCGGCTATGATCGGTTCAGGTCTTGCTGGGTTAGTAGCTACTACTTTCAACGTGACAGCCAATTCAATCGGTGTTGGTGGAATTCCAGGTTTCTTATCTATCCAAAATCAATATTGGCCAATCTTCTTCCTTTGTATGGCAATCGCAATAGTGGTACCGATTGTCTTAACAATTGTATTCCGTAAGTACAATATTTTAAATAAATCAGATCAAGTTGTTGTTACAGAACCAGAATTAGGAAAATAATTTTTAGAAAGTAGGAATAAAATGAGTACCTTTCATGAGAAAGTCGTGTATCAAATTTACCCAAAATCTTTTAAGGATTCAAATGGAGATGGAGTAGGAGATTTAAAAGGAATTATTGAAAAAATACCCTATTTAGCTGAGTTAGGCGTTGATGTATTATGGATCAATCCATTTTTCATTTCTCCACAAAAAGACAATGGCTATGATATCGCTAATTATGTAGAAATCGATCCTTTATTTGGAACAATGGAAGATTTTGAGGAACTCATTGTCGTAACGAAGGAATATAAATTGGAAGTTATGTTAGATATGGTGTTAAACCATACCTCTATCGAACATGAATGGTTCCAAAAAGCTCTTAAAGGTGAGAAGAAATACCAAGATTACTATATCCTACGTGAACCAAAGTCAGACGGAAGCCATCCTACGAACTGGGTCTCAAAATTTGGTGGCCCAGCTTGGGCTCCTTTTGCTAATACTGGAAAAGAGTACTTGCATTTGTATGACGTGTCGCAAGCTGACTTAGATTGGCGTAATCCTGAAGTAAGAGAAGAAGTATTTAATGTAGTCAATTTTTGGTTAGAAAAAGGCGTAAAAGGATTCCGGTTTGATGTGATTAATGTAATCGGTAAAGATGAAGAACTATTAGATGCAGAAGATAATATAGGTAAATCGTTGTATACAGATCGCCCAATCGCACATGAATTTATCCATGAAATGAACCAAAAAACGTTTGGAAGATATTCAGATATCATGACAGTTGGTGAAATGTCTTCAACAACGATTGAAAATGGAATTGCATATTCTAATCCAGATAAACAAGAATTATCGATGGTTTTTAGTTTCCATCATTTAAAAGTTGATTATTTAGATGGCGAAAAATGGAGTAAAACATCATTTGATTTTATAAAATTAAAAGAGTTGCTCAACGATTGGCAGGAAGGCATGTCTTATGGAAATGGATGGAATGCATTATTCTGGAACAACCATGACCAACCACGTGTAATAAGCCGATTTGGAGATCCAGTGAATCATTTTGAAGCTTCAGCTAAACTCTTCGCTCAGTCAATTCATTTGCTGCGTGGGACCCCTTATATTTATCAAGGAGAAGAAATTGGAATGACAGATCCTGAATTTCAAGAAATGACAGATTATGTGGACATTGAAACGCATAATGCCTATAAAGAATTAAAAGCAAAAAATTTACCACATGAAGAAATTATGGAAATCATTAAAAGTAAGTCTCGAGATAATAGCCGGACTCCGATGCAATGGACAAATGAGGAAAATGCAGGTTTCACATCAGGAGAACCGTGGATAAAATTAGCTGACAACTACCATCAAATTAATGTAGAAAAAGAACAAGTAGAAGGATCCATCTTTGAATTTTATAAAAAATTGATTCAATTGAGAAAAGAGATGCCGGTTATTTCTGAAGGAAGCTATCGTGGAATCATGATGGATCATCCGAGTGTTTATGGCTATGTTAGAGAATATGAAGGTGAACAGTTGCTTGTACTCAATCATTTTTACGCAGGTTCGGTAACATTGGAAATTCCAGAAGAATTTTTAACGAAAGCTAGTCGCTACCTTATTGGGAATGGAAAAGAAAGATCATTAACCACGAACTTAGAATTAGGTCCCTACGAAACCATTGCTTTTTATTTTGAAGCTAAGTAAACAAAAAAAGGAAACTGATAATTATCAGTTTCCTTTTTTGTTGACTCTTCGTCAATGGTGTTGATAGAACAAAACAAAATTTCTTCTGGAATAGACGGGTTTGCTTGTGGAGAGCCATGGGAACGTCTGAAGCTGCTTTATTCTAGAACGTGTTTCAAAAAGCAGTCCTGACGTCCACTTCACGAATAATGCTCGATGGTCGTTGACCATACTGCGCTTATTCGCTCCAGTGATTCAGGTCTAACCGCTTTTAGTCACACTTCCAATGAAGCGCTAACGTTTTATAATTTGCATTGAATCCAATGCATGGCTACAAGCAAACCCTATTCCTCCAGAAATAACTTGTAACCAATTTAATTAAGCTATCGACACTAAAATGTATAGAGCCTTTTTGTTTATAAAGAATTTCGACGTCTAGCAAAATCGACGAATCGAAAGCGATCCAAACGATGACGTGATTCGGTATGTTGAAATAGGGTTGTATCTTCTAAATAGACATCACTTCGCACAACCACAACATGGGTATCTTCTTGTAAATCCATCAATCGTTTATCCTCTTCAGTAATAGGATCTACCGTTATTTCTTTTTGAGCGTAACCGATAGATAGACCCAATGTTTGTTCAATATAATGGTACAAAGAGTCTTCAGCAGCTTCATTCGGGATACTTGGAACAATAGAAGTGACTAAATAATCCTTATCAATAATAACCACTTCTCCATGTACTTTTCTTAATCGTTCAAGATACAAAACTGGAGTACCTACAGAAAGTTTTAAGTGATTCGCTAACTCTTCTGAAACAGGTAGCAAGCCATTGGATACCACAATTGTTTGACTATTCATATTTTGAGCATCTTGGAGTTCTTTATAACTTGTCAATCCTGATACAGGGAAATCAAAGCGCTTAATATCTAAAACAATAGAACCTTTGCCTTGTATTTTTTGTATATATCCTTTTTCTAAAAGTAAATTTAGGGCCTTTCGAATTGTTTCACGGGAAACATTGTAGGTTTTGACTAATTCATTTTCACTAGGTAAAAGATCACCTGAAATAAATCGTTGATTTAAAATCGCTGCTTCGAGATCTAAAAAAATTTCATTAAACTTGCTCATATAGATTCCTCACATTTCCTATCCTTAGCTTACATTTTAGCATAGTCTCTTAAGAAAAACTTGCAAATGCTAACACTTATTTAAGTAGAAGAAAGAAAAAATAGTCAGGGAAATCAGGGAAAAAGTTGTGTTTAAACCTTGCTAGTGTATTATTGTAAGAATATAAAAGAACAATAGTGTATACATTACAAGGGGGCAATTGATTTGAGAAATGTAGAAACTGGAACATTGGAAAAAAGAATCAAAGTAGCAGCAAAAAAAATACCAGCTGATCTAGTTATCAAAAATGGAACGATTGTGAACGTGTTTACGGGTGAATTCATGAGTGGGGATATTGCGATAACAGAAGGTATGATTGTTGGAATAGGCTCATATGACGGTGTTGAAACAATTGACGCTCAAAATAAAGTTATTGTACCAGGGTTTATTGACGGACATGTTCATATTGAAAGTTCGTTGTTAACACCAAAAGAATTCTCAAAAGTCGTACTGCAACATGGCGTAACTAGTGTTATTACAGATCCGCATGAAATCGCTAATGTAGCTGGAGTGGATGGCATTCAGTTTATGCTAGAAGAAGCAAAAAGTTTGCCAATGGATATTTATGTTATGTTATCTTCTTGCGTCCCAGCAACAGCATTTGAAAATAATGGGGCACTATTAAATGCCGAACAACTTGAACCTTTCTTATCAGAGCCAGAAGTATTAGGTTTAGCGGAAGTGATGGATTTTTTCTCTGTAAAAAATGGCGACAGTGTGATGATGGATAAACTTGCTATGGTTCAAGAAGCAGATCGTTATATAGATGGGCATGCTGCCGGTTTGACTAGAGAAGAATTAAACATCTATTTAGCAGCTGGAATTCGAACAGATCATGAAAGTATTGATGCGCAGGAAGCAAAAGATCGTTTGGACTTAGGTATGCACTTAATGATTCGAGAAGGAACAGTAGCTAAAGACTTAATGGCCTTGTTACCTGCTGTGACAGCAAAAAATGCTAGAAGGTGCTTGTTTGTTACAGATGATAAATTGATTGATGATTTATTAGCAGAGGGAAGCATCGACCATATCGTACGTTTAGCTATTCAAAAAGGACTAGATCCTATAACGGCTATCCAAATGGGAACGCTAAATACAGCTGAATGTTTTAATTTGAAACATTTAGGAGCGATTGCTCCAGGTTACCAAGCTGATTTTTTGATTTTGGACGATTTAGAAACTGTTGCTATTGATCAAGTGTACAAAAAAGGAGTGATGATTTCAGATAATGGGAATTTGACTACTGCTTTATTTGAAACAAAGGTGGAAAAAAAACTTATAGGCGCAAATTTAGCAAAAATAAACACTCAAGAGTTAACAACAACAGCATTGGCAGTACCTTTAACAAATCCTTTGTGTAACGTAATCAAGATCATTCCCAATAGTCTGATTACTAATCATTTGAAAGAAAATGTCACAGTTAAAAACGGCTGTTTTGTCCCTTCAATCGAAAGTGATCAGTTGAAAATTGTTGTTATTGAACGACATAACGGAACCAATCATGTCGGTTTAGGTATTGTAAAAGGGTTCCGTTTAACTAAAGGAGCAATTGCTACAACTGTGGCGCACGATTCACACAATATTGTAGCAGTGGGAACTTCTGATCAGGAAATTTTAAAAGCGGTTGAACAAGTTATCAGAACCAATGGTGGTTTAACTGTAGTAGCAGGAGAAGAAGTACTCGCTTCATTAGCATTACCTGTAGCAGGATTAATGACAGAATCAGATTATTTAGTTGTTAACCAACAGTTAAAAGAATTGAATCAGGCAGTCGCCACTATCGGAAAAGAATTAAATTTCAATCCATTTTTAACATTATCCTTTTTAACACTACCGGTTATTCCAAAATTAAAATTAACAGATTTAGGATTATTTGATTTTGAACAGTCTGCTCATATACCTATTCAAATCATAAATAAGTAACAAAAAGATCCACCTAAAAGATTAATCTCTCTTAGGTGGATCTTTTTAATTATTCAACATCTGGGGGATATGAATAAGCTTCATTTAATGGTATTAGTTTAAAATTTGCACTTCCATTGTTTGTCTACCAAAGGCTAATGCTTGGTTTAAGTCGGTCATGTGAACATCGATACGGTTTCCTTTAATGGCACTACCAGTATCACCAGCAATAAATGTACCTTGTCCTGGAATGTAGACAGTTGAACCTAAAGGAATAACACTTGGGTCAACAGCAATTACATTTGGATTTTCGTTTAAGTTGATTCCAGTTGCAGTAGTATCACTTAATTCAGGTTGATTTGTTGAATAAGCTGTTGCTTCAACAGTAACTGTTTTACCAGATTGTGCAGTTTCAGCAGCAGGAGCTTGTTCTTCAACAACCGGTGCAGTTTCAACAGCAGGAGCTTGTTCTTCAACAACTGGCGCTTCTTCAGCAGGCTCTACTTCTACAACATCTGGAGTACTAACATTGTAGCTTTTAGTTTCTTCAGGAGTTTCAATAGTAACAGTTGATTGGTCAGCAGATAAAGAAATAGTATTGCCACTATAAATAGTGTTTGCATTATTTATATCATTTACATCTACTAAATCATTAATAGATAAATTAGTTGCCAAAGCTACTGACGATAATGTATCGCCCCATTGAATCGTATATTGAGTGCTTCCGTCTTCAGTGCTTTTAAGATCTTGTTTGATCTCACTTACTGAACGAGCTTCCCAAGTGCTAGAAGTATATTCAGCAGCAGAAGCCTCTGTTGGATTTGAAACGGCAATGACACCTGTTAAAGCTAAAGTTGCACTTGCTACAAATAATTTCGATTTAAAGTTTTTCATTTTTTTTTGATCTCCTTTATTGGTTAAATATAGTTTTCCTTGCTTAATGTAAAAGAAGGTGACTGTGGATTCTGAGCGACGATGTTCCATACAATCTCTAAGTGCTATTAAAAATGAAGGGATTGTTCCTTCAACAAATGCTATCCTACCATGGTAAAAAAAAATTAAAAGGCCTTTAGGGCATTCGTCATCGTTTCTTATTCATTCTGTATTATTTCAATCGTTTCATTACCAAAGCAATACAAAACAAGTAAATTAATGTAAAATATGACTTAATCTGTAATTTTATTCTGTAAAAGTTACACGAAAGAAGCCGTGTTAAGGTGTATGTTGTTAATAGTAAATACTTACAAATAAAGGATTTATAGTGATGGGAGGGCTTAAATGACACAAAAAGAAAGCTACAATAAAATCAATGCAATCAAATGGATTGGAATTATTACAATGACAATCGATCATATCGGTTATTACTTGTATCCTGAAGTCATTTGGCTTCGTATCATAGGAAGAATAGCTTTTCCATGTTTTCTATACACAACGATTCAAGGAAGTAAAAATACCAGCAATTTCAAAAAATACTTTTTTCAATTGATTGGCACAGGTATTTTAACGATTCCAATTAGTCTTTATTCTGGAACAGTGTTTAATATATTATTTACACTGGCTCTAGTAGCACTATCGATTAAAGACAAGCGTTTTTTTGTTTTAGCATTAGTACTAAGTTACTTTTGTGAGTATGGAATATATGGTTTTTTATTGGGATGGGCTATTTATTGTATGGTATTTATTCATAAGCCACTTGGAGTAATACTTTTTCTGGTGGTGCACATTTTTGTCTGGCCATCTCTTCAACTATTTGCCTGTTTGGCTATTTTTCTACTATTAATAGACACATATAGGGAGACTAAAAAAATGCCGAAAATTTTTGGTTACCTCTACTACCCATTGCATCAATTAATTTTATTGGCTATTAAATTTAGTTTATAAGAAAGGAGTACCTATTATGAAAGCACAGCAAATGTGGCAGAAATTTGTTTCAGTATACCCGGAGTATCAGAACGAAACGTATCAAGCTTGGAGCTACGGTGTAGTACCAGATGAATTAGCACGTTTAACCATCGAACAGATAAAAACAGCTACGGCTTCCGCCTATGAAGAATATGCAATAGAAAACGAAGCATTACCACAAGTTGGAGAATTAAATATCATACTTGATGCTAGAGAAGAAGCTGTCTGCATCACAAAGACGATAAAAGTGTCCGTAGTCCCTTTTTTAGAAGTATCAGAAAAACATGCATTCAAAGAAGGCGAAGGAGATCGTTCACTAAGGTACTGGAGAAAAGTCCACGAAGACTTTTTCACAAAATCTTATAAGCAAAGTGGATTAGTTTTTCATGACAATATTCTTGTGGTATGTGAAGAATTTAAAGTGATTTATAAATAAGAAGAAGTTAGAATAATGGTATAATGAAAAGTGAAATAGTCGTCAGAAGGAATGAAGATTCTAGAGAATGACTAAATGAAACAAGTTGAAAGGGTGCATCATTATGATTATTAGAGAACGGGAAAATGATTTTGTTATGATTGAACAAAAGAACCATGCTCAATTCGCGGGAGACGTTATGGCTCAATGGAAAAAAACGTTGTTTCAAGGAGAAGAGTTAAGCAAGTCAGTAGATTACGCTATTCGAATGCATGACTATGGATGGGAATCTCTTGATAAAAGTCCCTTTTGGAATGATAAAAAACAAGCTCCATATTCACTATTTGATTTTCCAAAAGCACCGAAAATTATCTTTTATACTTATGGTATCGATGAAGTTGAAAAAGTTGATGCTTATGCCGCATTACTTTGCAGCAGACATTATACTCAATTCTTTTTAAAAGATTCATCTAAAGAATCACAGGCATTTCTTAAACAAGAAGAAGAACGGAAGAGTCGAATCATTGCTGCATTGGATTATTTTGATAAGTGTGTTTTTGATTTCCATTATGCTTTACTGGTATTGGGAGATACGCTATCTGTATATGCATGTGTCAACGAACCTGGAGCTACGGAAGAAACGATTCATCCCTTTTTTAAAAAAGGACTTTCGTTATCTGAAGAACTTGGATTAAATGAAACGAATATACATCCGAGCTGGATCGATGAACAAACGATTGCATTAAAAGTTTTCCCTTTTGAAGCTCCTATTAATAGTAGATTGATTCAAAAAGTAGTGTCTAAAGCAGCGATTATGGAAAAGGGTCTGTTAGATAGCTACAATGAAGCAGAGTATGAAGAAGTACGAATAAATGTAAGATCAGCAAAGTAAATCATAAATAAAGTCAACTGAAGTTGTTGACAAATAGTTAGAGAACTTGTATAGTCTTAACGGAACAACAAATTAACATTAAATATACTGAAAATTAAATAACTTATCTGAATGATAAAAGTAGTCAAAGTGCTTTCCATTCCTTTTGTGAAAAACAAAAGGGTGGAGTAGGCACTTTTTTCGTGCAAAAAAATAGAAGGAGTGAGAGAGCGTGACATTAGAATTTGAAACAATTGCAGCTATTTCGACGCCTCCTGGTGAAGGGGCAATAGGGATAGTAAGGTTGAGTGGGGAACAAGCTATTGAAATTGCAGACCGTGTATATAAATCTGGTTCAAAAGCACTTGCTGAACAAAAGAGTCATACTATTCACTATGGCCACATTGAAAACCCAAAAACGAATGAAACGATTGATGAAGTAATGGTATCTGTTATGCGTGAACCTAGAACCTTTACAAGAGAAGATGTCGTTGAAATCAATTGCCATGGAGGGATTACTTCTGTCAATCAAGTTTTGCAATGTGTTTTACAAAATGGCGCTCGCTTAGCTGAACCTGGTGAGTTTACAAAACGGGCTTTCTTGAATGGACGAATCGACTTATCTCAAGCAGAAGCTGTAATGGATTTGATTCGTGCTAAAACAGACAGAGCGATGCATGTTGCATTAAAGCAATTAGATGGAAACTTGTCTAATTTAATTCGCAATTTGCGTCTAGATATATTAGATACATTAGCTCAAGTAGAAGTGAATATTGATTATCCTGAATACGATGACGTTGAAGAAATGACTTCGAAATTGTTGATTGAAAAAGCTAAATTAGTTAAAGCTTCCATTCAACAGTTGCTAGAAACGGCTAGCCAAGGAAAGATTTTAAGAGAAGGGCTAGCAACAGCTATTATTGGACGACCAAATGTTGGTAAATCGAGCTTGTTGAATTATCTATTGGATGAAGAAAAAGCCATCGTTACAGATATTGCCGGTACCACACGGGATGTCATTGAAGAATACATCAGTGTTAAAGGTGTTCCTTTAAAACTAATCGACACAGCAGGTATCCGCGAAACAGAAGATATTATTGAACGCATTGGTGTAGAACGAAGCCGTCAAGCCCTAAGCGATGCAGATTTAGTATTGTTGGTGTTTAACCAAAGCGAATCCTTAACAATAGAAGATAAAGCCTTAATTGAAGCAACAAGCCAACACCACCGTATTATTATTTTAAACAAAATGGATTTACCAAATAAATTAGATTTAACTGAATTAGAAACGCTAGTAGATCCAGAAAGTATTGTGAAGACTTCTATTTTATCTAAATCAGGTGTAGATGTTTTAGAAAAGAAAATAGCTGCTCTCTTCTTCACTGGACAAACTGGTGAACGTGATGCTACTTACGTATCTAATGTACGCCATATTGCATTATTACATGATGCAGAAGAAGCGTTAGATGAAGTCATCAATGGAGTAGAGGCTGGTATGCCAGTAGATCTCATTCAAATAGATATGACACGTTGTTGGGATCTATTAGGTGAGATTACAGGAGACAGCGTTCAAGACGAACTACTGACCCAACTATTCAGCCAATTCTGCCTAGGAAAATAAGGATGCTGAACTTCCCGTTTAGACACACAGCGATTTTCAAGAATTGAAAGCAAGAGCATCCCGCGCATTGCGTCAAATCTTGAAAATAGCCCAGTGTCTGGGAAGTGAAGCTCAACTAAAAGGATGCTGAACTTCCCGTTTAGACACACAGATAAAACAGAAAATGAAATAATTTGATGCTTATAAAAGAACTAAATACAGAAAAGAAGGGATTGTTTAAATGAATCATTATGAAGCTGGAAATTTTGATGTAATTGTTGTTGGTGCAGGTCATGCTGGATCAGAAGCTGCATTAGCCGCAGCAAGAATGGGAAGTCATACGCTTTTAATTACCATTAATCTAGATATGGTTGCTTTTATGCCTTGTAACCCGTCAATTGGAGGACCGGCTAAAGGTGTCGTCGTTCGAGAAATCGATGCTCTTGGTGGAGAAATGGGTCGCAATATTGACAAAACGTATATTCAAATGAGAATGCTGAATACCGGTAAAGGACCTGCTGTTAGAGCTTTACGCGCTCAAGCAGATAAATTTATGTATGCAAATGAAATGAAAAAAACCATTGAAGAAACAGAAAATCTTGTTTTAAGACAAGGAATTGCTGATGAACTAATTATTGAAGACGGTATATGCAAAGGAATTATCACAAATACTGGTGCAATCTACCGATCTAAAGCGGTTATTTTAACAGCAGGTACGTCTTCTCGTGGTCAAATTATCATTGGCGAACTGAAATATTCTTCTGGCCCAAACAACTCGCAACCATCTGTTAAACTTTCTGAAAGTTTACTCGAAAATGGTTTTGAATTAAATCGTTTTAAAACTGGAACACCTCCTAGAGTTAAATCTTCAACAATTGATTATAGCGTGACTGAAGAACAACCAGGTGACGAAAAAGCGAATCACTTTAGTTATGAAACACCAAACAGTGCGTATTTAAAAGATCAGTTATCGTGTTGGTTAACGTATACAAATGAATCGACTCATCAAAAAATTCAAGATAACCTTCACCGTGCACCAATGTTTACAGGAATTGTTGAAGGAGTAGGTGCTCGTTACTGCCCATCAATTGAAGATAAAGTTGTCCGTTTTAGTGACAAACCAAGACATCAATTGTTTTTAGAACCTGAAGGACGCGATACAGAAGAAGTTTATGTCCAAGGCTTATCAACGTCTCTTCCGGAAGATGTTCAACAAGATATTATACATTCAGTTGAAGGGTTGGAAAACGCAGAGATGATGCGTACTGGCTATGCAATTGAATACGATGTGGTTACACCTCATCAATTACGTCCTTCTTTAGAAACAAAAGTAGTTGAAAACTTGTTTACTGCTGGTCAAATGAATGGAACTTCGGGTTATGAAGAAGCAGCAGGCCAAGGAATTATGGCAGGTATGAACGCAGCACTTAAAGTGCAAGGGAAAGAACCGTTTGTAATGAAGCGTAGTGAAGGATATATCGGCGTTATGATTGATGACTTAGTGACAAAGGGTACGAATGAACCTTATCGTTTATTGACGTCTCGTGCAGAATACCGTTTATTGTTGCGTCATGATAATGCAGATTTTAGATTAACTGAAATCGGTCACCAAATAGGACTGGTAACAAAAGAACGTTACGATACTTTTGTAGCGAAAAAAGCTCAATTTGAAGAAGAAATAGAACGTCTAGGTTCTATTCGGTTGAAACCAACTGCTGAAATCCAATCGTATTTAACTGAAAACAACCAAGCACCTTTAAAAGATGGCATTTTAGCTAAAGACTTCTTACGTCGTCCAGAAGTTTCGTATCAAGATCTTTTAGCATTCGTTCCTCGAGACTATGAACTTCCATTAGCCGTAGAAGAGCAGGTAGAAATTCAAGTGAAATACGAAGGATATATCGCTAAAGCTTCTCAAAAAGTGGATAAGTTAAAACGTATGGAAAATAAACGTATACCGGAAAATATTGATTATGCTGCTATCAATGGTATTGCTACAGAGGCAAAAGAAAAGTTGATTAAAATTCAGCCTGAAACAATTGCTCAAGCTAGCCGTATTAGTGGTGTGAATCCAGCGGATATTTCAATTTTAATGGTTTATGTAGAACAAGGAAAAATTGCAAAAGTACTAGTATAGATAGTAACTACGAATAGAGCCTTACAATCAAGCTACTCTTAATTGTAAGGCTCTATTTGATTGTTATTTCCCAGGAAATAATATAATTTTTAAAAATAAATAAAACTCTATATTTACGGAAGCAACTGTTTAGGGTATACTTAACGATGTTGCAAACGCAAACAAGAAAAGGTTCCTTAGCTCAGTTGGGAGAGCACTACCTCGACAAGGTAGGGGTCGCTGGTTCGAGCCCAGTAGGGACCATCAAAAAAAGAGACATAAATCCTTTTTGGAGATTTATGTCTCTTTTTCGTTTGCATAAAGGTTCAAATGTATTGAAGGCTAGTAATACCATCAGATTATTCTACTACTAAAGCCATATCTCCTTTACGCAACCAACTAACTTTTTCCAACACTTTGTTTACTACTACCGTAATAGCAATAGGAACCAAGCAGGCAGTCAGGATATAAACAGCAAATGAACCACTTCCTTGAGACACAAAGATATTTAGTGGAGCAATCAGTGAACAAAAACCTAATCCTGCTAAAGCGCTGGGTGCTGTAAAACCAAGTGCAACAGTTGAAATGGGAGCTGCTACTGCTGCAGCCAAAGTTGGGCCAATTAAAATCCGCGGATTTTTAACGATATTCGGCAATTGCACTTTTGGTGTACAAACAAATTGTGCTAAGAATCCGCCAAGATTATTCTGACGTATAGAGACAAAAGAAAAGCCAATAAACATACTAGTCGTTCCCACCAACATTGCAGCACTTGAGACAGGATCAAGATTTAGTGCAATTGCGATAGCGGCCGAAGAAGCAGGAGACATTAATACGAGTCCGCCAACAACTGAAATCACAGCGGCTCCAACAACTGGTGAACCAGCAACGGAAGCAGAAATAAAAGCACTAACCATATTTAAGAATGGGGCAATGACAAGATTTAAGTAATAACCAGCTACACCACCAGATAAGACCGCTGTAACCGGTATGGCCATCATATCTAAAGGCGTTTTACCTGAAATACGTTTGCCAACAAATGTAGCGATAGTAGCTGCAATGAGACAACCAATTGGTTCGCCTGTGGCAATAGTGATCATGCCGTCTGCTGTCGTTTGAATGGCGCCAGCACCAAGCGCTCCAGCAGCCATAGCACTAAAAATGGTAAGAGTGTTTCCGCCTAACATAACGGCGATACCAGCACCAATAGCAGGAGCCATCAGCATTTTAGCGGCCGTTCCAATCATAACTAAAATGGTTAAGCCAGTCATTTTTCCAATTGTTTCTAATAATAAGCCAATACCGATTGTTACAAAAATAGCATTCGCGATCCCTGATGATGCCTTATACATTCTTTCTGTTAGATAGTTCTTCATATTCAATCGCCTCCGTATTTTTGTTTAACAGACATTCCAACACTTATGAACCTCGAATTTTTCAAATAAAAAGAGGCAAGCCTTTGTATAAAGGCTTGCCTCATCAGTTCGATGATTGAGCCCTAGATACGCAAACTAGGACTCAACTAAATGAATAGTTCAAATCCTGGGCTAAATTAATAAGTTAATAATGACTAAAGATACGTTCAATTGAGAACGCGAGCTAGACAATTCGACTGTAGTTTTCATATTGAACATCTCCTTTTCATTAATTGTTTTCTGACTATTTCCAATATTCTAACAAGCTTACAAGACAATGTCAACAAACTCTATCATTTAATTTTAATTTATTTTATCTAATTCTCATTTAGTGCCAAATGTTATAAAATTTAATCCATTTATATAGCGGAAAAAATGCTTTAAAGCATTGCACTTCTAGTCAATTTGTTATACAGTTAAAACGATGGATTTGTGAAACAAATAGTGTTTCACGTTAGTAAAAAGGAGTTGAGTTAATGAATCCAGAAGAGTTAAAAAAAGCCCTTGAAGATAAGGGATTAGTGGTTACTGAGAAGCAAATGGAACAATTTGATCAATACCTTAAACTGTTGCAAGAATGGAACGAAAAAATTAATTTAACTGCAATTACCCAAAAAGAAGAAGTGTATTTAAAACATTTCTATGATTCGATTACAGCTGGACTATATGTGGATTTTACTAAAGGGGTCCAAAGCCTATGTGATGTAGGTGCAGGTGCCGGGTTTCCAAGCATCCCCCTAAAAATTATTTTCCCACAATTAGAAGTCACTATAGTTGATTCATTAAATAAAAGAATTCAATTTCTAACATTGTTAGCTCAAACGCTAGGGTTAGATGGTGTTCATTTTTATCATGATCGTGCTGAAACGTTTGGCCAAAACAAACAATTTCGCGAATCATTTGATTTTGTAACTGCCAGAGCCGTTGCACGTATGAGTGTTTTATCTGAATTGTGTTTGCCGTTAGTTAAAAAAGATGGGCTTTTTATTGCTCTAAAAGCAAGCAATACCCAAGAAGAAATGGCTGAAGGGCAAAAAGCGATTGCTACATTGGGCGGAAAGTTTCGCGAAGAATTTGTTTTTGAACTGCCGCGTGAAGCTGGAGAACGACACATTGTTTTAATTGACAAGAAGAAAGAATCCCCAAAAAAATATCCAAGAAAACCGGGAACACCAAATAAGAATCCATTATAGTAGAAACCAATACTTATCAGACAGTTTCTATTCGGATTCAACTACTCAATAAGAACGTTTTTTGATACAATAGAATCAAAGGACATATAGGACTGAGGGAGAGAAAAAGAATGGCGTTGTCTGATTTATTTGGTTCAGGAAAAACTAAAAAGAAAACTGAAAATGAAGAAGATGTTTTGTTAGAAGTATTAAAAAAACAAAAACATGTTCAAGAAATTGCGGTACAACAGATTGTTCCTAATCGTTTTCAGCCTAGAAAAGTGTTTAACGAAGAAAAGTTGGATGAATTAGCTCGCACAATTCATATTCATGGATTGATCCAACCCATCATTCTTAGAAAATATGAAGAAAACAAGTATGAAATTGTTGCAGGGGAACGCCGTTTTCGTGCGATGCAACTTTTGGAATGGAAAGAAGTGCCAGCGATTGTTCAAGAGATGTCAGATAACGAAACAGCTTCGGTTGCGTTAATTGAAAATCTACAAAGAGAAGAATTGACAGCTATTGAAGAAGCTGAAGCTTATCAAGGCTTAATGGCGTTAAATGGGTTGACACAAGAAGCGTTAGCGCAACGCATTGGGAAAAGCCAATCTTTCATAGCCAATAAACTGCGGTTGCTAAAGTTAGCTGATGCTTTAAAAGAAGCTTTGCTTAACAGAACAATCACCGAACGACATGGACGCAGTGTGCTAGCCTTATCGCATGAGGAACAGAATGAATTATTAAGTGTCATTATTGAAAAAAAACTAACCGTTAAAGAAACAGAGCGTTTAGTGAAGCAAAAAGTAGCAGAAAAAAACAGTACTCAAGAACAGCCGAAAAAACGAGTTAGAAAAATCTCTAAGGATCTTCGATTAGCTTTAAATACAATCAATAAGTCAGTTGAACTGATAAAAGAAACAGGTATGCCTTTAGAAGCAATAGAAGAAGATCTAGAAGATGTTTACCGCATTACAATTGAAATAAAAAAAGATAAGTGAATAGAGAGCGATAAATGAAAAAAATTCATTTTGAACAAATGCGTAGGAGAAAAATACGCAAGATGTAATTTTTCTCTTATTTTTGTTTATTGCACTTGAATCAGTGTCGATAAAGTTACTAGGGATATTAAACACAGATGGAGGAAATAGGATGGCACGAATTATATCAGTCGCAAATCAAAAAGGCGGAGTTGGTAAGACAACGACAACAGTCAACTTAGGTGCTTGTTTAGCGTATTTTGGTAAAAAAATATTATTAGTTGATATTGATGCTCAAGGAAATGCAACAAGTGGTTTAGGCGTACGCAAGTCAGATGTTGAAAAAGATATCTATGATATTTTAGTAAACGAAACACTTGTTAAAGATGTCGTTCTGCCGTCTTCAAGAGAGAATTTGTGGGTCGTACCAGCTACAATTCAATTAGCAGGCGCAGAAATTGAATTAACCTCACAAATGGCTAGAGAATCTAGACTGAAGCAAGCGTTAGAAAAGGTAAAAGACGATTACGATTATATATTGATTGACTGTCCCCCATCACTGGGACATTTGACGATCAATGCCTTCACTGCAAGTGACTCTATTCTGATTCCTGTTCAATGTGAATATTATGCTTTAGAAGGATTAAGTCAATTGTTAAACACGGTTCGCCTAGTTCAAAAACATTTTAACCCTGAATTGAAAATTGAAGGTGTCTTATTGACTATGTTGGATGCACGTACGAATTTAGGATATGAAGTAGTCGATGAAGTGAAGAAATACTTCCGAGAAAGAGTTTATAAAACGATTATTCCACGCAATATCCGGTTATCTGAGGCTCCAAGTCACGGATTGTCGATTATTGATTACGATGCGCGTTCTAGAGGAGCAGAAGTCTATCTTGAATTAGCAAAGGAAGTGCTAGCAAATGGCTAATAAAAATAGCAAAGGGTTGGGAAGAGGAATCGATGCTCTTTTTGGAGATTATGCAGAGCTTTCAACTATCAATGCAGCTAATGAACAAGTTCAGAAGATACCCTTAACCGATATCAGACCAAATCCTTACCAACCGAGAAAAACGTTTGACGAAATAGCTTTAAATGAGCTAGCAGAATCAATCAAAGTATCTGGTGTTTTTCAACCTATTATCCTTCGTGAGTCAAAAATTAAAGGTTATGAAATCATAGCTGGAGAACGTCGCTTCAGAGCGTCGAAATTGGCTGGAAAAGAAACGATACCAGCCATTATTCGTGAATTTGATGAAGAAAAGATGATGGAAGTCGCGGTATTGGAAAATCTGCAAAGAGAAGATCTAACCTCTTTAGAAGAAGCAGAAGCTTATGAAATGATGATGAAAAAATTAAAACTAACGCAAGAAGAAGTCGCTACACGTTTGGGTAAAAGCCGTCCATACATCGCCAATTATTTGCGTTTATTAGGGCTGCCAGATGCTGTTAAAGAGATGCTTCAAAAAGAAGAAATCTCAATGGGTCAAGCAAGAACATTGTTAGGCTTAAAAGATAAAAAACAAATCTCGAAATTAGCTAAACGAGTGGTCAAAGAACATTTAACGGTTCGTCAATTAGAACAATTAGTGAACAAGATGAACCAGTCTAAAGAAGAAATAGAACAGCCAAAAAAAGAAACCAAAAAGCCTTACTATATTCGTGAGAGTGAAGAACGGTTAATGGATAAATTTGGCACCAGTGTATCGATAAATGAAAAAAACAAAAAAGGGAAAATTGAAATTGAATACCTTTCTACTGATGATTTGACGCGTATTTTAGATATTCTAGAGATTCAATTTGATGATGAATAAACGCATGGGAGATTAACGATGGAAAAAAATTACGATTTGAATGATATTGTTGAAATGAAAAAACCTCATCCTTGCGGGGCAAACCGTTGGCAAATCATTAGAATGGGTATGGATATTCGCATTAAGTGCACACAATGCGGCCATATGGTCATGATGCCAAGAAGAGATTTTGAAAAGAAAATGAAAAAGGTTTTAGAAAGAGCAGAAGAAAACTAACAACAAAAACTATTAAAAAAAGAAAGAGTGAATTTAAACATGCCATTAACAGCTGGAATTGTAGGTTTACCGAACGTAGGTAAATCAACCTTATTTAACGCCATTACAAAAGCCGGAGCGGAAGCTGCAAACTATCCATTTGCAACGATTGACCCGAACGTGGGAGTTGTAGAAGTTCCTGATTACCGCTTAACACGTTTGACGGAATTGGTTACACCAAAGAAAACAATTCCTACTACTTTTGAGTTTACAGATATTGCCGGAATCGTAAAAGGAGCAAGTAAAGGGGAAGGACTAGGAAATAAATTCTTAGCTAACATTCGCCAAGTAGATGCTATTTGTCATGTTGTTCGTTGTTTTGAAGATGACAATATTATTCACGTTGAAGGAAAAGTTGATCCAATTTCAGATATTGAGACCATCAATTTAGAATTAGTTCTAGCTGATTTAGAGTCAGTTGAAAAACGCTATACTCGGGTATCGAAAATTGCACGTACAAAAGATAAAGAAGCTGTAGCTGAGTTAGCTGTTTTGGATAAAATCAAACCAGTTTTAGAAGAAGGTAAATCAGCTCGTTCAATCGAATTTAATGAAGATGAAGAAAAAATCGTTAGAAGTTTATTTTTATTAACAACAAAGCCTGTATTGTATGTAGCGAATGTTTCTGAAGATCAAGTAGCGGATACTGAGAATGATGAGCTTGTCAATCAAGTCCGTAAATTTGCTGAAGAAGAAAAGGCTGAAGTTATTGTAATTTGTGCGAGAATTGAAGAAGAAATTGCTGAACTTGAAGACGAAGAAAAAGAATTATTCTTAGAAGAATTAGGAATCAAGGAATCAGGGTTAGACAAATTAATCCGTTCAACATATAATCTTTTAGGTTTGGGAACGTACTTTACAGCAGGTGTTCAAGAAGTTCGCGCATGGACCTTTAAAAAAGGAATGAAAGCTCCTCAAACGGCTGGAATTATTCACAGTGATTTTGAACGCGGATTTATTCGTGCAGAAACAATCTCTTATGAAGACTTCGATAAATATGAAAGTGAACAAGCAGCAAAAGAAGCAGGTCGTATGCGTTCTGAAGGAAAAGAGTATGTTGTTAAAGATGGAGATATTTTATTATTTAGATTTAATGTATAAGTAACCGTTAGTTTCTAAGAGCAAGGCCTAGAAAGGGGCAATTGATTCATGGAAGAAGTACAAGTAAATTCAACTCTGTCAAAAAAAGAAGAAAACAGCACATTAATTAAAAAATTAACCAAAAAAAATGAACAGTACATGATGAGTTTGAATAAAGCTCTAGTGGAAAGAAATGTTCCTGAAACTAAAAAAGAAGAACTAGTTAACGAGATGCTTCACAATTTAGTTGAACGTCAAAGATCAGGAGAAACGGCTCGTCAATTATATGGGACCGTGACTGAATGTGCAGACAAAATAGTTGCAAAACCGACTAAAGAACAAGAAGGACCTTCTGAGAATTGGAAAATTGCTTTAGATGGTGGATTGATGATAGGTGGATTATTTTCTATTATCACAGGTCTTTCTGGCTTGTTTAATAATGTAGAAGGCTCTTCGTTGGGATTGATTACTACGTTACTGAACTTTATTGCCGGTGGATTAGTGATTCTATGGATTTCAAAAAATATGCCGGATAGAAAGAACCCGAAAAAAGGCGGCATGTTCCGCTATATCCTAGTCTCTACTGTTGGGATGCTATCTTTAATGATTGTCATGACGGGATCGATGATGGTTATTCCACCAATTGTGAATATCCCCTTAAATGCAATAAGTAATATTATTATTGGTGCACTTGCTTTTGTGGCTAAATACTTTGCAAAACGCAAATTAAATATTCGCGGCGGATTATTTTAGGATCAACCTATAAATTGGAAAGCATTTAAAAGCTCAAATCGTCTAAATCAATTTTAGGCGGTTTGAGCTTTTTCTCATGCGTTTTTCATCGAGAACACTTCATATGCTAATATGCTTGAAGGAAAGACTGAAGTAATCAATGATTTTGAATTCAACTCTTGACTAAGCCCGCTATCTCTGTTATTTTTGTAGATAAAATTATCGAACAAATTAAGTGGAGAAAAAGGAGCGGATGGTTGTAATGTCTAATTGGGAAACAAAATTTGCAAAAAAAGGATTCACTTTTGATGATGTATTGCTAGTACCTGCTGAAAGTCACGTTTTACCAAATGATGTGGATTTAAGTGTTCAACTAGCTAAAAATATTAAATTGAACGTGCCTATCATGAGTGCGAGTATGGATACTGTAACAGACTCAAGAATGGCGATTGCTATGGCTCGTCAAGGCGGCTTAGGAGTCATTCATAAAAATATGACCATCCAACAGCAAGCAGATGAAGTCAGAAAAGTAAAACGTTCTGAGAGCGGCGTTATCTTGGATCCTTTCTTTTTAACCCCCACCCATTCCGTTTCAGAAGCAGAAAAACTAATGAGCCGCTACCGCATTAGTGGTGTGCCAATCGTAAATACTATGGATGAACGTATTCTAGTAGGGATTTTAACAAACCGTGACTTGCGTTTTGTAGCAGATTACTCTATTCAAATTGATGAAGTAATGACAAAAGAGAACCTAGTTACTGCACCGACAGGAACGTCTTTGAAAGAAGCTGAGCAAATTTTGCAACAGCATAAAATTGAAAAATTGCCAATTGTTGATCAAAATGGGCGTCTTAGTGGTTTAATAACCATTAAAGACATCGAAAAAATTCTTGAATTTCCAAATGCTGCAAAAGATTCTCATGGTCGTTTACTTGTTGCAGCAGCAGTCGGCGTAACAAGTGACACGTTTGAACGTGCACACGCGTTAATTGATTCTGGTGCTGATGCAATTGTTATTGATACAGCTCATGGTCATAGTGCAGGAGTTATTCGTAAAATTGAAGAAATTCGTGAAGAGTTCCCAGAAGCTACCTTAATCGCAGGGAATGTAGCAACAGGTGAAGCGACCCGTGCGCTATATGAAGCAGGTGTGGATGTCGTTAAAGTAGGAATTGGTCCTGGATCAATTTGTACAACACGTGTGGTAGCTGGAGTTGGTGTTCCTCAAATTACAGCTATCTATGATTCAGCAGCAGTGGCTCGCGAATATGGACGTGCGATTATTGCAGATGGCGGAATTAAATATTCTGGAGATATTGTAAAAGCATTAGCCGCTGGAGGACATGTTGTTATGCTAGGTAGTATGCTTGCTGGTACAGACGAATCTCCTGGTGAATTTGAAATTTTCCAAGGTCGTCGCTTCAAAACATATCGTGGTATGGGAAGTTTAGCTGCTATGGAAAAAGGTTCAAGCGATCGTTATTTCCAAGGTGGCGTAAATGAAGCAAACAAATTAGTTCCAGAAGGTATTGAGGGACGTGTTGCTTATAAAGGAGCTGTTTCTGATATTGTTTTCCAAATGCTTGGTGGATTACGTTCAGGTATGGGATATGTTGGAGCAGGAAACTTAGAGCAATTACGCGAAGAAACACAATTTATTCAAATGAGTGGAGCCGGTTTACGCGAATCTCACCCTCATGATGTACAAATTACAAACGAAGCTCCAAATTACTCTGTTCAATAAATAGACTGTTAACTAAAGAAGACCAATAAAGTTCGATTCAGAACTTTATTGGTCTTCTTTTAATAAATTCTTTAGTATTTTCTGATATGATAAGTAAAATCGGAAAAATATATCTAAATGAGGGATATTATATGAAAATTTTAGTAGTCGATGACGATAAAGAGATTGTAGAGCTGTTAAGTATTTATATCCAAAATGAAGGATACGAAGTAGAAAAAGCTTATAACGGAAAAGAAGCCTTAACAAAAATCAAAACAATTAAAAATATAGATTTAATGGTACTAGATGTAATGATGCCTAACATGGATGGAAATCAAGTTGTAAAAGAAGTCCGCAAAGAGATGCAAGTGCCAATTCTTATGCTTAGTGCTAAAACAACGGATATTGATAAGATCAAAGGCTTAGTAACCGGAGCGGATGATTATGTAGCTAAACCTTTTAATCCTTTAGAAGTGATGGCTAGAATCAAATCGTTATTGCGTAGAAGTCAGTATATGACTAACTCGCAAGAACAAAATAAACTTGAGGTTGGTCCATTGTTAATTGAAAAAGAATCGCATGAAGTTCGAACAATCAATGGAGAATTTATTCAGTTAACAGCTTTAGAATTTGGGATTTTATACTTATTAGCCAGCCATCCAAATCGCGTCTTTAGTGCAGATGAAATATTTGAACGTGTATGGCAACAAGAAAGTCTCGTTTCGGCTAAAACGGTCATGGTTCATGTCAGTCATTTAAGAGATAAGATTGAAGAAGCAACTGGCGGAGAAAAAGTGATTCAAACGGTTTGGGGAGTAGGGTATAAAATTGGTGAGCGGTAATACCATTTGAGAAGAATGAAACACGGGAGTTGACTAGTTACTTGAAACTAACAAGGAAAGAAAAAAGTAAGTTGATTGTTGAAGGATTTATTACTATTGGATTGATCTTGATTTTGTATTATGCAGCTTTTCTTATTTTTAACCGCATGCTTGTTGATTCTCCTGAAATTATTAGAGGGTTCTGGTTCTTTAGTGATGCCATTATTAGTGTTCGCGGAAATCAAATTATTTCTCTTACGCCGTTTTTTATTATTTTTCTAACAATAGTAGCAACAGGAACGATTTATTGGCGTTTAAAAAGGCGTTATAAACAAATGCAGTTGAACCATATCATAAGTGAGCTGCACTATATCGCAGAAGGTCATTACGAGCACCGTATCACAACAGATTTTGGCGGAGATATGGAAAAAGTAGTAGAAAGCATACATGTTTTGGTCGATAGCACAGTACAAGCAATGGAAGATGAACGCCAGATAGAACAGTCCAAAGATGAACTGATCACAAATGTCAGTCATGACATTCGGACACCCTTAACTTCTATCATAGGCTATTTAGGTTTGATTGAAGAAAGGCGTTATCAAAATGAAGAAGAACTATTGAAATATACTCATACGGCCTACACGAAAGCGAAACAAATGAAAGTTCTTGTAGAAGACTTATTTGAGTACACAAAAGTGCGTCAAACTACTACGCCTTTAAATCTATCTGAATTTGATATGGTTCAACTATTAGAGCAGTTGGTAGCAGATTTTGAATTGGAAGCAGAAAAAAAGAATATGGTAATCGAAGTGGTTACTTCATATGAGAGTGTCCAAATGGAAGCTGATACTGAAAAGTTAGTTCGTGTGTTCAATAATTTAATTTCAAATGCGTTGAAGTACGGAAAAGGTGGTAAAAAAGTGTTTATAGAAGTCCAAAAAACTGGAAAAGAAGCGATCATTTCAGTAAATAATGATGGACAGCCTATTCCGCAAAAATCCTTGGATCAATTATTTGATCGTTTTTACCGTGTGGAAGAGTCTCGGTCACAAGAAACAGGAGGCACCGGTTTAGGGTTGGCAATTGCACAAAGTATTGTAGCCCTTCATGGAGGATATATTTATGCCTCTTCTGATAGAACATTAACCCGCTTTGTTATGCACTTGCCACTAAAACAATTAGCTGAAAAAAATAACGACTAAATTTAAAGGGATTTTAGCTAAAACCTTTTAAAAACAACAGTCTTATATTAGTTTTAGACAAAAGAGGGTTGTTTTTTTTTGTTTATTTCGCTAACATAGAAAACGCATGTAGTCATTTAAGACAGAATATCATTTAACACATACTTAAATAGAAAATCAAACGGACTGAGGAGACAATAAAAATCATGAAGAAATTAACTAAAATTAGTACCTTATTTGTCACAATGCTATTGTTGGGAACTTTTTCTCCATTAATTGCTAGCACAACTGTATCGGCAGCAACAATAGAACAACCTGCTATAGAGGCAGCAGCAGCGTTTGCTATTGAACCAACAACTGGAAAAGTGTTGTTAAATCAAAACGGCGATGAAAAACTAGGCATTGCTTCAATGACTAAGATGATTACAGAATATATTTTGTTGGAAACCATTAAAAATGGCGACTTGGCATGGGATGATCAAGTTAACATTAGTGAGTACGCTCATAACATTAGCCAAAATTATGAATTATCAAATGTTCCTTTACGAATAGACGATACATACTCAGTAGAAGAACTTTACCAAGCAATGGCAATTTATTCAGCAAATGGAGCAACGATTGCATTGGCTGAACATATTGCTGGAGATGAAAAGTCATTTGTTGATATGATGCATGAAAAAGTTGAATCATGGGGTATTACGAATTATGAATTGTACAATACAACTGGTTTATCTAATTCTGATTTGAAGGGTAACATTTATCCAGGTAGCACTGACGAGAGTGAAAATTCAATGACTGCAAGAGAAATGTCGATTGTAGCTCAACGTCTACTGTTAGATTTTCCTGAAGTGTTAAAGACTTCTAGTATTAGTGAAAAGAAATTCAGAGAAGGTACGTCAGATGAAATTTCAATGCAAAACTTTAACTGGATGTTGCCAGGATTAATTTATGAGCGTGAAAATGTTGATGGATTAAAAACGGGGACAACTGACTTCGCTGGAGCTTCAATGACAGGTACAGCTGAAGAAGAAGGTATGCGTGTTGTTACAATCGTAATGAACGCAACGAATGGACAAGAAGATTTGAGCAAACGATTTGCTGAAACAGACAAAATAATGGATTGGGCATTTGAAAATTGGGATATGGTTCCTGTCTTTAAAGAAGGTCAAACGTTAGAAGATGTAGAGCCTTTAGCCGTTGATAAAGGTAAAAAGGATACTTTGAATGTAGCCGTTCAATCGGATGTGTCCTTATTGATTCCAACAAGTGCGGATAGCGAAAAGACAAACGCAACTGTCCAAGTCAAAAAAGATTTATTAAATGAAGCGGGTAACTTAACTGCACCAATCAAAAAGGGAACAGAAGTAGGAACTGCGCAAGTCATCAGTGAAGGCGATGAGTTAGGATACGTTAATGGAAATACAGGAGAAGAAGTTACCGTTGTAGCTGCTTCAACTGTTGAAAAATCTAATGTATTTGTTTTAACAGGTCGCTGGGTGAAAGCTTTTATTAGTGACTTATTCTAAAGTGCGTTAATTATAAATTTAATTACTTTTATAGCAAAAGGCTGGGGGAATTTTCCAGTCTTTTTTTTATTGACTTAAGTAAAGGGATTGGGTAGAATGTAAGCAACTGAATGAACACGAACGTTAGTAATGCGAATTAGTAAAATAGACTGAATACACAAAGAGAGTCAGTGGTTGGTGAAAACTGATGGTTTAATCTTTTGAATCCATCGCATGAAGTAAACAATGAACTCAGCTTTTTTTGATAAAATTGTTTCGGATCCAGACCGTTATCTGATTGAAAAGAGTAGAGGATTCATAGGCAATCTTCTAAATTTGGGTGGTACCGCGAACGTTGAAGCCATTTCGTCCCATGAATAATGGATCGGAATGGCTTTTTTTGTACAATCGATTAGGAATTACAAGAAGAAAGGAAGATTAAGATGTTAGATATTAAACAATTAAGATTAGATTTTGATGCAACGGCTAAAAAGTTAGAAGAACGTGGGGTTAAACACGAGCTATTAGAAGAATTCATTACTTTAGATAGTGAAAGACGTTCTTTGATTGTGACAACAGAAGAATTAAAAAGTTACCGTAATGAAGTATCTGGTGCAATTGCAACACTAAAACGCAACAAAGAGAATGCAGATGAAAAAATAAAAGAAATGCGTGAAGTTGGAGAAAAAATAAAAGATTTAGATGAACAATTAGCAGCAATTGATGAAAAAATAGAAACAATTGCTACTGGATTGCCAAATTTACCGCATGATTCTGTGCCAGTAGGGGCAGATGAAGCAGACAACGTTGAAGTCCGCAAATGGGGGACGCCTGTAGAAGTAACATTTGAAGCAAAAGCACATTGGGAAGTTGCTGAAGAGTTAAATATTTTGGACTTTGAACGAGGAGCAAAAGTTTCTGGAAGTCGTTTTGTCTACTATAAAGGATTAGGTGCTAGATTAGAACGAGCAGTATACAATTTTATGTTAGACTTGCATACCGGTGAACATGGTTATACAGAAATGATGACACCTTATTTAGTGAATAGCGATTCAATGTTTGGTACAGGCCAGTTCCCGAAATTTAAAGAAGATGTATTCCAAATTGAGGGAACCGATTTAACGCTGATACCAACAGCAGAAGTTCCATTGACGAACTATTACCGCAATGAAATTTTAAAAGAAGAGCAACTTCCAGTATACTTTACTGCATTAAGTCCTTCATTTAGATCAGAAGTAGGTAGTGCAGGAAGAGACACTCGTGGATTGATACGCCTACACCAATTTAACAAAGTTGAAATGGTGAAATTTAGTAAGCCGGAAACTTCTTATAATGAATTAGAAAAGATGACGAACAATGCTGAAGCGGTATTGCAAAAGTTAAATCTTCCTTATCGTGTATTAGCATTATGTACTGGAGACATGGGATTTTCTGCTGCAAAAACCTATGACTTAGAAGTATGGATTCCTGCGCAAGAAACGTACCGTGAGATCAGCTCTTGCTCAAATACAGAAGCATTTCAAGCTAGACGAGCAAAGATACGTTACCGTAATGAAGAAACAGGTAAATTAGAATACGTCCACACATTAAATGGTTCAGGATTAGCAGTTGGCCGAACGATAGCGGCTATTTTAGAAAACTACCAACAAGCAGATGGATCAGTTAAGATACCTGATGTATTGGTTCCGTATATGGGTGGCGTAACTGAAATTCGTAAAGCAGATTAAGAATAGGGCAATTCAAAATAATGTAAACCAATAAGGTTGAGTGCTATACTCTAATCATTAAGAACAAAAGGGGGAATCGATAGTGAGTGAACAAAAATTTGAAAAAGCAACATTTGCAGGTGGGTGTTTTTGGTGCATGGTAAAACCGTTTGAAACCCAACCAGGTATCGAATCAGTTGTTTCAGGTTATACAGGTGGTCACACGGTTAACCCAACTTATGAAGAAGTATGTAGTGAAACTACTGGTCATACAGAAGCGGTTCAGATCACATTTGATCCTGAAAAATTTAGCTACCAAGATCTAGTGGAAATCTATTGGCAGCAAACCGATCCAACTGATGCAGGTGGACAATTTGCCGATAGAGGATCATCTTACCGTCCTGTTATTTTCTATCATAATGAAGAGCAAAGACAATTAGCAGAAGCTTCTAAAGAAGCATTGCAAAATAGTGGTCGCTTTAAGCAGCCGATTGTAACTGAAATTCAACCTGCTGAACCTTTTTATCCGGCAGAAACATACCATCAAGGGTTTTACAAAAAGAATGCAGCGCATTATTCAAGATACAGACAAGGATCAGGAAGAGCAGACTTTATTGAATCAAATTGGGTCAATCAATAGTTTTTAAAAAGAAAAGAGTTTTTTCATTAGCAATAATGGAAAAGCTTTTTTTGCAGTAAGAAAAATAAACACAAAATTTTATTCATAAAAAAACACTATACTGTATATATGAAATCTAACTAAATGTGAAAAACGAGAATAAAAGTTCGTCTTTTTTCGTTATATGAATCTGTTTTGAACTAATTTCCAAAATAATGTTCAGTTTTGAAAATTAGTTTATTTTATTTGTCAAAAATGATTGACGAAACGCTAAAACCTTGTTATATTTAAATACGTCGCTGAGACAGGTTGAAATAAACCAACACAGCGAAATAAAAAAACAAAAAAGTTGTTGACAGTTAGCAATATATATGATAATATTTATAAGTTGTCACAAACAAAACAACACACTTTAGACCTTTGAAAACTAAACAAAGTAAGACGAACCAAATGTGAGGGTGACTCAGCAGTGCTGAGTCAACAGTAACAAAAATAGTGAATAATTATTCGCTAGCAATCAATATGAGCTTCAAGCATCATTTTATATGAGAGTTTGATCCTGGCTCAGGACGAACGCTGGCGGCATGCCTAATACATGCAAGTCGAACGCTTTGATTTCACCGGGTGCTTGCACCCACCGAAGTCAAAGAGTGGCGGACGGGTGAGTAACACGTGGGTAACCTGCCCATAAGAGGGGGATAACATTCGGAAACGGATGCTAATACCGCATACTTCTAATCGCCTCCTGGCGAATGGAAAAAAGGTGGCTTCGGCTACCGCTTATGGATGGACCCGCGGCGTATTAGCTAGTTGGTGAGGTAATGGCTCACCAAGGCGATGATACGTAGCCGACCTGAGAGGGTGATCGGCCACACTGGGACTGAGACACGGCCCAGACTCCTACGGGAGGCAGCAGTAGGGAATCTTCCGCAATGGACGAAAGTCTGACGGAGCAATGCCGCGTGAGTGAAGAAGGTTTTCGGATCGTAAAACTCTGTTGTTAGAGAAGAACAAGGATGAGAGTAACTGCTCATCCCCTGACGGTATCTAACCAGAAAGCCACGGCTAACTACGTGCCAGCAGCCGCGGTAATACGTAGGTGGCAAGCGTTGTCCGGATTTATTGGGCGTAAAGCGAGCGCAGGCGGTTCTTTAAGTCTGATGTGAAAGCCCCCGGCTCAACCGGGGAGGGTCATTGGAAACTGGAGAACTTGAGTGCAGAAGAGGAGAGTGGAATTCCACGTGTAGCGGTGAAATGCGTAGATATGTGGAGGAACACCAGTGGCGAAGGCGACTCTCTGGTCTGTAACTGACGCTGAGGCTCGAAAGCGTGGGGAGCAAACAGGATTAGATACCCTGGTAGTCCACGCCGTAAACGATGAGTGCTAAGTGTTGGAGGGTTTCCGCCCTTCAGTGCTGCAGCTAACGCATTAAGCACTCCGCCTGGGGAGTACGACCGCAAGGTTGAAACTCAAAGGAATTGACGGGGACCCGCACAAGCGGTGGAGCATGTGGTTTAATTCGAAGCAACGCGAAGAACCTTACCAGGTCTTGACATCCTTTGACCACTCTAGAGATAGAGCTTTCCCTTCGGGGACAAAGTGACAGGTGGTGCATGGTTGTCGTCAGCTCGTGTCGTGAGATGTTGGGTTAAGTCCCGCAACGAGCGCAACCCCTATTATTAGTTGCCAGCATTCAGTTGGGCACTCTAGTGAGACTGCCGGTGATAAACCGGAGGAAGGTGGGGATGACGTCAAATCATCATGCCCCTTATGACCTGGGCTACACACGTGCTACAATGGATGGTACAACGAGTCGCAAGGTCGCGAGGCCAAGCTAATCTCTTAAAGCCATTCTCAGTTCGGATTGTAGGCTGCAACTCGCCTACATGAAGCCGGAATCGCTAGTAATCGCGGATCAGCACGCCGCGGTGAATACGTTCCCGGGTCTTGTACACACCGCCCGTCACACCACGAGAGTTTGTAACACCCGAAGTCGGTGAGGTAACCCTTTTGGGAGCCAGCCGCCTAAGGTGGGACAGATAATTGGGGTGAAGTCGTAACAAGGTAGCCGTATCGGAAGGTGCGGCTGGATCACCTCCTTTCTAAGGAATTTAACGGAAACCCACACATTCGTCTTTACTTTGTTTAGTTTTGAGAGGTCTAATCTTCTCAAAAAAACGCAACTTTGGTTGCGGCAAGACGTTGTTCTTTGAAAACTGGATAAAGTTAAAAAGTGTAATTCAAGTAACAAACCAGAAACACACCGAAAAGTTTTAAAAATGAGTTTTTTTAAGGTTCTCATCGAAAGATGAGGTTTAAAAATTAACTGTTAACCATAGGTTAAGTTAATAAGGGCGCACGGTGAATGCCTTGGCACTAGGAGCCGATGAAGGACGGGACTAACGCCGATATGCTTTGGGGAGCTGTAAGTGAGCTTTGATCCAAAGATTTCCGAATGGGGGAACCCAGCATCTTTGATAGGATGTTACTGCTGACTGAATACATAGGTCAGTAGAGGTAGACGCAGAGAACTGAAACATCTAAGTACCTGCAGGAAGAGAAAGAAAAATCGATTCCCTGAGTAGCGGCGAGCGAAACGGGAATAGCCCAAACCAGAAAGCTTGCTTTCTGGGGTTGTAGGACTGAACACATAGAGTCATAAATGAAGTTGGTAGAAGAAGCGACCTGGAAAGGTCTGCCGAAGAAGGTAAAAGCCCTGTAATCGAAACCAATTTCACTCTGATCAGTATCCTGAGTACGGCGGAACACGAGAAATTCCGTCGGAATCCGGGAGGACCATCTCCCAAGGCTAAATACTCCCTAGTGACCGATAGTGAACCAGTACCGTGAGGGAAAGGTGAAAAGAACCTCGGAAGAGGAGTGAAATAGCCCCTGAAACCGTGTGCCTACAAATAGTTAAAGCCCGTTAATGGGTGATAGCGTGCCTTTTGTAGAATGAACCGGCGAGTTACGATCCCATGCGAGGTTAAGTTGATGAGACGGAGCCGCAGCGAAAGCGAGTCTGAATAGGGCGAATGAGTATGTGGTCGTAGACCCGAAACCAAGTGATCTACCCATGTCCAGGTTGAAGGTGCGGTAATACGCACTGGAGGACCGAACCCACGTATGTTGAAAAATGCGGGGATGAGGTGTGGGTAGCGGAGAAATTCCAATCGAACTTGGAGATAGCTGGTTCTCTCCGAAATAGCTTTAGGGCTAGCCTCGGAATTAGAATCATGGAGGTAGAGCAACTGTTTGGACTAGGGGCCCTTCTCGGGTTACCGAATTCAGATAAACTCCGAATGCCATTGATTTATATCCGGGAGTCAGACTGCGAGTGATAAGATCCGTAGTCGAAAGGGAAACAGCCCAGACCACCAGCTAAGGTCCCAAAGTTTATGTTAAGTGGAAAAGGATGTGGAGTTGCTTAGACAACTAGGATGTTGGCTCAGAAGCAGCCATCATTTAAAGAGTGCGTAATAGCTCACTAGTCGAGTGACCCTGCGCCGAAAATTTACCGGGGCTAAACATAACACCGAAGCTGTGGATAGAACCAATGGTTCTATGGTAGGAGAGCGTTCTAAGGGCGTTGAAGCTAGATCGTGAGGACTAGTGGAGCGCTTAGAAGTGAGAATGCCGGTATGAGTAGCGAAAGACGGGTGAGAATCCCGTCCACCGAATGACTAAGGTTTCCTGGGGAAGGCTCGTCCTCCCAGGGTTAGTCGGGACCTAAGTCGAGGCCGAATGGCGTAGACGATGGACAACAGGTTGAGATTCCTGTACCAGTTGGTTTTGTTTGAACAATGGAGGGACACAGTAGGCTAAGGAATACGCGCTGTTGGATATGCGCGTCCAAGCAACAAGTTTTGAAGTGAGTCAAATGCTTGCTTCTATAAGAACAAGTTGTGATGGGGAGGGAAATTAAGTACCGAAGTTCCCGATGTCACACTGTCAAGAAAAGCTTCTAGTTAGAAACCAACTGCCCGTACCGCAAACCGACACAGGTAGTCGAGGAGAGAATCCTAAGGTGTGCGAGAGAACTCTCGTTAAGGAACTCGGCAAAATGACCCCGTAACTTCGGGAGAAGGGGTGCTGACCAATTGGTCAGCCGCAGTGAATAGGCCCAGGCGACTGTTTATCAAAAACACAGGTCTCTGCAAAATCGTAAGATGACGTATAGGGGCTGACGCCTGCCCGGTGCTGGAAGGTTAAGAGGATGGGTTAGCTCTCGGGCGAAGCTCAGAATTGAAGCCCCAGTAAACGGCGGCCGTAACTATAACGGTCCTAAGGTAGCGAAATTCCTTGTCGGGTAAGTTCCGACCCGCACGAAAGGCGTAACGATCTGGGCACTGTCTCAACGAGAGACTCGGTGAAATTATAGTACCTGTGAAGATGCAGGTTACCCGCGACAGGACGGAAAGACCCCATGGAGCTTTACTGCAGTTTGATATTGAGTGTTTGTACAGCTTGTACAGGATAGGTAGGAGCCATTGAAGCCAGGACGCCAGTCTTGGTGGAGGCGTTGGTGGGATACTACCCTTGCTGTATGACCACTCTAACCCACAGCCCTTATCGGGCTGGGAGACAGTGTCTGACGGGCAGTTTGACTGGGGCGGTCGCCTCCTAAAGTGTAACGGAGGCGCCCAAAGGTTCCCTCAGAATGGTTGGAAATCATTCGCAGAGTGTAAAGGCATAAGGGAGCTTGACTGCGAGACCTACAAGTCGAGCAGGGACGAAAGTCGGGCTTAGTGATCCGGTGGTTCCGCATGGAAGGGCCATCGCTCAACGGATAAAAGCTACCCTGGGGATAACAGGCTTATCTCCCCCAAGAGTCCACATCGACGGGGAGGTTTGGCACCTCGATGTCGGCTCATCGCATCCTGGGGCTGTAGTCGGTCCCAAGGGTTGGGCTGTTCGCCCATTAAAGCGGTACGCGAGCTGGGTTCAGAACGTCGTGAGACAGTTCGGTCCCTATCCGTCGCGGGCGTAGGAAATTTGAGAGGAGCTGTCCTTAGTACGAGAGGACCGGGATGGACACACCTCTGGTGTACCAGTTGTTCTGCCAAGGGCATTGCTGGGTAGCTATGTGTGGACGGGATAAACGCTGAAAGCATCTAAGCGTGAAGCCCCCCTCAAGATGAGATTTCCCATCACGTAAGTGAGTAAGACCCCTGAGAGATGATCAGGTAGATAGGTTGGAAGTGGAAGTATAGCGATATACGGAGCGGACCAATACTAATCGGTCGAGGACTTAACCAAAGCAATACCCGGTGTACAAAGGTAAGCAAACGAAACACACTTTAGACTTTATCCAGTTTTGAGAGTCCAACGGACTTTCGATTGACATTGTGTGGTGATGAAGGCAAGAAGGTCACACCTGTTCCCATGCCGAACACAGAAGTTAAGCTTCTTAGCGCCGATGGTAGTGAAGGGTTTCCCTTTGTGAGAGTAGGACGTTGCCACGCACATAAAAAAAGACATCATCCTCGGATGGTGTCTTTTTTAGTTGGAATTTTTTTAATGCTTTACGGTTGTATGATAAATGATATGGCTGCTTCAAAAAATCACCTTCTGGAAATTTACAGTATTCAAAGAAATCATAATTGTTGAAACGTTAACAGTTTTTGATTTTCATTGAATTTTATACAAGGCTACAAGCAAATCTATTCCTCTAAAAACTGGTGAGTAGTTTGCTTCATCTATCAAACTAAAAATTATAGTCCTCAACAAATTGTGTCACGTGAAACAATTTGAAAAATACAATTGGAGAAAAAAGCTATTCTTTCTCTTTATACGATAAATAGATAGAAACGATTCCTAGTGAAAACAAACAAAAGGCATAAAAGTTAAAAACATTATTGAAGCCTACAGAAGAGGATTGTTCTAATCCATATAGATAAACATGAAGCCACAAAGCACAACAAATAGCTATAACGCCACTTAAAAATTTCATGTAACTGTAACTCCTTTCTTAGTGGAAAATGATAAGGAATAGATTATGTATTATATTTAACCATAAAAATACACTCCTAAAGTTAGTTTTTTTCACACTAACTTTAGGAGTGTGGTGCTATTTATTAGTAGTTAATGACATTTTGAGTATCAGCATCAAAGAAATGTGCTTTATTTAAATTAAATGATAGATCAATAAATTCTCCAGGATTATGGAAGTCTCTAGCATCAACTTTTGAAATAAATTCTGTACCATCAACTTTAGTATAAAGCATTGTTTCTGCTCCAAGTAATTCAGACACGACAACTTCAGCATGAACGATACTATTTGGATTAGCATCTAAAACAATTTGTTCACTGTGAATGTCTTCAGGACGAATACCAAAAACAAGTTTTTTGCCTTCATAACCTTTAGCTGCAAGATTTTTTGCATTTCTTTCGTCAAGTGTGATAGATAACCCTTGACCATTAGAGATAATATTGTTTGTTAAAGTGACATCGAAGAAATTCATTGCTGGAGATCCGATAAATCCTGCGACGAAAACGTTAACTGGTGTATTATAAACTTCTTTAGGTGTTCCGATTTGTTGAACGAATCCGTCTTTCATGATAACGATACGATCTGCCATTGTCATTGCTTCTGTTTGATCATGTGTTACATAAATCGTAGTTGTGTTTAAGCGACGGTGTAATTTTGCAATCTCAGCTCTCATCGCTACACGTAATTTAGCATCTAAATTTGATAGAGGCTCGTCCATTAAAAATACTTTAGCATCACGAACGATTGCACGTCCTAAAGCAACACGTTGACGTTGTCCACCAGATAATGCGGCAGGTTTACGTTGCAAGAAATCTGTTAATCCTAAAATTTCAGCAGCTTCTTCAACACGTTGTTTGATTTCCTCTTTCTTGTATTTACGTAATTTTAAACCAAAAGCCATATTATCATATACTGTCATATGAGGATATAAAGCATAGTTTTGGAAAACCATTGCGATATCACGATCTTTAGGAGCAACATCATTAACTAGTTTATCTCCAATATATAATTCTCCTTCTGAGATATCTTCCAATCCGGCAACCATACGTAAAGTAGTTGACTTTCCACATCCTGATGGTCCAACAAATACAATGAACTCACGATCCTTTATATTTAAGTCAAAGTTTGTTACTGAATAATTTTCGTTATTCTCGTATTTTTTATTAATATTTTTAAGTGCGATTTCTACCATTCTAGTCACATTTCCTCTCTATTAAAAGCTGATTTCTTATAATGTAATCATAATGTAAACGTTATCTTTTCGAAAGGGGAATCTGCACAAAACAACTAAGTGTTATTTGTGCAGATTGCCCATAGAGGGATCACGAAGCAACAGAATAGAGAGAATCGCTAGTTGGCGGTTTTTTTGTTATAATTAAGCAGTTACCGAATAGGATAGGAAATGAGGAAATTTAAAAGTATGGAAAAGAAACGTGGATTTGAAGTAATAGCAGCTTATAAATCAAAAGAAATTCATTTACCAATAAGAGCAACAAATCATGCAGCAGGCTATGATTTTGAAGCAGCAGAGGATACAGTAGTGCCTTCTATTTGGAAAGTGATAGTGAAAAGCATTGCCCGGGTAATAAAACAAAAGAAAACAGATTTAATATTTATAGAAGAAGACAAAAAATATTTAAAATCAACATTAGTCCCAACCGGTATCAAAGCTTACATGGGAGAAGATGAATATCTACAATTGGCTAATCGTTCAAGTAACCCAATTAAACATCAATTGATTTTGCCAAACGGAGTCGGCATTATTGATGCGGATTATTACAATAATGAAAATAATGAGGGGCACATTTATTTTCAGTTTATTCATTATGGATTAACTGATCATGTAATAAAAAAAGGAGATCGAATCGGCCAAGGTATATTTATGTCATTCTTAAAAGCAGATGCGGATAAAGCAAATGGAAAAGTTCGTTCAGGTGGTTTTGGTTCTTCGGGCAGATAATAGAATCATTTGAAGAGAAGAATGATATAATTTACTGAATGGTTAAAATATTGAATTGATTTATGAATAGACATAAGCAGGTAAAGTAAGACTATGAATTTCTGTTGAAGAATGCTTGAATTAATCTGCCTTTTATCTGTTTCAATGCCTATTCTAATGGCATTTATGTTAAAATAAAATAAATCGTTTTTTAAAACTCAGAAGGTGAGGCTGAACAAGTGGCAAAAAAGAAAATTACTAAATTTGTCTGCCAAGCATGTGGGTATGAATCGCCAAAGTGGATGGGACGTTGTCCAAACTGTAGTAGTTGGAATCAAATGGAAGAAGAAGTAGTAGCGGATAAAAATGATCGTAGAAGTCGTGTCAGTATGACTGGCAAAACCGCTAAAGCTGAAGCCATTCAAGACATCACAGTATCTAAAGTTCCTAGAGTGAAAACAAAGCTAAAAGAACTAAATCGCGTTTTAGGAGGCGGAGTAGTACCAGGCTCATTGGTTTTGATTGGTGGAGATCCTGGTATTGGAAAATCAACACTTTTACTGCAAGTTTCAGCACAGTTGAATTTAGCAGGCGGAAAAGTATTATATGTAAGTGGTGAGGAAAGTTCGAGCCAAATTAAAATGCGTGCGAACCGTTTAGGTGTAAAGGGAGCAGATTTTTATATTTACCCTGAAACGGATATGGGTGCAATAAGACAAACAATTGAGGACTTAAAGCCTGATTATGTTATTATTGATTCTATTCAAACCATGAACCAATCCGATATTAACGGAGCAATAGGAAGCGTTTCTCAAGTCAGAGAAAGTACAGCTGATTTATTGAAAATTGCAAAAACAAATAATATTGCTATCTTTATTGTAGGTCATGTTACAAAAGAAGGGTCTATTGCTGGTCCACGGATGTTGGAGCACATGGTAGACACGGTGTTGTATTTTGAAGGAGAAAGACATCAGACTTTCCGTATTTTAAGAGCGGTTAAAAATCGATTTGGCTCAACGAATGAAATTGGGATTTTCGAAATGCGTGAAGGCGGATTGGTAGAAGTACTGAATCCTTCGGAAATGTTTCTTGAAGAACGCTTATCTGGAGCGACAGGTTCTGCGGTAGTGGCTTCAATGGAAGGTTCACGTCCCATTTTAGCTGAAATTCAATCGTTGATCACACCGACTGCTTTTGGTAATGCTCGGCGGACAGCTAGTGGGTTAGATTACAATCGTGTGTCTTTAATTATGGCTGTTCTAGAGAAGAGAGCAGGGCTGATGCTGCAAAACCAAGATGCCTATTTAAAATCAGCAGGCGGCGTTAAATTGGATGAACCAGCAATCGACTTAGCTATTGCCATTAGTGTGGCATCCAGTTATCAAGAAAAAGAAACAAAAGAAACCGATTGTTTTATTGGCGAAATTGGGTTGACTGGAGAAATCAGACGAGTCAGCCGGATTGAACAGCGGGTCAATGAAGCTGCTAAATTAGGGTTTAAACGAATCATGATTCCCAAAAATAATATTGGTGGTTGGACTTTCCCTGAAAATATAGAGGTTATCGGTGTTATGACGTTAGCTGAAGCTATAAAGAAAGCTTTTTCTTAAGTACAAAATAAGCAAAAAAAATAAAATGGCACGTTCCTGTTTTTTTCTATAATACAGGAACACCATTTATAAAGGAGGAATCATTTTGGTAAAAAAAATCATAACCGGTATCTTTATTCTTATCGGTGGAAGCATTGGGGCAAGTTTAATGCCAATTGCATGGAATATGGCAGGAGTTGAAAATCCATATGTTAACAATGTAGTCACAAATATTCTGATTGGTGCAATTATATTTTTATTTATTTCTTTTTTATCGGTGACGTACATTGAACAAGCATTTAAAAAGATTGAAACTTTTTTAAGTCAGCAAAGTGTAACTTATTTGTTATTTGGGAGCTTAGGAACAATCATAGGTTTGGTTCTTTCTTGGCTGATTAGCGTAGTGTTGATTGGTATGAGGATACCAGTTGTCAGTGATGTGGTTCCTATTATCTTAGTTCTTGGTTTTGCTTATTTAGGCTTCCGCGTTGGAACGACTCGACGAGATGAATGGCGTAAGCTATTCCAAGTAAAAACAAAAAGGAATACTGAAGATGAAGATGGAAAAGTCTTAGAGCGACTGGCAGATGAAACCTTCCGCAAGTATAAGATATTAGATACTAGTGTAATTATTGACGGAAGAATTTATGATATTGCCAAAACAGGTTTTCTTGAAGGGACAATCTTGATCCCTAACTTTGTATTACAAGAATTGCAATACATTGCAGATTCATCGGACAGTTTGAAGCGTGTGCGTGGACGTAGAGGATTAGACATATTAAATGCTTTGCAAAAAGAAGATGATATGCAAGTCGAAATGTATGATGGCGATTTTGAAGATATTACAGAAGTCGACAGTAAACTGATTAAATTGGCAAAATTATTAGATGGTGTTGTAGTCACGAATGATTACAATTTAAATAAAGTAAGTGAATTTCAAAATGTGCCTGTATTAAATATCAACGAATTGGCTAATGCTGTAAAACCAGTTGTGATTCCAGGTGAAAATATGACGGTCATGATTGTTAAAGCTGGAACAGAACGGAGCCAAGGTGTAGCATACTTAGATGACGGAACAATGATCGTTGTTGAAGAAGGCCAGCACTTTATGAACAAAACAATTGAGGTTGTCGTAACCAGTGCGCTTCAAACAGCAGCTGGACGAATGATATTTGCAAAACCGGTTCATTCTCAAAAAGGCATTAAAGATAAAGATTAGGAGCTGGTGCGATGAACAAGGACTATGAGCTGATATTATTGGCAGCTGGTCACGGAAGACGCATGAGATCTTCTAAGAATAAAGTTTTATTACCTTTGCTAAATAAACCGTTGATCGAATACCCATTAACTCTATTTTTGAAAGATGAAAATTGTAGCCACATTATTCTAGTTGTAAAAGAAGATGAGGTTAAGCTGATCACGGATTTGTTGCAACAAGAACAGATGTATAGTGAAAAGACGATTACCATTGCTATAGGTGGTACAGAGCGACAGCATAGTGTCTATAAAGGGCTGCAAAAATTGAAAAATAAAACGTCCTCAGGTCTTGTAATGATTCATGATGGCGCAAGGCCCTTCATTGAACAGCAAGCTATTGATCGGTTAAATGAAGCAGCTCAAAAAACGGGAGCAGCTATTTTAGGAGTTCCGGCAAAAGACACGATTAAAGCTGTTCACTCAGACCATACAGTTAAAACTACACTGCCAAGAAGTGAGTTATGGCAAATCCAAACTCCTCAAGCATTCGACAGTTCAGTAGTTCTGCAAGCACATGAAAAAGCCAGAACAGATAGTTTTTTAGGAACCGATGATGCGTCATTAGTTGAACGATTGGAAAAGGCTGTTTTAGTAGTAGAAGGATCTTATGACAATATAAAAATTACCACTCCTGAAGATATGGTAACTGGAAAAGCCATTTTGCTTCATAGAGAACAGCAAGATAAGTAAAAAGAAGGAGGTTAGGTTATGATTCGTGTAGGACAAGGATATGATGTCCATCAGTTTGTCAGTGATAGACACTTAATCATTGGTGGAGTAACCCTTCCTTTTGACTATGGATTAGAAGGTCATTCTGATGCCGATGTGCTTATTCATGCTATTATAGATGCTCTTTTAGGAGCTGGAGGTAAAGGCGATATTGGTCACCATTTTTCCGATACTGATTCTCAATTTAAAGATATAGACTCGAGGGAGTTGCTCCGTAGAGTATGGAGTGAACTGAAAATAGAAGGTTATACGATTGGCAACATAGATGCCACAATTGTAGCTGAAAACCCCAAGATGGCTCCATATTTAGAGAAAATGAAAGAAAATATAGCTTATGATTGTCAAACAAGTATCCAACATGTTAACGTTAAAGCAACAACTTCTGAAACAATGGGGTTTATTGGACGAAATGAAGGTATTGCAGCAATGGCGATTTGCTTATTAGAAAAGCAAGATAACAAGCCATCACTTCTTTAATTCTAGTTAGTAAAGTTAGATTTAGTGGATATAAAAAATAGAAAGAAAAGAGGATATAAATTATGACAAAAAAAGTTCGAGTACGCTATGCGCCAAGCCCAACAGGACATCTACATATTGGGAATGCTCGTACAGCATTATTCAATTATTTATTTGCACGACACAATGGCGGAGACTTTATCATCCGTATTGAAGATACTGATTTAAAACGCAATATTGAAGGTGGAGAAGCTAGCCAGTTAGAAAACTTGAAATGGTTAGGAATGGATTGGGATGAAAGTCCGGATAGTCCAGGAGAATTTGGCCCTTACCGCCAATCTGAACGTAGAGAAATTTATGATCCATTAGTTGAACAATTATTGTTAAGCAATCGTGCATACAAATGTTACTGTTCAGAAGAAGAGTTAGAAGAAGAACGTGAAGCACAAAGAGCTAGAGGAGAAATGCCTCATTACAGCGGGAAATGTGCAAGTCTAACAGCTAAGGAACAAAAAGAAAAAGAAGCAACAGGTATTGAGCCAGTTATTCGTTACCGTGTGATCAAAGAAAACACGTACAATTTTGAAGATATCGTAAAAGGTCCTATTTCTTTTGAAGCAGAAAGCATTGGCGGAGACTTCGTGATCGTAAAACGTGATGGTATGCCGACATATAATTTTGCAGTGGCTGTAGACGATCACTTTATGGAAATTACACATGTTTTACGTGGAGATGACCATATTGCGAATACACCAAAACAATTAATGATTTATGAAGCCTTTGGATGGGAAGCTCCTCAATTTGGGCACATGACATTAATTATCAATAGTGAAACAGGTAAAAAATTAAGCAAACGTGATGGCAATATTCTTCAATTTATTGAACAATACCGTGAATTAGGCTACTTGCCAGAAGCGATGTTTAACTTTATTTCTTTATTAGGATGGTCACCTGTTGGAGAAGAAGAGATCTTTAATCATCATACATTTGTTGAAATGTTCGACCCTGCACGTTTAAGCAAATCACCAGCTGCATTTGATGCTAAAAAATTAGAATGGATCAATAATCAATACATGAAGCAAGCTGATTTAGAAACAGTAACCGCATTAGCTTTGCCACATCTAATTAAAGCTGGTTATGTTGAAGAAAATGCATCTCCAGAGAAATTAGAGTGGGTTCAAAAAGTTGTGAGCTTATATCATGAACAAATGAGTTATGGAGCAGAAATTGTTGAACTATCAAGTTTGTTTTTCAGTGAAGAACCCGCAATCGATAGTGTAGCAAAAGAAGTTTTAGAAGGTGAAACAGTTTCAGAAGTTTTAAATGCTTTCTCTAAACAATTAGATGAGATTACGCCTTTTGATGCAGATGAAATCAAAAAAGCAATTAAAACAGTACAAAAAGAAACTGGAATTAAAGGGAAAAATCTCTTTATGCCTATTCGAGTAGCTGTAACAGGACAATCACATGGACCAGAAATTGGACCAACGATCGAACTACTTGGCCGTGAAAAAGCTCAAGCACATCTACAAGCAGCATTAGCGAAACTATAATCTGAAATCAAATATTAAAGAGCTTTTTTTAAGCAAAACAAATTAAATAAAAATGAAAAACATTGATGAGAAAGAGTAATCCAATAAAAATCTAAAGAGAGTCTGTAGTAGTGAAAGCAGATGGTGGCTATTGGATGAAGTGCGTCTCTGAGTTATGGGGTTGAAAAAGTAGTAGACTCTTATCGGTTAACACCCGTTACAATGTCAAAGATTGCCTAGTCTAATCAATAAGAATAAGGCGATAAAGAAAAGTGGAACCACGCAACAGCGTCTTTTATCATATAAGAGACGCTGTTTTTTTGTAAAAAAAATAAGGTGGAATAATCTATGAGGAGATTAAGAGAAGACATTCAAACAATCAAACAGAATGATCCTTCAGTTAAAAGTACACTTGAAATCCTGTTAACGTACCCTAGTTTCTACGCCATTATTTTTCATCGATGGGCACATTTTTTGCACCAGCGGAATGCATTTTTATTGAGTCGTATAATTGCAAATTTTTCTCGCTTTTTAACAGGAATTGAAATTCATCCTGGAGCTACAATAGGCAAGAGACTCTTCATCGATCATGGTATGGGTGTTGTGATTGGTGAAACGGCTAGCGTTGGAGATGACGTCATTATTTTTCATGGGGTGACATTGGGCGGAACAGGAAAAGACAAAGGAAAACGTCATCCAACAATTGGAAATAATGTATTGTTATCTGCACATGTGCAGGTCTTAGGACCTATAACAATAGGGAATGATTCAAAGATAGGTGCAGCAGCCGTTGTCTTAGAAACAGTGCCGCCTAATTCAACTGCAGTAGGTATTCCTGCTAAAGTAGTGAGAATAAACGGAAAAAAAATCCCTCATTAATTGTATCTTTAAGTAGAGAAGGAGAGTAGCTATGCTAAAAATATATAATACATTAACAAGAGAAAAAGAAGAGTTCGTTCCAATAGAAGAAGGAAAAGTAAAGATGTATGTTTGTGGACCAACTGTTTATAATTATATTCATATTGGAAATGCGCGCAGTACCGTTGCATTTGATACGGTCAGACGTTATCTTGAATATCGTGGATATGATGTAGCCTATATTTCAAACTTTACTGATGTAGACGATAAAATTATTCGTACAGCAAAAGAGTTGGATTTGACTGCTCAAGAAGTAGCGGACAAATTTATTGCAGCTTATCATGCAGATACACATGCGTTAGGAGTAGAAAAAGCCACACATCATCCACGTGTAATGGAAAACATGCCTGAAATTATTGATTTTATATCCGTACTGGTAAAAAAAGGGTATGCTTATGAAGTAGAAGGCGATGTTTATTACCGTACAAGGAAATTCAAAGACTATGGTAAACTAAGTGACATCTCAATTGACGAATTGGAAGTTGGAGCAAGTAATCGTTTAACTGCTCAAGAAAACAATAAAAAAGAAGATCCATTAGACTTTGCTTTATGGAAATCAGCTAAAGCAGAGGAAATTAGTTGGGAATCACCATGGGGAGCAGGTCGTCCAGGTTGGCATATTGAATGTTCTGTTATGGCTACAAAATATTTAGGGGACACAATTGATATCCATGCTGGAGGACAAGATTTAACCTTTCCCCATCATGAAAATGAAATCGCTCAAAGTGAAGCTAAAACCGGACACCCATTTGCTCACTACTGGATGCACAATGGTTTTGTCACTATGGATAATGAAAAGATGAGTAAGTCGATAGGGAATGTTGTTTTAGTCCATGATATTATTAAACAAGTAGACCCTCAAATCGTTCGCTTCTTTATGGCAACAACTCAATACCGCAGGCCCATTAGCTACAATGAAACAACGATCGAAGATGCCAAAGCCAATTTATCAAAAATAAAAACAGCTTATGATAATGCAATGTATCGTTTGAAAGATGCAATAGAAGAAGAGATGGATGATCAAGAACTATTGAATCAACTCACATCATTCAAAGAAAACTTCATAAAAGAAATGGATGATGACTTTAATTCTGCCAATGGTATTACAGTTGTTTATGAAATGGCTAAAGCAATGAATATTTATAGCGAACGTTCGGTTGTTTCTAAAGTTGTTCTTGAAGCCATGTTAGATCAGTTTCAAGAATTAGTCCAAATTTTTGGGATTACATTTGCGGCAACAGAATTATTGGATGAAACAATTGAGCATTTGATTGAAGAGAGAAATGCAGCGCGTGCAGCGAAAAACTTCCAACGCAGTGATGAAATTAGAGACCAGTTAAAAGAAGAGGGCATTATTTTAGATGATACCCCTCAAGGAACTAGATGGAGAAGAGGATAATAAACACATGACAGAAAAAAATTGGGCATTATTAAATGGATTAGCATTGGCTTATGTAGGAGATGCTATATATGAAACCTATATTCGCGATTATCTAGTCGAACAAGGATATACGAAGCCAAGCCAATTGCACAAAACGGCTACGCATTTTGTCTCGGCAAAAGCACAAAGTTTCTTGATGCATGAAATGTTAGCGGAAGAAGACTTTTTGACAGAAGAAGAAGTGACAATGTATAAACGAGGTAGAAACTCTAAAAGCTATACTTCCGCAAAAAATGCAGATATCACAACTTATCGTGTCGCTACTGGATTTGAATCCTTAATGGGCTATCTACATTTAGCAAAACGAACGGAACGTATGGAAGAATTGATTCAATGGTGTATTAAAAAAGTGGAGGCTACAAAAGATGACAAGAGATAATAAAGATTTTAGCAAACGGAATAATAAACCAAATAAACAAGCTTTTACCAAAAGACCAGCTAGACAAAAAGTAAAACCGGTTGAGGATAGAGTAGAAGAACAAGAAACTGATCGTGATTTAGTAGCCGGCAGATTACCAGCTATTGAAGTATTGAAATCAGAACGTGATATCAATAAAATTTTTCTGCAAGAAGGTTTAAGCGGATCGAAAATGGAAGAAATTCAAAATTTAGCTAAAAAACGCAGTGTTCAAATCTCATTTGTACCTAAGTCTAAATTGGATCAACTAGTAGATGGCATGAATCACCAAGGAGTAGTTGTGGCTGCATCTGCTTTTCAATATGCAACGATAGATGACTTATTTGCAGTAGCTGCTCAAAAAAATGAAGATCCTTTTTTTATTCTTTTGGATGGTGTTGAAGACCCACATAACTTAGGCTCAATTATGCGAACAGCTGATGCTATTGGAGCTCATGGAATCATTATTCCAAAAAGACGTGCTGTAGGTTTAACAGCTACAGTTGCGAAAGCTTCAACAGGGGCAATAGAACATGTGCCGGTTGCACGAGTAACGAATCTTGTCCAAGCAATCAAAGAATTAAAAGAGCGTGGATTATGGCTGTATGGGACCGATATGGAAGGACAAGATTACCGTCAATGGGAGACTACATTGCCAATAGGATTAGTGATGGGTAATGAAGGAAAAGGAATTTCTCGTTTAGTTAAAGAACAAATGGACGGCATGGTCACTATACCAATGACTGGACATGTTCAAAGTTTAAATGCTAGTGTAGCAGCAAGCTTATTAATGTACGAAGTGTACCGTGGACGAAACAAAATTTAACTAAAAAGCTAAAAGGGAAAGGGGGTCAAATATCATGAAAAGTGAGCTGTTGATTGTAGATGGGTACAATATTATCGGGGCATGGCCACACTTAGTGAAACTAAAGAATCAAGATAAATTGGAAGATGCTCGAGACTCTTTATTGCACGAATTATCCAATTATCAAAAATACACCGGTATCGATATTCATGTAGTATTTGACGCCCAATTTGTTCCTGGAATTCAACAATCGTATAAGAAGTATCAATTATCGGTTATTTTCACGAAAGAAGGAGAAACTGCGGATAGTTATATTGAACGCATTGTTGGCAAAGAAAGCACTCTATTAACACAAGTAACCGTTGCAACAAGTGATCTTGCAGAACAATGGATTGTTTTTCAAAAAGGTGCTTTAAGAAAATCGGCTAATGAACTTTTTAGTGATGTTAAACGCATTAAAAAAGCCATTGAGGCAGATGCACAACAGTATCGTTTACAGAGTTACCGAAGAAATTCGCCTTGGTCGCATAACCAAATAGACAGATTAGAAAAACTGAGAGATGATTTAACAAAATATTAAGATAAAAGATAGGCTATTTTGAAAGTTTTCGAGAATGGTAGACAATTAAAATAACTTATATTATTCATCAATCACACTACTATAGCCACTAGAAGGAGGGACAATTTTGGCAGATGAAGATGAAAAAATTGATCTTATGAGTGACGAAGAATTGATTCTCATGATTAAAAATGGAGATGGGTATCCATTCAAAATTTTGTTTAAGCGTTATCATCCCTTAGTAACAAAAATGACGAGAGAATACTACCTTAAAAGTTATGAGTTAGAGGATTTATGGCAAGAAGCGCGAATCGTCTTCCACAAAGCGATTCAAACGTATGATCAAGATAAAGGGCACACGTTCGGAAATTTCTACAAACTAAATTTTAAACACCATATTTTTAGCTTGATTCGAAAAGATATGGCTAAGAAACGAAAAATAGAAAAAATTGCTGAGTCTTTAGATGGTATGATAGAAAAAGGAATAAGTCCTCAATACATAACGAATGGAAAAGAAGGGCTATCCGCATTAGATATCTTACAGGTTAAAGAAAAATTAGCAGGTTATCACCATACATTGTCAAAGTTTGAACAAAAAGTGTTTTCTCTTTACTTAAAGAATAACGAAGTAGACAAAATTGCTGAGCAGTTACAGTGTGATAGTCTGCAAATAAAAAATGCTTTAGATCGTTGCAAGCGCAAATTAAAACGAACACTAGAATCTTAGCTATTTCTTAACGGTAATTAAACGTGTTATAAATACGGTTAAATGATAACGCTTTCTTGTTTTTGTTGGATCCATCCATAACAAAGAGTCTACCATTCTCGTAAGGTTTCAAGTAAAAAGACAAGTTATCGGGTTTTCCCAATAACTTGTCTTTTTACGTTTTATTCTAGAGAGAAGTAAAAGATTAAACAATAAGTCAAATCGTTCTGTCTAATAGTGACAGGGTTAAGTTACGAATCATTTCTTTTTCTGAACTGTCTGGTAATTGATCAATCCGTTTCAAAGCTTTATCGGTGTACTTTTCAGCCAAACGTTTTGCTTCATCTAAACCACCAGAATGAATAACAAATTGTTGGATTGTTTGTGTTTCTTTCTTTGTTAGCTGGTCTTTTTTTTCAAGTAATTCTTTAAAAGGAGCATTTTTTTTATGCATAGCATAAATAAGAGGAGCAGAATAAATGCCTTGTCTTACATCTTCTAAAACAGGCTTTCCAAACCCATCTGTGGTTTGAGTATAGTCTAAAATATCATCTTTGATTTGAAAAGCCATTCCAATATGACTTCCAATATAATAGCAATTTCGAGCAAATCGTTCAGTTTGTCCACTCTCTAAAGCTCCAGAATAACAAGAAAGAGCAAATAATTGAGCCGTTTTACCAGATATTTGAGTCAAGTAATTGCGAATCGTTATTTTTTGGTTGTATCTTAAATGCATTTGATCAATTTCACCCATCAAGATTTTTTCCATCCCTTTAGTATTGATTTGCATTTGTTTCATAGAATTAGAATAATCTGCTATTAATTTAAATGAAACAGTAAATAAATAATCGCCAGCATAAACTGCAATATCTTTGCCGTATCTTGATTGAATCGAATGTTGGCCACGTCTTTTAGGTGAATCATCAATAATATCATCATGGATTAAAGTTGCCATATGCAACACTTCAATAGCTGCAGCGAAAGCACGTGCTCGGTTAGGATCATGCTCTTCTCCAAAAGTTGAAAAAAGCAAAGTATAAGCAGGACGTACTAATTTTCCGCCTGTGTTCAGCATATCAACTAGAGCATGTTCAATAGATTTATTTCGCAAATGAATTCTTGAATCTATTAATTCAATAGTTTGTATTAATTCAGATTGTAATTCAGGGTAGGCTTCCCACATAGGATGAATCTTCATGTGTATTCCCCTTTCGTTTCATAAGTTATGGTGGTTGTGCTTAAGAATTTACGTAAGTAGTGTTGCGGCGCTTTTTTTTAGCGGGTTGTTGCGTCTGTTGTTGGAAGTTTTTTAAGGTACGTACGTGAGTCATCAAGTAATTAGCGGCAATGCCGATAGCGATACCGGATAAAATCCCCATAAAAGATAAAATCGGTAAGTACAGCATAACCGTCCATGTTTGAGCAATCCAACTTGCGACAGCTAGTTGACCAACATTATGCAAAATGCCGCCTGTAGCACTTATCCCAATGATGCTGACACGTTTTGGCCCAAGTTGTTTGACTAGCAACATACCAATATAACTAAGTAAAGCTCCAGCACAACTATACATAAAGGTTGAAAGTGTACCGCCTAAAAGAGTGGTCATAATAAGTCTCATCCACACTACTGTAAAACTATCCTTTAATGGTAAAGTGAAAATAGCGACAATAGTGATTAGATTAGCAATCCCAAGTTTTGCACCTGGAGCAAAAGCAAAAGGAAAAGGAATACTTCGTTCGACTAAGCTTAAGATAACAGCTTGAGCAGCTAACAATGCAATATACACAAGTTTTTGATTTCTAGTCATAAACACCAGCCCTTATCTACTATAAAATGAATTTAACTAAATGATTGCTTGTTTTAATAATTGAATAAAAATAACAAGAGACAAAGAAGAATAATAGTAGAATGCTTCTTTCTATCTTAACATTTTTTATCGTTATACACATGGGTTCAGTAACCTTTTTAAGACATAATAAAATGAGCGGAGGTAGAAGAGACCTACCTTCACTCACCCATACTGCTATATGAAACTTATTTTTTTATTTGTATAAAGATCTTGGTGTACCATACCACCATTTACCGGCTACTTTTTGAATCCATGGAATAATATAGTAGTCTAAACCAAATGCACGTCCAGAGCCATTCATCAAAGCAATAGCTGCAAATACGAACCAAACATTTACCCAGTAAAACATTCCAGATAATGTAAAGCTGACAACTAAAGCAACCGTAGCTGCACTAGCCAACCAAGTGAACAATCCAGCAATCAAAGCTAATCCAATAGCAATTTCTACGAAAGTCATGAATTTTTGGAAAATCAAAGCAACTTCTGGAGTAGGAATCATAAATTGCATAATGCTGTTAAACCAATCAGGAGCTTTAGAGAAAACCATCATAGGTTCTTCGCCATAGACGTAGCTTAAACCAAAAATTGGTTCTGCAACTTCCTCTACTACTTCTGAAGCTCCACTAGTTACATCTTGCAACCAAGAGAATGGTAAAGCTACATTATCGCCAAACCAACTTTGAGAACCAAATAAACCAAAGGCTTTTTTGATCCCTTCAAAACACCACATACTACCGTAAAAGACTCTTAAAGGAACACTCCATAAAACATTCCCATAACGAGAAAGGTGACCACGGAAAATGTTTCGTTGATTTCTAATATGGAAGAATTCATGGAACAAGTATTGCACCATGTAGTAACCAGAACGAATGTCAAAGAAATATTTTAAGTTAACGATGTGTTTCATCAACATAGCGAAAAATCCGCTAAGGTGGAATTTATCCATTAAGTAAGCAACACCATATTTTGAACCGATAGAAACCATTGTTCCTTGGTAATTTGATTCAAATTTGTGTTTTTCTTTTCCTTCAATAGCTGCAATAACATTAACAGCAGCAGTATGTCCAGTTTGTTCAGCAGCTTGTACGATTTGAGGAGTTGGTTTTCCCTCTTCTTCCTCATAGTAGACAAGATCGCCAATAACATAAACATCTTCTAAATCTTTCGCTTCCATAAACTCATTCGCAACTAAACGTCCAGCACGCGCTTGTTCCATTCCAAATTCTGCTGTATCTGTGTTAGCTTTAACACCTGCAGTCCATACTAATGTTTTGGTAGGAAGTTCTTCACCAGATTTCAATAAAACAGATTCAGCTCCAACACTAATAATTGGAGAATCTTTCATGATTTTGATGCCTTTTTTCGTCATGAATTTTTCAGCTTTATCTGCGTCTTGACGAGGAAGAGTGTTTAAGATAGTTGGAGCAGCTTCAACAACGATCAGTTCGATCTCTGAAGCGTCAAATTTGTACTCTTTCGCTAAAACATCTTTCCAATCTAAAAGTTCTCCGACCATTTCGATACCTGTAAATCCAGAACCACAGATCACAAAACGCATCATAGCGGCACGTTTTGCAGCATCGTGTTCAATAGCTGCAGCAGCAACGGTAGCTTCAATATGGTGACGTAGACGAACAGCATCTTCTAACGACCAAAGAGTGAATCCGTGTTCTTTAACTCCAGGTGTTCCAAAGTCATTTGGTTCTCCACCCATACCTAGAATTAAATAGTCATAAGAATAAGAGCCATTTTCAGTTAGTACTACTTTTTTATCATGATCAACTGCTGTAACGTTATCGGTTACTAAGTTAACATTTTTTTTACGTGCAAATAATCGTTGTAAATCATACTGAATAGCTTCAGGTTCAACACGTCCCCCAGCTACTTCGTGCAATTCGGTCATATAAGTAAGGTAAGAGTGACGATCGATTAGCGTAATCGTTACATCTTTATTTTTCTTAAGTTTTTTTGCTAGCTGTTTTGTAGCAGAAACCCCTGCAAAACCAGCGCCAATAATAACTACTTTTGTTTGAGTCATTTTTCTAGCTCCTTTTTTCAACCATTTTTTTAAATATATATAGTATAGATAAATTGAATAATAATAAGTGCTTATCAAGTTAGTTAAAAGTTTCACAACCATATGATAAACATATTATACAAAAAATAAATGAATATGTCTATGTTTTAAAGGTTCTTTTTCGAAAAAAGATTTTTAAAGATAAAAAAATTATTGAAAAAAATAAATTTTAATGAAATTATTCTCAATCTTCTTTTCTAAATCGTATTAAAGCAAAGAAAAATAGAAAATAAGAAACAAAAATAGTTGTCATATTATTGACAAATTCAGTATTAGTAGCGAAAAATCATGAATTTTATTCTTTGGAAAAAAATGTAATACAAATAAACAAGTCAGCATTAAAAGGTTGATATAGAAGGAAAAATAAATGGATGCTAATAATTTTGTGAAAATAAAAATAAGTGTTCTGTAGGAAGCATTGGTTTTCAGATATACAAAAAATAACTCAAAAAGCTATTATTTAGACGTTTGTTTAGTGTGAGAAATAGAATGAATAATTTTTAGAACGGAAATTATAAATTCATGTGAAAATATAGACAATTAGAAATAAAGTCGTTATACTATTAGTAGATAGTCTGCCAAATGAAATAGCCGTATGATTCTTTCGTTAGGAAGACTAGACTATAAAAATAGGGTGGGTATATATCATGGGATTTAAAGCCGGTTTGAAATTAGCGTCAGTTGTTTTGGCTTCAACATTTATACTAGCAGCGTGTGGTTCTGACGATGCGACGAGTAAAGAAAGTTCAGCAGTAGCTGAATCAGAGGCAACGAGTTCTGAAAAAATGAGTTCAACTGAGACTGTTGCTTTACAAGATGGAAGCTATCTATTAGAAGAAAAAAATCTTGACGACAATGGTTGGAGCGTTGTTTTTGGGATGACCGTTGAAGGTGGACAAATTACAGAATCTACTTATGATTATGTGAATGATGCTGGAGAGTTGAAAACGAAAGATGCAGAGTACCAAAAAGCTATGAAAGATAAAGTGGGAACTGGTCCTGCTGAGTACATTCCAGCTTATAACCAAGCTTTAGTAGATGCGCAAGATCCATCAGCTGTAGAAGTTGTTTCAGGTGCAACTCATTCGCACGAATTATTTGTTGAATACGCACAACAGCTAGTTGATGCAGCAGCAGAAGGTAAAACGGAGACAATTGAAATTGACAACTAATACTATGGATATTCTAATTTCAATATAAGGTTTCTATTTGAGTAAGATTGAAAAGCACCATTAGAAATGGCATAATATGAGGGTCTTAGATGTATTTCTAGGACCCGTTTATTTTAAATAAAGTTAGTGAAAACATATACATAAATTATCTAACAAGGAGTATGCTGAATGAAAAAAAATAAGATAGTGAAAGTAATGTTCTCCCTACTAACGGTATTATTCTTGCTTGTTGGTTGTGGAAATAATGAAGACACAAAAGAGCGTGCGTTAGTTAAAGAACCCTTTGAACGAACTGAATTTTTGATGGGAACTGTTGTGAAAGTTACCATCTATAATCAAGATAAACAAGAAGCGTTAGATGCGGCTTTTAATCGAATTGAAGAGCTAGCAGGTTTAATTACGGTTGATGAGGGAAATGAGAACTCGGAGATTGAAAAAATTAATGAACAAGCCGGTATTGAACCAGTCCAAGTAGCGGATGATTTATATTATTTAGTACAGGCGGCATATGATTATAGTGAAAGTACTGCTGGTAGTTTTGATTTGACAGTCGGACCCATTACAGAGCTATGGCATATTGGTTTTGATGATGCCAGGAAACCAGAACAATCTGAAATTGACGAAACGTTGAACTTAGTAGATTACTCAAAGGTAAAGTTTGATGATGAAGCTCAGACAGTCTATTTGCCAGAAGAAGGTATGCGATTAGATTTAGGAGCGATTGCTAAAGGTTTTATCACAGATGAAGTAGTAGAGGTGTTAAAAGAACACCAAGTAGATACTGCGATTATTGATTTAGGTGGAAACGTGTATGTTATGGGAGATAGTGCAAAAGGTGAAGGAGCAGCTTGGAATGTAGGGATTCAAGATCCGTTTGAAACACGTGGAACGATTATAGGATCTTTAGCTTTAAGCGATAGGTCAATCGTTACTTCAGGTATTTATGAACGGTTCCTTAAAGTTGATGGAGTGAATTACCATCACTTGATGAATCCAGAAACAGGGTATCCATTTGATAATGAGTTAGCAGGAGTCAGTGTGATCACTAAAAAATCAATCGATGGTGACGGACTATCAACTTCACTTTTCTCTAAAGGGTTAAAAGAAGGATTAGAATACGTGAATACATTAGAAGATGTTGATGCACTATTTGTAACAAAAGATAAAGAGGTTTATGTATCAGATGGGTTAAAAGAAACCTTTAAATTAACAAATGATGCATTTACATTAAAATAAAAATCAAAGAGGGATAATGATGTCGATAAAAACCTTTTTTACATTAGTAGAGATTCAAACAAAGTTAGCAAGTTTATTTCCTATTTTATTAGGAACATTATTTACAGCTTATTATTTCAATACATTTAACTTTGTTAATACACTGCTGTTCTTTGTAGCGATGCTGATTTTTGATATGGCAACAACAGCTATTAATAATTTAATGGATTACCGAAAAGCTAAAGATAAAGATTATAGAGATGAAGTGAATGTTATTGGACAAGAAAAACTATCAGAAAAACTCGTCATTCATCTGATTGTCGGAATGGTAGTTAGTTCAATGTTGCTAGGGTTTGGGTTAGTTTATAGAACCAATATTGTATTGTTGATCATAGGAGCTCTCTGCTTCTTTATTGGGATTTTTTATACTTTTGGGCCAGTTCCCATTTCAAGAATGCCTTTAGGAGAACCTATTTCTGGTTTGACTATGGGGTTTGGCATCTTTTTTATTGCAGCCTTTGTAAATGTTGATGAGCTTAGTTTATTGAGTTTGTTATTTAAAGGCCAACTGTTTCTGTTAGGAGGAAATATGGTTTCTGTTCTGGTATTATTCTTTGTGTCGTTGCCGACAGTATTCTTGATAGCTAATATTATGTTGGCGAACAATACCTGTGATTTAGAACAAGATATCCTTAATCACAGGTACACCTTGCCGTTTTATATTGGTAAAAAGCGAGCTGTTCAATTGTTTAATGCATTAGTCTACATGAGTTATGTAGTGATTGTTTTAGCTGTTTTACTGAGTTTATTACACCCTATTTTATTGCTCTTATTACTAACCATTATCCCAATGAGGAAAAACTTAGCTCTGTACAACAACAAGCAAGTTAAGTCGGAGACATTTGTTATTGCTATAAAAAACATCATTTTATTTAGTGCCAGTGAAGTTGTGCTGTTAGCAATAAGTTTAGTATTCAAATAAAAGTTAAAAAGAGGAATTGACATGTTTCCTGAGTGATGGTAAATTTAGTAAGATGTCATTCGTCCGTATAATAGAGAGAATAGGTGAAAAAATGAGTGGAAAAAAAACATCTTTAGCTTGTTCTGTTTGTGGATCTAGAAATTATTCTAAAAAAGTAAATGAAGGAAATCGCACAGAACGCTTAGAAGTAAAAAAATTCTGTAAATACTGCAATCAACATACATTACATCGTGAAACGAAGTAAAAAAGAAGTCTCGATACCAATTTGGAGGGAATAAACATGAAGAAAATAAAAAACTTTTTTGGCGGTGTACGTCAAGAAATCAAAGCAGTCACATGGCCTACTGGTAAAGAACTTAGAAAATATACGTTGACTGTTTTTGTCGTCTGTCTATTATTTGTTCTTTTCTTTGCGGTTGTTGACTTTGGGATAGATGCACTCTTAGATTTTGTTTTATAAGAGGTCTGAGAAAGAAACCACTGGCATGAAGCTTTGCATGATGGTATAATGAACCCATGAATAAATGCACAAAACCTTCTTTAAAAGCAAATGAAGGTTTTTTTGTATGTTTAAAAACAAATGAGCCAACTAGCCAATATCGAAAATAACTAAGAACAAAAATGAATAGGAGTGATACGCGTGGAAGAAATAGAAAGTGCAAAACAGTGGTATGTGCTACACACATATTCTGGATATGAAAACAAAGTAAAGCAAAATATCGAGTCTAGAGCAAACAGTATGGGTATGGGGGATTATATTTTCCGAGTAGTTATCCCTGAAGAAGAAGAAAAAGAAGTGAAAAACGGCAAAGAAAAAACAAATATGAAAAAAACATTCCCTGGATATGTCTTAGTTGAAATGATCATGTCTGATGATTCTTGGTACGTTGTTCGTAATACGCCAGGTGTGACCGGGTTTGTAGGTTCTCATGGAGCAGGTAGTAAACCAGCACCGCTTTTAAATTCTGAAATAGAAGTTATTTTACGTCGTATTGGAATGAGTGCTCGTCATCAAGAGATCAATTTTGAAGTTGGCGAAACCGTAACGATTATTGAAGGTGCATTTAGTGGGCTTACAGGTAAAATTACTGAAATTGAATTAGAAAAAGCAAAACTTAAAGTGAATGTTGAAATGTTTGGTCGCGAAACAAGTACTGAATTAGATTTTGAGCAAGCAGATAAGCTATAAGTTGATAAGCATCATAAAATAGAATGGAACAAGAGTTAAGACAGTAACTGTCTTAACTCTTTTTTTGTCGATTTGAATCTCGAAAGCATTCATGGTAGGTTGTTAATGGCTATGAAAAAGCGATGACCAACTCTCAAAAGAGGAGGCCTTAAGATTACAATGTATGCAAATTAGCGATTGATTTATTGATTTCTGAAAAGTATAGGAGTACTTATTGTATATAAGGTTGTCGGTTATACTAATGAATTACGTGTAAATTAATGTTCTTATCTGTGCCTAAAGTAAGGGTGCTAAGAACTGAAAATTGGCCGAATAAAAAAAGCGAGATGCTTTTAATATAAATGGAGGAAATATGATGAATGTAAAATCGATTGGAATCATTTTAGGATTATCTACTGTGTTAACGCTAGGTGGATGTGCGGGTGGTAACGAAACAGAAAATAGTACCAATGAGACGGTGAGCGAACAAGTGGATTATACTATTACGGGTATTGAACCTGGAGCGGGAATAACTGGGATGGCACATCAAACTTTAGAGGGATATGAAAATCTAGCAGGCTGGGAACTTGAAGAAAGTTCAACTGGTGGCATGCTAACGTTGTTGGATCAAGCCATCGCTAATGAAGAACCTATTATTTTTACCGGATGGGCACCGCATTGGATGTTTTCAGAATATGATTTAAAATACTTAGAAGATCCAAAGGGAACTATGGGGGATGTCGAGAGTATTCATACTATTGCGAGGGTAGATTTTGAAGCAGAAATGCCTAATGCCTACAAAATTCTTGATGCTTTTCAATGGGAAGTAGAAGATATGGAAGCTGTAATGTTTGAAGCACAAGAAAGTTCTTTTGAAGAGTCTGCGGCGAATTGGGTGGAAGCGAATAAAGATAAAGTAGAAATGTGGGTTGAAGGTGCTGAAAAAGTAGACGGGGAAGAAATCGAACTTGTATCAACGCCGTGGGATACTGAAAGAGCATCCAGTCTTGTAGCAAAAGCTGTATTAGAGCAACAAGGCTACGAAGTCACCGTAACAGATGTTGATCCTGCAGTTTTGTTTGAAGCAATTGCAAATGGGTCAGCAGATGCATCGCTTGCGCCATGGTTGCCAACGACACATGCATCTTTTTATGAAAAGCACCAGGATAATATCGTTGATTTAGGTGAGAACTTAACGGGTGCTAAAAATGGGTTAGTTGTTCCTAGTTATATGGATATTGACTCTATTGAAGAATTAGAACCAAAAGAATAGGGAAACAGTAAGACTCGGTCCGTTTAGTTAATAAAGCGGACCGAGTTTTTTTGTTAGTGAATTTTAAATGAGTAGTTTGCTTCTCCAGTAATGCCTTCTTTAGTGTAACTGCGTTCGATAAACGTAACATTATTCTTATGATCAACTAATAAAACAGTTGTGGAGACTGTTCCGTATTCCGGAGTCTTGATAAAAATTGGAGGAGTTTCTTGTTCTAGATGTAAAGAAGTAGTGCTAGTGAGTATGGCGTCTTTTCCTGAGGGTAAGCTGGTATCCATAAAAGCTGTTAACAATTCGTTTGGGTCAAGGAACGTACTTTTTAAATGAAGTTGTTGGAGATGAGATTTTACTTTTAGCACTTTTGGCCATGGATCATTCAAACTAGCGTTGCTTAAACCGTGTATCCCGGATCTGAGAGAGTTTACTTGATTCGTATGATTATTGAAATGCCAAAGGTGGTCGATATCGCCTAGTAATAAGTTGAAACCTGCGTAGTCTAAGCGTTTATCTTGTAGATAGGCTAAAAAGTCTAATGCAGATTGAGTAGTCGTTAAATAATCACGCACGATTTGACCTCTTGAAACAGGATTTTCTGGAACGCTAAAAGTAGAATCGTAGCTATTCGTTAAAGCTGCAAAGCGTCCTTCTTTCGTAATGCCTAACCAAGTTCCCATTTGTAACAAATCTCTACCAGCTAAAACTTGAGGATAATCCTTCCAAAAACCGGCAGCTGCAGTCGGACGTGTATAGGCCTCGTCCCGGTTAGCAACCAGAATCATTTTGTAAAGGGGGTGTTCGTGAAGTTGAAGGGCAATTAGGCACATAATAGATTCACCTACTTTATTTACAATTATACGCTAAAGAATGGGTTAAGAAAAACAACCAGCCTATGTTATAATAAGAAAAAATGAAATAAGCAGGTGATGAGTAATGAAAGAACTTATTCTAGTACTGGCAGCTATTGTAAATGAGGTGCACGATGTTCTCAATCAGTTGTTTGGAATGAGTATGACGGATAAATCCTTGCATTTTTGGGTTATGGGTATTATCGGCATTCTGCTCTTTTTAGCGGTTTATCTTGTCATTAAGATTATTGAAAAAATGAAATTTAGTGCTACGATCCTTTCGTTTGTTTTCACGTTTACAGTGATGACCGTGTTGGTCTTTGCTATTGAAATCCAACAAGCCATTACGAATAGAGGAAATATGGAGTTTGCAGATGCTGCGATGGGTTTATGGGGATTTATAGTCTTTTTCGCTATTTATGCCCTCGTAATGGGTGTGTTTTATAGTATATATACTCGTATTAAAAAGAGAAAAAAGGCAAAGAAGACTACTCAAGTTTCGATAGAAGAAAAAAGAGAACCAATTTCAAACGAACCAGCAGAGGAACCAGCTATTTACCGTTCTCGAGTGAAAAAGACAAATAAGTTCAAAAAGTAGTTGCAAAACAGTTTTTTGAATGGTATAGTATTTTGGTACGTTTTACGTATGCGTCAAATGTGGGAGGGGAAATATTAACCCCATTAACCACATCACGGACTCAATCAAGGAGGTATGTCACGTGGCTAAAAAAGTAGTTAAATTAGTTAAATTGCAAATTCCTGCAGGGAAAGCAACTCCAGCTCCACCCGTAGGTCCAGCTTTAGGACAAGCACAAATCAATATCATGGGATTCTGTAAAGAATTCAATGCTCGTACTGCTGAGTTAAACGGATTAATCACTCCCGTTGTTATTTCTGTATATGAAGATCGTTCATTTACATTTATTACAAAAACTCCACCTGCTGCTGTTTTACTTAAAAAAGCTGCTGGTGTTGAATCTGGTTCTGGTGAACCAAACACTAAAAAAGTTGCAAAAGTAACTCGCGACCAAGTTAGAGAAATTGCTGAAACAAAAATGGCTGATTTAAACGCATCTGACGTTGACTCTGCTATGTTAATGATCGAAGGTACTGCACGAAGCATGGGATTCACCGTAGAAGGTTAATTCTATATTCCGCTTCTCAGTATCCCTTATGCGTAATAGCATAAGGATTAAGTGGGAGGTAAAACCGTTATAACCACAATCAAGGAGGAAAAAATTATGGCTAAAAAAAGTAAACAATATTTAGCAGCGGCTGAAAAAGTTGATGTTTTAAAAGCTTATTCTTTAGAAGAAGCTGTAGCATTAATTAAAGACGTTGACTACGCTAAATTCGATGCAACTGTAGAAGTTGCTTATAGACTTGGCGTTGACCCTAAGAAAGCTGATCAACAAATTCGTGGAGCAGTTGTTCTTCCAAATGGAACAGGGAAAACTCAAAAAGTATTAGTATTTGCTAAAGGTGAAAAAGCTAAAGAAGCTGAAGCTGCTGGAGCAGATTACGTAGGAGAAGCTGAATTAGTTCAAAAAATCAATGGCGGATGGTTTGATTTCGACGTTGTTGTTGCAACTCCAGACATGATGGCTGAAGTTGGTCGTCTTGGACGTGTTTTAGGACCTAAAGGCCTAATGCCAAACCCTAAAACAGGTACTGTTACAATGGATGTTACTAAAGCAATCAATGAAATTAAAGCTGGTAAAGTTACTTACCGTGTTGACAAAGCAGGAAATGTTCATGCTCCAATCGGTAAAGTATCATTTGACAATGCTAAATTAGTTGAAAACTTCAGAACAATCAACGATACAATGTTGAGAGTTAAACCTTCAACTGCTAAAGGCGAATACATCAAGAACATTACAGTAACTACTACTTTTGGACCTGGTGTTAAAGTTGATGCAGGATCGTTTTAATAAATAATTATTAAAAGTCTTGACCTAGACGATGGGAATTGTTAAAATCGTCTAGGTTGAGAAATATTACCGAAGACAGTAGGTGGCTGATGCCTTAATTCCCTGCCGAGGATGAATATGTGAAAGCATACAATTATCCCTCTATGTCTAAGGTGACATAGAGTTTTTTGCGTTTTAATGAGCTTAGTTAGTTGTTGAAAACAAAAAATTCTAGCCAATCGATCAGGAGGTGAAAAATTAATGAGTCAAGCAGCAATCGCAAAAAAACAAGAACTAGTTGATTTAGCATCAACTAAATTTAAAGAAGCAGCTTCAGTAGTTGTAATGGACTACCGTGGATTAACTGTTGAAGAAGTGACTAATTTACGTAAGCAATTACGTGATGCAGGAATTCAAATGAAAGTTATCAAAAATTCAGTTTTAAGCCGTGCAGCAGAAGCAGCAGGTTTAGAAGGAATGGACGATGTTTTCAAAGGACCTACAGCTATCGCATTCAGTAATGATGACGTTGTAGCACCTGCAAAAATTATCGCTGAATTTGCTAAAGGCGCAGCGGCATTAGAAATCAAAGGTGGCGTAATTGAAGGACGCGTTTCTTCAGCTACTGAGATCAATGCTCTTGCAACATTACCAGACCGCGATGGTTTGTTGTCAATGTTGTTATCTGTACTTCAAGCACCAGTTCGCAATACTGCACTTGCTATCAAAGCAGTTGCAGAATCAAAAGAAGAAGTAGCTTAATCAAGCTGTTTTTTCTTGAAAATAAAGCAAGTTGAACAAAAAAAACTAACCAATAATGGAGGAAACCAACAATGGCATTAAACATTGAACAAATCGTTGCTGACTTGAAAGAATCAACGATTTTAGAATTAAACGACTTAGTAAAAGCAATCGAAGAAGAATTTGGCGTAACTGCAGCAGCTCCAGTAGCAGCAGCAGGAGCTGGAGACTCAGCAGCAGCTGAACAAACTGAATTTACAGTAGAATTAACTTCTGCTGGAGACTCAAAAATTAAAGTTATCAAAGCTGTACGTGAAGCTACAGGCCTTGGCTTGAAAGAAGCTAAAGGATTAGTTGATGGAGCACCAGCAGCAATCAAAGAAAACATTTCTAAAGAAGATGCTGAAGCTTTGAAAGAAGCTTTAGAAGCAGCTGGAGCTTCTGTAGAAGTTAAATAATTTTAACTCTACTAAGCTTTAAAAAAGACACGCAGTTTTTGCTGCGTGTCTTTTTTCTCTTTAATATAAGATTTCTGGAATGACAATGAGTTGTTCAGACAATAAAATAAAGATAATTGAGGAGGAACGCACATGACAGATCATTATTTTTCGAACAATCCCAAAATTGCCAGTGAAACAGCAGCTTGGACATATACGCTGCGTGGCAATGAGTTTAAATTTGTCACAGATGCAGGAGTATTTTCAAAAAAAACAGTGGATTTCGGTTCTCGACTATTGATAGAAACGCTTGAATTCTCTGAAATAATAGATGGCGATATTTTAGATGTAGGATGTGGATATGGCCCGATGGGATTAGCCTTAGCGAAAGAAGATCCTAATCGTAAAGTAGAAATGGTTGATGTAAATGAACGAGCATTGGGATTAGCTAAGCAAAACGCATCGAATAACCGATTATCCAATGTACTGATTCATACTTCGGATGTCTATGAATCTGTAGAAGGCAAATTGTTTGCGGCCATTGTTAGCAATCCTCCTATTCGAGCTGGAAAAAAAGTGGTACATGGTATTTTAACAGGTGCTTTTGACCTGCTTAAAAAAGGCGGAACGTTAACAATCGTAATTCAAAAGAAACAAGGTGCACCAAGTGCGCAAGCAAAAATGGAAGAGACATTCGGCAATGCTAAAGTGGTCGTTAAAGATAAAGGTTATTGGATTATTCAAAGTTTTAAAGAAGAAGAGAATTAATTAATCTCCTTGACTTTTACACTTAAATAATGTAAAATAATCTAATGCATATAGTGTGTCTTAAAGAAGAAAAATTTGTTCTGAAATATTGTCCAGAGCAGGTTTGAAGAAGAAAACAAAAGAAATGGATTTTTATTTTAAAAGTTCACGAATCTTTTGGTTTTTTTTTGTCAAAAAATAAGCAAACTTTCAACTTGTTACTTATTTTTAATAAATGTAACATGAATGAAATGTATTGATTTGTTTGAAGTGACCACACTAAAAACAGTTTGAGGGGTGAACAGGTTGGCAGGCCATTTAGTAAATTACGGTAAGCACCGTACACGTAGAAGTTTTTCACGTATCCATGAGGTTTTAGAGCTTCCAAATTTAATTGAAATTCAAACTGATTCTTACCAATGGTTCTTAGATGAAGGATTACGTGAAATGTTTAAAGATATTTCTCCAATCGATGACTTTGCTGGAAATCTATCATTAGAATTTACAGATTACCAATTGCAAGAACCTAAATATTCCGTTGAAGAAGCTCGTTCACATGACGCAAACTATTCAGCACCGATTTATGTTAAGTTACGTTTGATCAACAAAGAGAGTGGAGAAGTGAAAGAACAAGAAGTCTTCTTCGGTGATTTCCCACTAATGACAGAAATGGGAACTTTTGTTATCAACGGAGCAGAACGAGTAATCGTATCTCAATTAGTCCGTTCACCTGGTGTTTATTTCCATGGTAAATTGGATAAAAATGGAAAAGAAGGATTCGGATCAACACTTATTCCAAACCGTGGAGCATGGCTTGAATTCGAAACTGACGCAAAAGACCTTTCTTATGTTCGTATAGACCGTACACGTAAAATACCTTTAACTGTATTGGTTCGTGCATTAGGTTTTGGATCAGATGACCAAATTCTTGAAATCTTTGGAGATAACGAAAGTCTTCGTTTAACAATGGAAAAAGATTTGCATAAAAATGCTGGAGATTCACGTACAGAAGAAGCATTGAAAGATGTTTATGAACGTCTACGTCCAGGTGAGCCTAAAACGGCTGACAGCTCAAGAAGCTTGTTAACAGCGCGCTTCTTCGATCCAAAACGTTACGACTTAGCAAATGTTGGTCGTTACAAAGTCAACAAAAAATTAAACTTAGTAACACGTTTGTTCAATCAAACTTTAGCTGAAACTTTAGTTGATCCTGAAACAGGCGAAATCATCGTTGAATCAGGTACATTTTTAGACCGTGATCAAATTGATAAATTAACACCATATCTAAATGATGGTTTAAACAGTGTTACGTATTACCCATCAGATGACAGTGTCGTTCCAGAACCTGTAGAATTACAAGTTGTAAAAGTCTTTTCTCAAAGAGACCCAGAACGTGTTGTAAATATGATTGGAAATAAAGTAATTGCAGACGAAACTAAAAATGCAACACCAGCTGATATTTTAGCTTCTATGAGTTATTTCTTTAACTTACAAGAAGGTATCGGTAACGTAGACGATATTGACCATTTAGGAAACCGTCGTATTCGTTCAGTAGGTGAATTGTTGCAAAATCAATTCCGTATTGGGTTATCTCGTATGGAACGTGTGGTTCGTGAACGTATGTCTATCCAAGATATGGCTACTGTTACACCGCAACAATTGATCAACATTCGTCCGGTTGTAGCATCAATCAAAGAATTCTTTGGTTCTTCTCAATTGTCTCAATTCATGGACCAAACAAACCCATTAGGTGAGTTAACACATAAACGTCGTCTATCTGCCTTAGGACCCGGTGGTTTAACTAGGGACCGAGCTGGATATGAAGTACGTGATGTGCATTATTCCCATTATGGCCGTATGTGTCCGATTGAAACACCAGAAGGTCCAAACATTGGATTGATCAACAGTCTATCAAGTTATGCTAAAGTAAATAAATTTGGTTTCATTGAAACTCCTTATCGTCGTGTAAACCGCGAAACAGGTCTTGTTACGGATCAAATTGATTACCTAACAGCCGATGAAGAAGATAACTATGTTGTTGCCCAAGCAAATGCTCCATTGAATGAAGACGGCACATTTGCAAATGATATTGTACTTGCTCGTTATGTGGAAGAAAACTTAGAAGTTCCTATTAGTCGCGTTGATTATATGGACGTTTCTCCTAAACAAGTAGTAGCCGTTGCGACAGCTTGTATTCCTTTCTTGGAAAATGATGATAGTAACCGTGCTCTTATGGGAGCAAACATGCAACGTCAAGCTGTTCCGTTGATCCACCCTCAAGGTCCACTAGTAGGAACGGGTATGGAACACGTAGCTGCTCGAGATTCTGGAGCTGCATTGATTTGTAAAAATGATGGTATCGTTGAATACGTAGATGCAGATCAAATTCGTGTACGTCAAGAAAACGGTGCTTTAAATAAATATGCTGTAACAAAATTCCGTCGTTCAAATTCAGGTACTTGTTACAACCAACGCCCAATCGTAGAAAAAGGCGACCGCGTAGAAAAAGGCGAAATCTTAGCAGATGGTTCTTCTATGGAAAATGGCGAAATGGCATTAGGACAAAACCCATTAGTAGCCTTCATGACATGGGAAGGGTACAACTATGAGGATGCCATTATCATGAGTGAACGTTTAGTTAAAGATGATGTATACACTTCTATTCATATTGAAGAATTTGAATCAGAAGCACGTGATACAAAACTTGGACCTGAAGAAATCACACGTGAACTTCCAAACGTTGGAGACGACGCTTTGAAAGATCTAGACGAAATGGGAATTATCCGTATTGGTGCTGAAGTAAAAGACGGCGATTTATTAGTTGGTAAAGTAACTCCTAAAGGGGTAACAGAATTATCAGCTGAAGAACGTCTATTGCATGCAATCTTTGGTGAAAAAGCTCGTGAAGTTAGAGATACTTCTCTTCGTGTGCCACATGGTGGCGGCGGAACAGTTCATGATGTGAAAATCTTTACTCGTGAAGCTGGAGATGAATTATCACCAGGTGTAAACATGTTAGTTCGTGTTTACATTGTTCAAAAACGTAAAATCAACGAAGGGGATAAAATGGCCGGACGTCATGGTAACAAAGGGGTTGTCTCTTTAATCATGCCGGAAGAAGATATGCCATTTATGCCTGACGGAACACCAGTTGACATCATGTTGAACCCATTAGGGGTACCATCACGTATGAATATTGGGCAAGTATTAGAATTACACATTGGTATGGCTGCTCGTCAATTGGGTATCCACATTGCAACACCAGTATTTGATGGAGCATCCGATGAAGATGTATGGGATACCGTTAGAGAAGCTGGAATGGCTGCTGATGCAAAAACTGTTTTATATGATGGTCGTACTGGGGAACCGTTTGACAACCGTATTTCAGTTGGGGTTATGTACATGATTAAATTGGCCCACATGGTCGATGATAAATTACATGCTCGTTCAACAGGACCTTACTCATTAGTTACACAACAACCATTGGGTGGTAAAGCTCAATTCGGTGGACAACGTTTTGGAGAGATGGAAGTTTGGGCTCTTGAAGCATATGGGGCAGCTTATACGTTACAAGAAATCTTAACTTACAAATCTGATGATGTTGTTGGTCGTGTGAAAACATACGAAGCAATCGTCAAAGGCGAAAAAATTCCAAAACCAGGTGTTCCAGAATCATTCCGCGTATTAGTAAAAGAACTACAATCATTAGGTTTAGACATGAAAGTGTTAAACGAAAATGATGAAGCAATTGAACTACGCGATATGGATGACGATGATGACATCGTGAATCCGGATGCGTTAAATAAATATGCTGAAGAACAAGAAAAAATTCGCACTGAAGCAGCTGAACAAGAACGGTTAAAAGAAGACTAAGACTGGTGTTTTCGATTGGCCATTAAGTGAATGATACTTATTTGGCCTTTCGAGCATCCATTTTAAAGACGTTCAACAAATGACAACCAAAGATAGATACCACTATCTATAAATAAAACATTAGAGCAGGTAGGGCAGCTCAACAAAAATAAAGGGAGGTTAGCCCCTTGATAGACGTTAATAATTTTGAAAGCATGCAAATTGGTTTGGCTTCTCCAGATAAAATCCGCAGTTGGTCTTATGGTGAAGTAAAAAAACCTGAAACCATTAACTACCGTACCTTAAAACCTGAACGTGATGGTTTGTTCTGTGAACGTATTTTTGGTCCTTCAAAAGACTGGGAATGTGCTTGTGGAAAATACAAACGTATTCGTTATAAAGGAATTGTTTGTGACCGTTGTGGAGTAGAAGTTACACGCTCAAAAGTACGTCGTGAACGTATGGGTCATATTGAATTAGCAGCACCAGTTTCTCATATTTGGTACTTCAAAGGTATTCCAAGTCGTATGGGTCTTGTGTTAGATATGAGTCCTCGTGCTCTTGAAGAAATCATTTACTTCGCTTCATATGTAGTAACTGAACCAGGAAGTACACCATTAGAAAAGAAACAATTATTAACTGAAAGAGAGTACCGCGAAAAGCGCGAACAATACGGCAATGAATTTAATGCCGAAATGGGAGCAGAAGCGGTTAAACAACTCTTGAATGATGTTAAATTGGATCAAGAAGTGGAAGAATTAAAAGAAGTCTTAAAAACAACTACTGGTCAAAAACGGACACGTGCGATTCGTCGTTTAGACATTTTAGAAGCATTCCGTAATTCTGGTAACCAACCTTCATGGATGGTTATGGATGTTGTTCCTATTATTCCACCAGAAATTCGTCCAATGGTTCAATTAGAAGGTGGACGTTTCGCTACAAGTGATTTAAATGACTTGTACCGTCGTGTAATCAACCGTAACAACCGTTTGAAACGTTTATTAGATTTAAATGCACCGAATATTATTGTGCAAAATGAAAAACGTATGCTACAAGAAGCAGTAGATGCATTGATCGATAATGGTCGTCGTGGCCGTCCAGTTACTGGACCAGGTAACCGTCCATTGAAATCATTGTCACACATGCTTAAAGGGAAACAAGGACGTTTCCGTCAGAACTTACTAGGTAAACGTGTCGATTATTCAGGACGTTCAGTTATCGTTGTTGGACCGTTCTTGAAAATGTACCAATGTGGTTTACCAAAACAAATGGCTATTGAATTGTTCAAACCATTTGTAATGAAAGAATTAGTTGAACGCGACATCGCAAGCAATATTAAAAATGCTAAACGTAAAATTGATCGTCAAGATGACGCTATTTGGCCAATTTTAGAAGAAGTGATTCGTGAACATCCAGTACTATTGAACCGGGCACCTACTTTACACAGATTAGGGATTCAAGCATTTGAACCTGTTCTTGTTGAAGGTAAAGCTATCCGTCTTCACCCATTAGTGTGTGAAGCTTATAATGCCGATTTCGATGGTGACCAAATGGCTGTCCATGTACCGTTAAGTGACGAAGCGCAAGCTGAAGCTCGTATGTTGATGCTGGCTGCACAAAACATCTTGAATCCTAAAGATGGTAAACCAGTTGTAACACCTTCTCAAGATATGGTCTTAGGTAACTACTACCTGACTATGGAAGAAGAAGGACGTGAAGGCGAAGGTATGCAATTTAGTAGTTTGAATGAAGCAATGCTTGCTTACCAAAGCGGATACGTTCATTTGCACTCTAGAATCGCAATCAAACCAACTGATATTCCAAATAAACCATTTACTGAATGGCAAAAAGAGAAATTAATGATTACGACTGTTGGTAAATTGATCTTTAACGATATCATGCCAAATGAATTCCCGTATATGAATGAACCAACACAAAGCAACTTGGAAGTTCAAACTCCAGACAGCTATTTTGTTGAACCGGGTATAGACGTTCTTGCACATATTCAAGCGCAGGAATTAGTTAAACCATTCAAGAAGAAAAATCTTGGAAATATCATTGCTGAAGTATTCAAACGATTCAAGATTACTGAAACGTCTAAAATGCTAGACAGAATGAAAGATCTAGGATACAAATATTCTACAAAAGCTGGTATTACAGTTGGTATTGCCGATATCGTAGTATTAGAAGAAAAACAAGAAATTCTGGATAATGCTCACTTACAAGTTGAAAAAGTAACGAAACAATTCCGTCGTGGTTTAATTACGGATGAAGAACGTTATGAACGTGTTATTGATATCTGGAACAAAACAAAAGACCACATTCAAATCAAGTTAATGGAAAGTTTGAATGACCTTAACCCAATCTTTATGATGAGTGACTCAGGTGCCCGTGGTAACATTTCCAACTTTACTCAGCTTGCTGGTATGCGTGGATTGATGGCTGCACCGAATGGTCAGATCATGGAATTGCCGGTTACTTCTAACTTCCGTGAAGGATTGTCTGTCTTAGAAATGTTTATCTCTACCCATGGAGCTCGTAAAGGGATGACCGATACAGCCTTGAAAACAGCTGACTCAGGTTACTTGACTCGTCGTTTAGTTGACGTTGCACAAGATGTTATCATTCGTGAAACAGACTGTGGTTCTGACCGTGGACTAGTGATTTATGCGATCAAAGAAGGAAATGAAGTTATTGAACCGCTTGAAGAACGTTTACTAGGACGTTACACTCGTAAAACAGTCTTTAACCCTGAAGATGGAACAGTGATCATTGGTGAAAACCAAATCATTACTGAAGACATTGCCAGAGAAATTATTGCTGTTGGTATCGAAGAAGTAACGATTCGTTCCGTGTTTACATGTAATACCAAACATGGTGTATGTAAACATTGTTATGGCCGTAACTTAGCAACAGGTTCTGAGGTTGAAGTGGGAGAAGCAGTTGGAACAATTGCCGCTCAATCAATCGGAGAGCCCGGTACTCAATTAACAATGCGTACGTTCCATACAGGTGGGGTTGCCGGAGATGATATTACTCAAGGGCTTCCTCGTATTCAAGAAATTTTTGAAGCTCGTCACCCTAAAGGTCAAGCTGTGATTACTGAAGTTACTGGGGAAATCATCTCAATTGATGAAAATCCAGCTGCTCGTACAAAAGAAGTTACGATCAAGGGAGAAACGGATACTCGTTCTTATCAAGTTCCATTTACGGCACGTATGAGAGTTGCAGAAGGAGATATTATCCACCGTGGTGAAGCATTAGACCAAGGTTCGATTGATCCTAAAGAATTGTTACGTGTACGTGATGTACTTGCAGTTGAAAACTACTTGTTACGTGAAGTACAAAAAGTATACCGTATGCAAGGGGTAGAAATCGGAGACAAACATATCGAAGTAATGGTACGTCAAATGTTACGTAAAGTACGTGTAATGGATCCGGGTGAAACAGATATTTTACCAGGTACATTAATTGACATTCATGACTACACAGATAAAAACTTTGAGACATTGGTATCTGGCGGGATTCCTGCAACAGCTCGTCCTGTATTGCTTGGAATTACAAAAGCTTCCCTTGAAACAAATAGTTTCTTATCTGCTGCATCATTCCAAGAAACAACACGTGTCTTAACGGATGCTGCGATTCGTGGAAAACGTGATCCTTTATTAGGATTGAAAGAAAATGTTATCATTGGTAAAGTAATTCCAGCTGGTACTGGAATGGCTAAATACCGTAAAATGAAACCTAAAGGCGTTGGCGTTGTAAGTGAAAATGTTTACAGCATCAATGATCAAGTGGAACCTAAATAACATAAGAAAGAGCTCTTCATATTTATATGAGGAGCTCTTTTTTTTGTACTCTTTTGTAGGGAATGGGAGAAGAGCAAATAGTTTAGAATTTTTTTAAGATATGTTAAGGTGAACGATGAAAAGAAGTAGACACCATAATTTGAAGGAGTGATTTTAGTGGCAAACACACAAGCAAAATTACCAAAAATTCAAACGGGACTTTACATCAACGGGCAATGGGTCGAAGGATCGTTAGAAAAAAAAGCGGTCAACAATCCAGCTACTAAAGAAGAACTGATACAAGTGTCTCAAGGTGGAGAAACAGAAACATTAAAAGCGATTCAAGCAGCTAAAGAAGCTTTTCCAAAATGGTCAGGTATGGAACTGGCGGATCGTGTAAAACTTATCCATGCAATTGCCGATAAGATTGAAGAAAAAGCAGATCAATTAGCCTTGATTATGACTCTAGAACAAGGGAAACCAGTAAAAGAAGCTAAAGGAGAAATCCTGACAAATATTCAAAATCTACATTGGAATGCAGAAGAAGCGCGACGCATTTATGGAGAAACAATCCCTGCTCCTAATCAACACAAATATGAAGTGAAAAAACAACCGGTTGGCGTCGTTGGAGCAATCACTCCATGGAACTTTCCGTCAAATATGATTGTACGGAAAATCGCTCCGGCTATTGCAGCAGGCTGTACCGTCATTTTAAAACCTGCAAGCAGTACCCCTTTATCACCTATTGCAATTTTTGAAATTTTCCATGAAGTTGGCTTACCAGCAGGAGTAGCCAATCTCGTTATCGGACCATCAAAAGAAATTGGAAAGACACTAACCGATAGTGATGATGTAAGGAAACTAACTTTCACAGGCTCAACTGAAGTTGGGAAAATGCTCTATGAACAATCTGCTCAAACAATGAAGAAAATTTCGTTTGAATTAGGAGGGCATGCTCCGTTTATCATTTTTGATGATGCGGATATCGATCAAGCGGTAGATGGGCTTGTTGCTATGAAATTTAGAAATAATGGGCAAGCGTGTACATCTCCGAACCGTATTTTTGTGAGTAAAGCCGTAAAAAAAGAGTTTATTGAAAAATTAGAAGTGGCCGTTGGAGAGGTAACAGTCGGTAATGGTTTAACGGATGTCATGGTAGGACCGCTTATCAATGAAGAAGCGATCGAAACAATCCAAGCTCAAGTCGATGATGCAAAAGCTAAAGGAGCTACTGTGCTTGCAGGAGGCGAAAGACTCACTGAGGGAGACTACGCTAATGGCTACTTTTATATGCCGACGATCTTAGATGGTGTGACTACCCAGATGATTATTTTCTATGAAGAAACGTTCGGTCCGGTGATTCCGTTGATTGATTTTGACGATGAGGAAGAAGTTATCAAAATGGCGAATGATAGCATCTTTGGTTTAGCTTCTTACTTCTTTACATCGGATTTAAAACGAGCTGAAAAAGTCAGTGAAGCTTTAGAATATGGTTTAGTCGGTGTTAATAACACAGCTATTTCGACTTCTGAGGCACCATTTGGTGGAGTGAAACACTCAGGAGTTGGTCGTGAAAATGGAAGTTATGGAATACAAGAATTTTTAGAAGTGAAATTTGTTCATACAAAGTATTTAGATTAAGAAAACCAAAAAGCTGAGGCATTACGTTTTCCTCAGCTTTTTTTGATTTATGTCAAACATGGTGTGGGTTGCTTCAAAATAAAATTTCTTCTGGAATGGACAAGTTTGCATGAATTCTATATAGGGCTACAAGCAGTAAGCGATGAAAGTTCCTAAAAAAATAAAGGGAGCAAATGGAATCGGATGGTGATAAGAAATTTTTTTACTGAACATTAAGGGAAGGTACACAAGAATAGCAGATAAAGAGGCGAAAAGAAGGGCAACTATACTTGAGTGATAGCCCAGTAATAAAGCAATGATTCCTAATAATTTCACATCTCCACCACCTATAGGAGTGGAAGAGAAGTGATAAACCAAGTAAAAGAAACTGAAAAACCCTAATCCGCTAAAGAGATAAAAACTAATCGGGTAGGGGTGAATAATCAACCGACCTAAAAAGATCCATAAAAAAAACAGACTCATCAAGTTATTTGGTAGAAGTTGGTAATAACTATCAGAAATAATAAAGATGAGACCGAAAGCAACAATTCCTGTAATGAATACCCCTTCTGCTGGAAAAGATAGATGAGTAAAAAAGATAAATAGGAAAACAAATCCCATGAAAAGCTCTACTAATGGATAAAAAACAGAAATTTTTTGTTGGCAATCACGGCATCTTCCTTTTTGGATAAGGTAAGATAAAATAGGAATCAATTCAAAAATCGATAAGGTATGATGACAATTTGTACAATGAGAACGAGGAAAAACAATGGATTGATGGATAGGCACCCTCGATCCTATGACCATAAAGAATGAGCCCAAACAACACCCTGTAAACCAAATCAATAAAGACAAGCTACTTATCAGCATTTTTTTCACCTCAAATGTATGACTTATAATAATAAATATATGTTAATTAAGAAAGAAAGCTTTAAAAAAATAAAGAGTAGGAGTATACTAGTAAAAGTGCTAAAGAGATAAAAAAATTTTTTGCATTTTCAACTCAACTTGTTGACAATAAAATCAGACCATGTTATGATTCAAAAGGTGCTTTTGTACGCAGATTCCTGTCTATCAGTCGTGCTGACTGGTACATTGGCCTTAAACTATACAGACTGGTTGGTTGCAGTTTTGCAGCACTTATTTTTTTGCTGAAAAAAGAACCGCCTGGATGTGTGGACTAGAATACTAACATAGGGAAGGAGGAAACAACCGATGCCTACTATTAATCAATTAGTACGTAAACCTCGTAAATCAAAAATTGAAAAGTCTGAATCTCCGGCTTTAAACAGAGGTTACAACAGCAAAAGAAAAAAACAAACAACAGTAAACTCACCTCAAAAACGTGGTGTTTGTACTCGTGTGGGAACTATGACTCCTAAAAAACCTAACTCAGCGTTACGTAAATATGCACGTGTTCGTTTGTCTAACTTAATTGAAGTAACTGCTTATATCCCAGGTGAAGGTCACAACTTGCAAGAACATAGTGTGGTTCTTTTACGTGGAGGACGAGTGAAAGATTTACCAGGAGTTCGTTACCACATCGTTCGTGGAGCTTTAGATACTGCCGGTGTTGCAGATCGTAAACAAAGCCGTTCTAAATACGGAACTAAACGCCCTAAATAATAAGCTTATTGCTTAAATGAAATAAAAAACTATTCTAAAAAGATAATTATTATCGAAAGGAGGAATTTGGATGCCTCGTAAAGGTCCTATTACTAAACGTGATGTTTTACCTGATCCACTTTATAATTCTAAACTTGTAACTCGTTTGATCAACCGTATCATGGTTGACGGAAAACGTGGGAAAGCTGCTACAATTCTTTATAATGCATTTGACATGATTAAAGAACAAACTGGCAACGAACCTATTGAAGTATTTGAACAAGCAATGAAAAATATCATGCCTGTTCTTGAAGTTAAAGCTCGCCGTGTTGGGGGTTCTAACTACCAAGTTCCAATCGAAGTTCGTCCAGAACGTCGTACGGCTCTTGCTCTTCGTTGGTTAGTAAGCTACTCACGTCTACGTGGAGAAGATACTATGGAACAACGTCTTGCTAAAGAAATCATGGATGCTGCTAACAATACTGGAGCAGCAGTTAAAAAACGTGAAGACACTCATAAAATGGCTGAAGCAAATAAAGCTTTTGCTCACTACCGTTGGTAAGATTTTTTCTAGAGAAGGCTTTGGTGCACTTGTGCAGCTTAGCCTTTAAAGGAAGAATTGAAGTTTCTTAGTTCAAATTAAATTAAGAGAGGTGTTATTGCAAGATGGCAAAAAGAGAATTTTCTCTAGAAAATACCCGTAATATTGGAATCATGGCTCATATTGATGCTGGTAAAACAACAACAACTGAACGTGTTCTGTATTATACTGGTAAAATCCACAAAATTGGTGAAACCCACGAGGGTGCTTCACAAATGGACTGGATGGAACAAGAACAAGAACGTGGTATTACAATTACATCAGCTGCAACAACAGCTGCTTGGCATGATCACCGCGTAAACATCATTGATACTCCTGGTCACGTTGACTTCACTGTTGAAGTAGAACGTTCGCTACGTGTATTAGATGGTGCTGTTGCTTTACTTGATGCACAATCAGGTGTTGAGCCTCAAACTGAAACAGTTTGGCGTCAAGCGACAACTTACGGCGTACCTCGTATTGTATTTGTAAACAAAATGGACAAAACAGGTGCAGATTTCTTGTATTCTGTTGGTACGATTCTTGACCGCTTACAAGCAAACGCTCATCCGATTCAATTGCCAATTGGTGCTGAAGATAACTTCACAGGTATCATTGACTTGATCAAGATGAAAGCTGAAATGTATACAAATGACTTAGGAACAGATATCCGTGAGGAAGATATTCCTGAAGAATACGTAGAATTAGCAGAAGAATGGCGTACAAAATTAGTTGAAGCAGTAGCAGATACAGATGAAGCTTTAATGGAGAAATATCTTGAAGGTGAAGAAATCTCTGAAGCTGAGTTGAAAAAAGCTATCCGTACTGCAACAGTTAACGTTGATTTCTACCCAGTTCTATGTGGTTCAGCATTTAAAAACAAAGGTGTTCAATTGATGCTTGATGCAGTCGTTGACTACCTACCGTCACCACTTGACGTAGCTGCAATCCAAGGAATCTTACCAGATTCTGAAGAAACTGTAGAACGTCATGCTGATGACAGCGAACCATTCTCAGCATTGGCATTTAAAGTTATGACTGACCCGTACGTAGGTCGTTTAACTTTCTTCCGTGTTTATTCTGGTACGTTACAAGCAGGATCTTATGTCCAAAACTCAACTAAAGGAAAACGTGAACGTGTAGGTCGTATCTTGCAAATGCATGCGAACTCTCGTAGCGAAATTCCTGAAGTATTTGCTGGAGATATTGCAGCAGCTGTCGGATTGAAAAATACGACTACTGGGGATACTTTGTGTGATGAAAAAGATCAAGTAATCTTAGAATCAATGGACTTCCCAGAACCAGTTATCCAAGTAGCTATTGAACCAAAATCAAAAGCTGACCAAGATAAAATGGGTGTTGCGTTACAAAAACTTGCTGAAGAAGATCCAACTTTCCGTGCTGAAACTGACCACGAAACTGGCGAAACAATTATTGCTGGTATGGGTGAGTTACACTTGGACATCATTGTTGACCGTATGAGACGTGAATTCAATGTTGAAGCTAGTGTTGGTGCTCCACAAGTTTCTTATCGTGAAACATTCCGTGGTTCTACTCAAGCTGAAGGTAAATTCGTTCGTCAATCAGGTGGTAAAGGTCAATACGGTCACGTATGGATCGAATTCTCTCCTAATGAAGAAGGAAAAGGCTTTGACTTTGAGGATGCAATCGTTGGTGGTACTGTTCCTCGTGAATATATCCCAGCAGTTAAAGCTGGTTTGGAAGCTTCATTAGACAATGGAGTTCTTGCTGGATATCCATTAGTTGATATTAAAGCAAAACTTTATGATGGTTCATACCATGATGTCGATTCAAATGAAACTGCCTTTAAAGTTGCTGCTTCAATGGCATTGAAAAATGCTGCTAAAAAAGCAAATCCAGTTATCTTAGAGCCTATGATGGGCGTTGAAATTACAATTCCTGAAGATTATTTAGGAGACGTAATGGGACACATCTCTGCTCGTCGTGGACGTATCGAAGGTTCTGAAGCTCGTGGAAATACTACTATTGTTAAAGGTATGATTCCATTAGCTGAGATGTTCGGTTATGCAACTGCATTACGTTCAGCAACACAAGGTCGCGGTACTTTCTCAATGACATTTGATCATTATGAAGATGTGCCAAAATCTATCTCTGAAGAAATTATCAAGAAAAATGGCGGATCAGCAAACTAATCTTAATTTGCTCTCCAACGTTAAGTATTGATTTTCTAATGGATAATCGTTATAATTTTTACAAATGATGGGGATGGGATAATCTTATTCTATCCTTATCACTAAAAAAACAACTCACTATGAGGAGGAAATTACTAAAATGGCAAAAGAAAAATACGATCGCTCAAAAACGCACGTTAATATTGGTACTATTGGACACGTTGACCATGGTAAAACAACATTAACTGCTGCAATCACAACTGTATTAGCTAAAAGAGGTTTCAAGAGTACTGCAACGGACTACGCTTCTATCGATGGAGCTCCTGAAGAACGCGAACGTGGAATCACGATCAACACTTCTCACGTTGAATACGAAACTGAAACTCGTCACTACGCTCACGTAGACTGCCCAGGCCATGCTGACTATGTTAAAAACATGATCACTGGTGCTGCACAAATGGATGGAGCTATCTTAGTAGTATCTGCTGCTGATGGTCCAATGCCACAAACTCGTGAACACATTCTATTGTCTCGCCAAGTTGGTGTTCCATACATCGTTGTTTTCTTAAACAAAGTTGACCAAGTTGATGATGAAGAATTATTAGAATTAGTTGAAATGGAAGTTCGTGACTTATTGTCAGAATACGACTTCCCTGGTGATGACACTCCAGTTATCGCTGGTTCAGCTCTTAAAGCTCTTGAAGGCGTTGAAGAATTCGAAGATAAAATTATGGAATTGATGGATGCTGTAGATTCTTACATCCCAACTCCAGAACGTGATACTGACAAACCATTCATGATGCCAGTTGAGGATGTATTCTCAATTACTGGACGTGGAACAGTTGCTACAGGACGTGTAGAAACTGGACAAATTAAAGTCGGTGAAGAAGTAGAAATCATCGGAATTCATGAAGCTACTACTAAATCAACAGTTACTGGTGTTGAAATGTTCCGTAAATTGTTAGACTTTGCTCAAGCAGGGGACAACATTGGTGCATTGTTACGTGGGGTTGCTCGTGAAGACATCCAACGTGGACAAGTTTTAGCTAAACCAGGTTCAATTACTCCACATACAAAATTCTCAGGTGAAGTTTATATCTTATCTAAAGAAGAAGGTGGACGTCACACTCCATTCTTCGCTAACTACCGCCCACAATTTTACTTCCGTACTACTGACGTAACTGGTGTTGTTGAGTTGCCAGAAGGTACTGAAATGGTTATGCCAGGAGACAACGTTACAATCAACGTTGAATTGATCGCACCTATCGCTATCGATGCAGGAACTAAATTCACTATTCGTGAAGGTGGACGTACTGTTGGAGCCGGCGTTGTTGCTTCAATCGAAGCTTAATCAACTCTAAAAGTAAACAATAAAAATTGACTCTATCTGGTATAGAGCGTGATCATACGAGAAAAAAGTCCTGTCCTTGTGACAGGACTTTTTTATTTGGTGCTATAATTTTTAGTGTGGGTAGATTTCTAAATTGATTATACAAAATTTTTGGAGGAATAGGGGTTGCTTATAGCCGTGTAGAGGATTCAATGCGAATTACAGAGCGTTGACGCTTCAGCGATGACGTTTTGTTTGAGGCTTGAAAGCCTGAAGGTTATAATCTTCAGGCGGTCTCATGGCTCTATACAAGCAAACCCGTTCATTCCAGAAGAAATTTTAGTTTGATGCACCAACACTATTTGTCATGCAACCTTTTATTTAGCAACTAATGTTAGTTTTCAAGATAAAATTCTTATGTATAGAGTATAATAGATAAGAAGATCAGCAGACTATCTATTCGCTAGGAGTTGTAAAAATGGATTCAAAATTAATTATTTTGCGTGGGAATTCTGGAAGTGGTAAAACAACAACGGCTTTAAAGCTGCAAGAACTATTGGGAGAAGCTACTTTGGTTGTTTCTCAAGATGTCGTTAGACGAGATATGCTTAAGGTTAATGATCGAGAAGGCAATCTGTCCATTGAATTAATCAAGCAAATTGCTGAATATGGATTAGGAAAATGCCCTATTGTCATTGTAGAGGGAATTATGGTTAACGAAAGGTATAAAAATATGTTGCTCGATTTAATACATACATTTAAACCGAATGTTTATACTTACTACTTTGACCTACCTTTCGATGAGACTCTTGACAGACATAAGAAAAGAACAAAGGTAAATGAATTTGGCGAAAAAGAAATGCGTAGTTGGTGGAATGAAAAAGATTACTTAGGAATTCCACATGAAAGAATGATTCCAAAAGAGTTGACACAAGAAGAAGTTGTACAAATTATCGTGAATGATTTAAAAAATTGAAAAAAGAACTTACATATGAAAAAAAATATAATAGTAAGAAAACTCTCATAATTTTATCATTGATGTGTTACACTAAAGAACATTAGTGATAAGGAGTGATAGGATGACAAAAATAGTAGATATCGACTGGAATAATTTAGGTTTTAGTTACATAAAAACCGATTATAGATACATTTCGTTCTGGAAAGATGGAGAATGGGATAATGGAACGTTGTCAGAAGACAATAAAGTTCATATCAGTGAAGGTTCGACGGCTTTACACTATGGACAAACAGTTTTCGAAGGAATGAAAGCCTACCGAACAAAAGACGGTTCAATCAATTTGTTCCGACCGGATCAAAATGCAGAACGGATGCAACGCAGCTGTAGAAGATTAATGATGCCTGCTATACCGACAGATGCATTTATTGAAGCTGTTAAAAAAGTAGTAAAAGCGAATGAACAGTATATTCCGCCTTATGGTACAGGAGGTTCGTTGTATCTTCGTCCGTATATGATTGGTGTAGGAGATAACATTGGAGTGAAGCCGGCAGAAGAATATTTATTTTCTATCTTTTGTATGCCTGTTGGAGCCTACTTTAAAGGTGGTCTGAAACCAACCAACTTTATGGTCTCTGATTACGATAGAGCTGCTGGAAATGGAACCGGAGCTGCGAAAGTTGGAGGAAACTATGGAGGTAGCTTGCTCCCGGGATCTGAGGCTCATAAACGCAACTTTAGTGATGCAATTTACTTAGATCCAACGACCCATACTAAGATAGAAGAAGTAGGTTCAGCAAATTTCTTTGGAATTACAAAAGACAATAAATTTGTGACACCGGTATCGCCTTCTATTTTACCGAGCATCACAAAATATTCATTGCTTTATCTAGCCAAAGAACGTTTGGGGCTTGAAGTTATCGAAGGAGATGTATTCATTGATCAACTAGATGATTTTAAAGAAGCTGGGGCTTGTGGGACAGCTGCTGTTATTTCGCCAATTGGTGGAATACAAAATAAAGATGATTTTCATGTCTTTTATAGTGAAACAGAAACTGGACCAGTGACGAAGAAATTGTATGAAGAACTTACCGGCATTCAGTATGGTGACGTAGAAGCACCGGTTGGCTGGATTCAAAAAGTAGAGTAAAATAAAACAATTAGGATAATATATAGAAGAAATAAATTAATCAAACAAATAAATAGACAAACAAAACAAAATAAGCTAAGATGGGAAACGTTGATGTATTCCTAGCTTAGTTTATTTTTTTCGTAAAACAAGATAAACGAGAAAATTAGCAAAAATAGAGGATTATTTTTAGATAAGAATAAATTAATTTAGCAAACATCAAAAAAAGCTTGATTAAAAAAGTGTTTTTTTGTATAATTAAAAAGGTGCTGATTTCATAAGTGGAATCGTGCTAGGGGTATTCGAAAGAAACCCAATGGCTATGAAACGAGAGGTTGCGACACACCCGGCCGCTTTGTCACGGCGCGTGTATCGGAGATTTTCGTGGAGCAATGTCTAATTTATAAAAATAGGCGAAGGAGGGAAAATAATGGCAAAACAAAAGATTCGTATCCGCTTAAAAGCATATGAACATCGTATCTTAGATCAATCAGCGGAAAAAATTGTAGAAACAGCAAAAAGAACTGGTGCTAGTGTATCTGGTCCAATTCCATTGCCAACAGAAAGAACTCTTTACACTGTGATCCGTGCGACTCACAAATATAAAGATTCTCGTGAACAATTTGAAATGCGTACACACAAACGTGTGATTGATATTGTTAATCCAACAGCTAAAACTGTTGATGCTTTAACAAAACTAGATCTACCATCTGGCGTAGATATCGAAATCAAGCTTTAATTTAAAAAAATATAATGGAGGTGTACTCATGACCAAAGGAATCTTAGGAAAAAAAGTAGGAATGACACAAGTCTTTACTGAGTCTGGTGAATTAATTCCAGTAACTGTAATCGAAGCAACTCCAAACGTTGTTTTACAAGTTAAAACAATCGAAACGGATGGTTACGAAGCAGTTCAATTAGGTTACCAAGATAAACGTGAAGTATTGTCTAATAAACCTGCAATGGGTCATGTAGCAAAAGCAAATGCTACTCCTAAGCGCTTCATTCGTGAATTTGACGATGTTGAGCTTGGAGACTACGAAGTAGGACAAGAAGTGAAAGTTGATGCTTTCAAAGCTGGAGACATCGTTAATGTAACGGGGACTACCAAAGGTAAAGGATTCCAAGGTGTTATTAAACGCCACGGACAAAGTCGTGGACCAATGTCTCACGGATCCCGTCACCACCGTCGTCCAGGGTCAATGGGTCCTGTAGATCCTAACCGCGTATTCAAGCGCAAATTACTACCAGGTCGTATGGGCGGAAACCGCGTAACTATCAAAAACCTTGAAGTTGTTCGCGTTGACGTCGAAAAAAATGTAATTCTTATTAAAGGAAATGTACCTGGGTCTAAAAAATCCTTAATCCAAATTAAATCAGCTTTTCAAAAAGCTAAATAAAAATTAAGAGAGGAGGAACAAAGGAATGCCAAACGTAGCCTTATACAAACAAGATGGTACACAAAATGGTGAAGTTACTTTAAACGACGCTATTTTCGGTATCGAACCAAACGAAAACGTTGTTTTTGATGCAATCATCATGCAACGTGCTTCATTAAGACAAGGAAATCACGCAGTTAAAAATCGCAGCGCAGTACGCGGTGGTGGACGTAAACCGTGGGCTCAAAAAGGAACTGGTCGTGCTCGTCAAGGGTCAATCAGATCTCCACAATGGCGCGGTGGTGGAATCGTCTTCGGACCAACTCCACGTTCATACAGCTACAAACTTCCTAAAAAAGTTCGTCGTTTAGCAATCAAATCTGTTCTTTCTACAAAAGTAGTAAGCGGAGATTTAATCGTTGTTGACGCATTGAACTTTGATGCACCGAAAACTAAAGAATTTGCACAAGTGTTAAAAAATCTAAATGTTGATTCTAAAGCGTTTATCGTAGTAGAAAACGACAATGATTTCGCAACATTATCTGCTCGTAACCTTCCAGGAGTTAAAGTTGTAGCTTTTGATAATGTTACTGTGTTAGATGTTGTAGCGCATGAAAAACTGATTTTGACACAAACTGCTCTAACTAAGCTAGAGGAGGTTCTTCAATAATGGATGTACGTGACGTAATCTTGCGCCCAATTATCACTGAAGCAGCAATGGCTGCTCAAGATAACAAAAAATACACTTTCGAAGTGGATGTTCGCGCAAATAAAACTCAAGTAAAACAAGCGATTGAAGAAATTTTTGACGTAAAAGTTTCTAATGTTAACATTATGAACGTACGTGGAAAATTAAAACGTATGGGTAAACATACTGGATACACTAAAAAACGTCGTAAAGCAATCGTAACTTTAACAACTGAATCAAAAGAAATCGAATTGTTTGAAGCTTAATTAAAGCTTTGAAAATAAACATCGGGAGGTAAAACACGTGGGTATTAGAAAATACAAACCTACCACAAACGGCCGTCGTAATATGACTGGTTCTGATTTCGCAGAAATCACTTCAACAACGCCTGAAAAGACATTGTTGGAACCAAACAAAAGAAAAGCCGGACGTAATAATGCTGGTAAGATCATGGTACGTCACCGTGGTGGCGGACACAAACGTAACTACCGTGTTATCGACTTTAAACGTAATAAAGACGGTATCGTGGGTATCATCAAAACAATTGAGTACGATCCAAATCGCTCAGCTAACATTGCTTTAGTACAATACGTTGATGGTATTAAAACATACATCATCGCACCTAAAGGAATCCAAGTAGGACAACAAATCGTTTCAGGAGAAACAGTAGATATCAAAACAGGAAATGCTCTTTTATTAGAAAATATTCCTGCTGGTACTGTAATCCACAATATTGAAATGAAACCAGGTAAAGGTGGACAATTAGTTCGTTCAGCTGGAACTAGCGCGCAAGTGTTAGGTAAAGAAGGCAAATACGTATTAATCCGCTTAAACTCAGGTGAAGTTCGTCTAATCTTAGGAACTTGTCGTGCAACAATCGGTTCTGTTGGTAACGAACAACATGAATTGATTAACATTGGTAAAGCCGGACGTTCTCGTTGGTTAGGCAAACGCCCAACTGTTCGTGGATCTGTAATGAACCCGAACGATCACCCACACGGTGGTGGTGAAGGTAAAGCTCCAATCGGACATGCTGGTCCAATGACTCCATGGGGTAAACCTGCTCTTGGATTGAAAACACGTAACAAGAAAGCTCAATCTAATAAATTTATTACGCGTCGTCGTAAAACAAAATAAACCTAGGTTAGTTGGTTTTACCAACTTTCCTAAGGAATGGAAGGAGGTTCACCCATGGGTCGTAGTCTTAAAAAAGGACCTTTTGTCGATGAACACTTAATGAAAAAAATGAATGCAATGGCTGAAGGCGAAAAGAAATCTGTCGTTAAAACTTGGTCACGTCGTTCAACAATTTTCCCGAGTTTCATTGGTTACACAATCGCAGTCTATGATGGACGCAAGCATGTACCAGTTTACATTCAAGAAGACATGGTCGGACACAAATTAGGTGAATTTGCACCAACAAGAACATACCGCGGACACACTGCGGATGATAAAAAAACTAAACGTTAATTTTGAGAGGAGGATAACTCGATATGGCAGAACAAATTACAGAAGCTAAAGCAACTGCTAAAACTGTTCGTATTGCAGCTCGTAAAGTTCGTTTAGTTGTCGATCTTATTAGAGGGAAAAGCATTGGAGAAGCAATTTCAATTTTGAAATTCACTCCACGTGGTGCTTCACCAGCAATCGAAAAAGTTTTAATGTCAGCAATTGCTAATGCAGAACATAACTACGATTTAGACGTAGAAAATTTGGTAGTAAGCGAAGCTTATGTTAACGAAGGACCAACGATGAAACGTTTCCGTCCACGTGCAAAAGGATCAGCTGCACCAATCTTGAAACGCACAAGCCACATTACAATAGTGGTATCTGAAAAGAAGGAGGGATAATCTGTGGGTCAAAAAATTAATCCAACAGGCTTACGTGTAGGTATCATCCGCGATTGGGATTCTAAATGGTATGCAGAAAAAGATTTCGCAAACTATTTACACGAAGATATCGCTATCCGCGAATATATCGCAAAAAAATTAAGCGAAGCTTCTGTTTCTAAAGTAGAAATTGAACGTGCTGCTAACCGTGTTAACGTTTCAGTTCACACTGCTAAACCAGGAATGGTTATTGGTAAAGGTGGGTCTGAAGTTGACGCATTACGTAAAAAATTAAATGATTTAACAGGCAAAAGAGTTCACATCAACATCGTGGAAATCAAACGCCCTGATCTAGATGCTAAATTAGTCGGCGAAGGAATTGCTCGTCAATTAGAAAGCCGTGTTGCTTTCCGTCGTGCTCAAAAACAAGCTATCCAACGCACAATGCGTGCTGGAGCTAAAGGTATTAAAACAATGGTTTCTGGCCGTTTAAATGGTGCAGATATCGCTCGTAGCGAAACACATTCAGAAGGAACTGTTCCTCTTCATACATTGCGTGCCGACATCGACTACGCATGGGAAGAAGCAGCTACAACTTATGGTAAACTAGGCATAAAAGTTTGGATTTACCGTGGAGAAGTTCTTCCTGCAAAAAAGAACACTGAGAAAGGAGGGAAATAATCATGTTAGTACCTAAACGTGTAAAATTCCGTCGTGAGTTTAGAGGTAAAATGCGCGGTGAAGCTAAAGGTGGGAAAGAAGTAACTTTTGGTGAATGGGGTTTACAAGCCGTAGAGTCAAAATGGATCACAAACCGTCAGATTGAAGCATCTCGTATTGCAATGACACGTTACATGAAACGTGGTGGGAAAGTATGGATTAAAATCTTCCCTCATAAATCATATACGTCTAAAGCAATTGGAGTTCGTATGGGTTCTGGTAAAGGAGCACCTGAAGGTTGGGTTGCACCAGTTAAACGTGGAAAAATCATGTTTGAAGTTGATGGAGTATCAGAAGAAGTAGCTCGTGAAGCACTTCGTTTGGCTTCTCATAAACTACCTGTTAAAACTAAGATTGTAAAACGTAAAGAAATTGGTGGTGAATCGAATGAAAGCTAATGAACTTAAAGAGTTAACCACTGCTGAAATGGTTGAGAAAGAAAAAGCATTTAAAGAAGAGTTATTCAATCTAAGATTCCAGTTAGCTACTGGCCAACTAGAAAATACTGCTCGTTTAAGTGAAGTTCGCAAATCGATTGCACGTATTAAAACTGCGTTACGTCAAGCTGAATTACAAAAATAGTTGATTGTCAAAGGAGGTCACCAAACAATGAGTGAAGAACGTAATCAACGTAAAGTCTACCAAGGCCGAGTTGTTTCAGACAAAATGGATAAAACGATTGTTGTCGTAATAGAAACTCAAAAGAAACACAGCCGTTACGGTAAACGTATTAAATACTCAAAAAAATATAAAGCACATGATGAAAACAATGTTGCCAAAATTGGCGATATCGTAAAAATTATGGAAACTCGTCCGTTGTCATCTACAAAACATTTCCGTTTAGTAGAAGTTGTTGTAGAATCTGTTACGATTTAAGGTTTTTCAACAAATAACATAGTTTCCAAATCTGGAAGGAGGATACCACAGTGATCCAAACAGAAAGTCGTTTGAGAGTTGCAGATAACTCAGGAGCTCGTGAAGTCTTAACTATTAAAGTATTAGGCGGATCAGGCCGTAAAATTGCTAACATTGGTGATGTAATTGTTTGTACTGTAAAACATGCAACACCAGGTGGCGTTGTCAAAAAAGGTGAAGTCGTTCGTGCAGTTATCGTTCGTACTAAATCAGGAGCTCGCCGTTCAGATGGTTCTTACATTAAGTTTGATGAAAATGCATGTGTAATTATCCGTGACGATAAGAGCCCACGTGGAACTCGTATCTTTGGACCAGTTGCTCGCGAATTGCGTGACAACAACTTCATGAAGATCGTTTCACTTGCTCCAGAAGTTCTTTAATAATCAACCATCCACAAAGGAGGTGCGTGAAAGACATGTACATTAAAACAGGCGATAAAGTAAAAGTTATTACTGGTAAAGACAAAGGAACTGAAGCTGTTGTATTAAAAGCTTTTCCTAAAAAGGATCGTGTAATCGTAGAAGGCGTTAATGTTATGAAAAAACATCAAAAACCCAACTCAGCGAATCCACAAGGTGGAATCATTGAAATGGAAGCCCCTATCCACGTTTCAAATGTTATGCTTATAGACGCTGCAACTGGCGAACCAACTCGTGTTGGCTTTAAAGTTGAAGACGGCAAAAAAGTACGTATTTCTAAAAAAACCGGTGAAGTTTTAGATAAATAATAGATAAGGAAGGAGGTATGAACTTCATGAACCGCCTTAAAGAAAAATATATCCAAGAAGTAACACCTTCAATGGTAGAAAAATTTGGTTACAAATCAGTTATGCAAACTCCTAAAGTAGATAAGATCGTTATCAACATGGGTGTGGGTGATGCTGTATCAAATGCTAAAAATTTAGACAAAGCTGTTGATGAGTTAACAGTTATTTCTGGTCAAAAACCATTAATCACTAAAGCAAAAAAATCAATCGCTGGCTTCCGTTTACGTGAAGGTATGCCGATTGGTACTAAAGTAACATTACGTGGAGACAGAATGTATGATTTCTTAGACAAATTAGTTTCTGTTTCACTTCCTCGTGTACGTGACTTTCACGGTATCAGCAACAAGTCTTTTGACGGACGTGGAAACTACACGTTAGGCGTTAAAGAACAATTAATCTTCCCAGAAGTTGACTACGATAAAGTAGACAAAGTCCGCGGAATGGATATTGTTATTGTAACGACTGCTAATACAGACGAAGAATCTCGTGAATTGTTAACACAACTTGGAATGCCATTCCAAAAATAAGAATAGGAGGCGAACTACGTGGCTAAAAAATCACAAATTGCTAAAAACAAACGCCCTGCTAAATTCTCAACTCAAGCATATACTCGTTGTGAACGCTGTGGACGTCCACACTCAGTTTACCGCAAATTTAAACTTTGCCGTATTTGCGTCCGTGAACTTGCCTATAAAGGACAAATTCCTGGCATGAAAAAAGCAAGCTGGTAATACGATACTCGCATAAAGGAGGCTAAATTCAATGGTCATGACAGATCCGATTGCAGATTTTCTAACTCGTGTACGTAATGCTAACCAAGCACGTCACGAACAACTAGAAGCACCTGCATCAAAAATTAAAAAAGATATTGCTAACATTTTGAAACGTGAAGGTTTCATTAAAGATGTTGAATACATGGAAGATGACAAACAAGGCGTTATC